>NZ_JAKSYB010000044.1:0-38597 GCF_022829505.1 Methylobacterium sp. J-043 | reverse complement strand
TGCGAGACGCGGGCAAACCCGCCAAGGTCGCCATCGTCGCCACCGGCCGACGCCTCGTCGTCCTCGCCAACGCCCTCCTCAAGGACGACAAAACCTTCGCTGAAAGCAACCTCATGGCTTGACCCGCAATACAGTCGCCGTTTGATCCCTCCGGGATGGCGGATTTGGGCTTCGCTCAAGCGCCGCGCGGGCTTGCTGATACGGTCCCCGCTTTGATCAAGCGGAAACCGGATCAGCCAACCGCTTCGATGCGGTAGCGCAGCCAGACCGTACCGTCGTCGAACGGCTCGCAGGCGGTGCGGGTGAGGCGGCGGCGCGAACCCATGGACTCGCCCTCCCCGCCCTCGAAGTCGAACAGGGCCGGCGTGCCGAGCACGCCGTCGACGGCGGGCGCGAGCAGCAAGCTCAGCTCGTCCACGAGCCCGGCCTTCAGCAGCGAGCCGTTGATGCGCCCGCCGCCCTCGACCAGCAGCCGCTCGATGCCGAACAGGCGCTTGAGCTTGGCCAGCGCCAGGGCGAAATCGACCTCGTGCTCGCCGGCCAGGATGAAGGACTGGCCTCCGGCCTTCAGGCGTCGCAGGCGGTCGTCCGAGGCCTGTCCCGTCGTCAGCACGATGACGTGATCGCCCTCGATATCGTTGCGCGCGCCCCAATCCATCGCGCCGCGGGCATCGAGCGCCACCGCGTAGCCGGACGCATCGGTGCGGGCGACGTGATCCTCGCGCGACACCGGCTCCTCAGGCGGATCGGCGGCCAGCGGCTTCGCGCTGTCGGCGTAGCCCTGCATGGTGATGCGCCCGCACATCCAGGCGTCGCCCTTAAGCTGCTTGTGGACGTCCTCGTAGTGCGAATCCGCGTCGATGGTGGTCCAGCGCCGGACCTTGATGCGCCCATCGACCGAGGTGGTCATGTGGCACAGGACGTGAGGGCGCTCCGATATGTCGGCCATGGCGTCAGGGTTCCTGCTCTCGAGGGTGGAGGCGGAACTAGACCGGTTGCCTCACTGCGCCAGTGTGCGCCGCCGCCGCGGCGCCGCGCCGCCGGCTTGGCCGAAGGCGCCCGCGCCGGATAGGCTGCTGCCGACGGATCGGGAGGCGAGGATGGCGACCTACACCGCGGATGTCCGCTGGGCGCTGGCTGCGGGCGAAGACTTTTCCGCCGGGCGCTACAGCCGCGGCCACACCATACGCTTCGATGGCGGGGTGGAGCTGGCCGGTTCGGCGTCGCCGCACGTCGTCGGCAAGTGGGCGGTAGCGGCGGCGGTCGATCCCGAGGAGATGTTGGTGGCGGCGCTCTCGACCTGCCACATGCTGAGCTTCCTCCATGTCGCCCGGCTCGCCGGCTTCGTCGCGCGGTCCTACCGCGACCATGCCGAGGGCACGATGGCGGAGATCGCCCCCGGCCGGCAGGCGGTGACGCGGGTGGTGCTGCATCCGCGCCTCGACTGGGCCGGCACGGCGCCCGATGCGGAGCGGCTCGCCGCGCTCCACCATGAGGCGCACGAGACCTGCTTCATCGCCAACTCGGTGCGGACCGAGGTGACGATCGCCTGAAGGCGCGCGCTTGGCGAAACGGCCGCCGCCGGTGCATGTCCTTGGGATGACCTGCCCTTCGAGGACATCCGCGAGGATATTCTGATGACAGACCTGACGCTCGCCGCCGCCCAGACCCTCGTGGCGACCGCCCTGAAGACCGCGCGGGAACGGGGCCTGAAGCCGCTGGCGGTGGTCGTCTACGACGCCCGCGGCGCCCTCAAGTGCCTGGCGGCCGAGGACGGCACCTCGCTGCGCCGGGCGGAGATCGCCCGCGGTAAGGCCAACGGTGCGCTGGCGCTCGGGCTCGGCTCGCGGGCGATCGCCAAGCGGGCCGAGGAGCAGCCGCATTTCGTCGCCGCGGTGAGCCACCTCGTCGGCCCCGACGCCCTGGTGCCGGTGCCCGGCGGCGTGCTGATCCACGATGCCGACGGCCGCCTGCTCGGCGCGGTGGGCGTCTCCGGCGACACCTCCGACAACGATGAGATCTGCGCGCTGGCCGGCATCGAGGCGGCAGGCTTGAAGGGCGAGACAGGGGCCTGAGGGCCTGACGGCTGTGTTCGAAGGCCCGCGCACCGCCCCTCCCCTCTCCCCGCAGGGCGGGGAGAGGCACGCAGGCACCTTGTCGTGCCTGCGGGAAGCGCAGGCGAAGCCGAAGCGGCGGTGAGGGGGTGTTTCCGGATGCGACTCCTCCGTGGCCGCCCCCTCACCTTCGGCTGCCGCCTCGTCGCGCCGACGACAAGGTCGTCGCGACCCTCTCCCCGCTTGCGGGGCGAGGGGATGCGTCGGGAGCCGGTTTGCCTGTCCGTAAGCCGCTTGGCGCCGTGCCATCGCCGAAGCGTCGGGTGAGCAGCCTATGAGCCTCCTCCGGCGCACCATTCTGCAAACCGGCGCAGCTTTGGCTGCCGGGCTCGCCCTCCACGCCCCGGCGCGGGCGGCGCCGCGCGTCTACCGCCGCGGCAACGACGCCGACCCGGAAACGCTCGATCCGCACAAGACCTCGACGGTGGCCGAGGCGCATATCCTGCGCGACCTGTTCGAGGGGCTGCTGACCTACGACAACCGCGGCACCATCATCCCCGGCATGGCCGCGCGCTGGACCGTCTCCGACGACCACCTCACCTACCGTTTCACCCTGCGATCCGACGGGCGCTGGTCGAACGGCGATGCGGTGACGGCGGACGATTTCCTGTTCTCGCTGCGCCGGATCCTCGATCCGAAGACGGCGGCGAAATACGCCGAGGTGCTGTTCCCGATCCGCGGGGCGGCGGCCGTCAACGCGGGCGAGCAGCCTCCGGAGACGCTGGGGGTGACGGCCCCCGATCCCCAAACGCTGGAGATCGCGCTCGCCGAGCCGGTGCCCTACCTCCTCGAACTCTTGACGCACCAGACCTCGCTGCCGGTCCACCGCCCCTCGCTGGAGCGCTGGGGCGATGCCTTCGCGCGGCCCGGCAATCTCGTCTCGAACGGCCCCTACGCCCTGGTCGATTGGGTGCCGAACGACCGCATCGCGCTCAACCGAAACCCGCATTACCGCGACGCCGCCGCGATCCCGATCGAGCGGATCGACATCATCCCGACCCCGGATCTCGCCGCGGCGGTGCGGCGCTACGCGGCCGGCGAGATCGATTCCCTCTCCGACCTGCCCGCCGACCAGATCGCCTCGTTGAAGGAGCGCTTCGGCGCGCAGGTGCAGCTCGGGCCGGGGCTCGGGCTTCTCGCCATCGCCTTCAACCTGCGTAAAAAACCCTTCGACGATGCGCGGGTGCGCCGCGCCCTCTCGCTCGCCATCGACCGGGAATTCCTGGCCGAGATCGTCTGGGGGCAGACTATGGCCCCGGCCTATTCGTTCTGTCCGGCGGGCCTCGACAACGCCCTGCCGCCCCCGCTCCTACCGGGGCGCGAGGACGGGCCGATCGACCGCGAGGAGGAGGCGCTGCGGCTGCTGGGGCAAGCCGGCTACGGGCCGGGCCATCCGCTGACGGTCGAGTACCGCTTCAACGTCACCGACAACAACCGCAACACGGCGATCGCGCTGGCGGACGCGTGGCGCGGCATCGGCGTCGTGACCCGCTTCGTCTCCACCGACGCCAAGACCCACTTCGCCTATCTGCGCGACGGCGGCACCTTCGACCTCGCCCGGATGTCCTGGGTCGCCGACTATTCCGACCCGCAGAACTTTCTGTTCTTGCTCCGCACCGGCAATGACGGGTTCAATGCCGGGCGCTGGTCGAACGCAGCCTTCGACGGTCTGCTGACGCGGGCGGCGCAGGAGCGCGACGTCGAGGCCCGCGCGCGGATGCTGTTCGAGGCCGAAACTCTCGTGCTCGACGAACTGCCCTGGGTGCCGCTGCTGCATTACCGCTCGAAGGCGCTGATTTCGCCACGGCTGCACGGGGTGCACCCGAACATCCGCAACGTCGCCCCCACCCGCTATCTCCGGCTCGATCCATGATCCCGCTGATATGATCCCGCTGATCCTGCGCCGGATCGCCCAGAGCCTGCCGACCCTGTTCCTCGTGGTGGCGGGCAGCTTCTTCCTGATCCGGCTGGCGCCGGGCGGGCCGTTCGATCTGGAGCGCCCGCTGCCGCCGGCGGCGATGGAGAATCTGCGCCGGGTCTACGGCCTCGACCAACCGCTGATCGTGCAGTTCGGGCGCTATCTCACGAGCCTCCTGCGGGGCGATCTCGGCCCCTCCTTCACCTTCCGCGATCTCACCGTCACCGACCTGTTCGCGCGGGGGCTTCCGGTCTCGGTGACGCTCGGCGGGCTCGCGCTCGTCCTCGCGCTGGCTCTCGGCTTGGCGCTGGGGAGCCTCGCCGCGCTCGATCGCGGCGGGGCCGCCGATCGGCTGGTGGGATTGGCCGCCTCCCTCGGTCTCGCGGTGCCGAACTTCGTCACCGCCCCCCTGCTCCAGATCGTGTTCGGTCTCGGGCTGGCATGGCTCCCGGTCGGCGGCTGGGCCGACGGCGCGCCGCAAAACCTCGTGCTACCGGTGCTCACCCTGGCCTTGCCCCACGCGGCCGGCATCGCCCGGCTCACCCGCGCCTCGCTCGGCGAGGTGCTGATCCAGCCGCATATCCGCACGCAGCGCGCCATGGGGCTGTCGCGCGTGCGCATCGCCCGGCACGCTTTGCGCGGGGCGCTGCTCCCCGTGGTCGCCACCCTCGGGCCGCTGGCGGCGGGGCTGATGACCGGCTCGGTGGTGGTCGAGACCATCTTCGGCCTGCCCGGCATCGGCCGCTACTTCGTGGAGGGGGCGCTCAACCGCGACTACACCCTGGTGATGGGCACGGTGATCCTGGTCGCGGTGCTGGTGATCGTCTTCAACCTGATCGCCGACCTCATCGCCGCCGCCCTCGACCCGCGCGTGAGGCTGTCGGCATGAGCCCGGCGCTCGTTCGCCGCCTTGTCCGCGACCGCCCGGCGCTTGCCGCACTGGCGAGCCTCGCCCTGATCGCCCTGGCCTGTTTCGTCGGCCCGCCTCTCACCGGCCACCCGCCCGAGCGGATCTATCCGGATTTCGTCCGGGTCGCCCCGAGCCTTGCCGCCCACCCGCGGCCCGACGCGGTGCGCCCTGCCCTGACGCGCCTTGCCTTTCGGATGCGGGTGACGCTGGAGGATGTGGTGCAGGACGGCGACCGGGTGCGGCTGACCCTGACGGCGCCAAAACCCATCGACGCGCGCTCCTTGCGCTTGCTGCCCCGCTCCGGCCTGTTCGGTGAGGTACAGGTGCGGGAGCGGTCCGCGGACGGGCGCCGGCTCGTGGTCGAGGCGCCGATCCGAGAGCTGTATTTCTTCCTCGGCACCGATGCGCTCGGGCGCGACCTCCTCACCCGCTGCCTCGCGGCGGGGCAGGTCTCCCTGCTGATCGGGCTGACCGCGGCGCTCGCCGCCCTGCTGATCGGCGTCGCCTACGGCGCGGTCTCCGGCATGGCCGGAGGCACGGTCGATGCACTGATGATGCGCCTCCTCGACATCCTCTACGCCCTGCCCTTCGTGTTCTTCGTCATCATGCTGCTGGTGTTCTTCCGCGCGGGCCTGTGGCTGGTGCTGGTGGCGGTGGCCGCGGTCGAGTGGCTCGACATGGCCCGCATCGTCCGCACCCAGACGCTTTCCCTCAAGGACCGCGACTTCGTCCGCGCCGCCTCGGCCCTCGGGGCGGGCACGGGCACGATCCTTCTCCGCCACATCGTACCGAACACGCTGGGGCCGATCATCGCGGCGGCGACCCTGCTGGTCCCGCGGGTGATCCTCTTGGAGAGCTTCCTGTCGTTCCTCGGCCTCGGCGTGCAGGAGCCCGACACCTCCTGGGGCGTGCTGATCGCGGAAGGTGCCCGCGCGCTCGAATCCGCGCCCTGGATGCTCGCCGCGCCCGCTTGCTTCCTCGTGGTCACCCTGGTTGCCCTGAACCGGCTCGGCGACGGCCTCGGCGAGGCGCTCGACCCGCGGCTGTCCGCCGAGACCCGCTGACCCCGCTTCAGCGGGACTCGGCCGGCAGATAGCCCTGGTAGACGATGCGCACCGTGCGCCGCTCGCCGGGCATCTCCGAGACCGGAATGGCCTTCGATCCGCGCAAGGCCGGGGCGGGCTCGATCGGACCGGGCTCCGATGCAGCCGGAGCAAGCACCGTCTTGGGGCGTAGCGCCCAGCGCTCGGCGCCGCCGGCGCTCGCCAGTGTGGAAACTGCGAGCACGGCCCCCATGGAGGCCAGCCCGGCGGCCACCGGCGGGAGCAGGGTTCTAGAGCATCGTCCCGAAAGGTGGTCTCCGGCTTTCGGAAAAAGACGATGTGAAATCAGAAGGCTAGAGCATCGGCCTGGATCCGATATCCAGGCCGATGCTCTAGCGGTGAGATGTGCGAAAAAATTCATGGCGGGTGGCCCGGCGAATGGGGCTATTCCGCAACCTGAAGCGTTTCCGAACGCCGATATGCCCTGCCCTCGGTCTTCCGCCGGGTGGGACTTGCGAACACATTTGCCGAGTCAGGGTAAACGGAGGGTCCATGACGAGCGTAGCGGAAGGTCAGGCCGGGGCCGCAGCCCCCGAGCGCGTCGCCACCGGCACCGTCGTCGACACCGACATCGCCGCCCGCCTCGACCGCCTGCCCTTCGGCCGCTTCCACACCCTCGTTATCGTTGCCCTCGGCATCACCTGGGTGCTCGACGGGCTCGAAGTGACCCTGGCCGGTGCCCTCGTCGGCGCGCTGCGCAAGGCACCGATGTCCTTCACCGAGTTCGACGTGGGACTGGCCGCGAGCTCCTACCTCGTCGGCGCGGTCGTCGGCGCCATCGGCTTCGGCTGGCTCACCGACCGGATCGGGCGAAAGAAGCTGTTCTTCATCACCCTGGCGCTCTACCTCGCCGCCACCGCCGCCACGGGCCTGTCGTGGAATATTGCAAGCTTCTGCCTGTTCCGCTTTCTCACGGGAGCCGGCATTGGCGGCGAGTACACCGCGATCAACTCGACCATCCAGGAGTTGATCCCGGCGCGCGTGCGCGGCTGGACGGATCTCGTCATCAACGGCTCGTTCTGGATCGGGGCGGCGCTCGGCTCGTTCCTGTCGATCGCGCTCCTGCGCCCGGAATGGATCGACCCGGCCTATGGCTGGCGTATCGCCTTCTTCGTCGGCGGCGGCATCGGCCTCGTCATCCTGCTCCTGCGCACCTGGATCCCGGAGAGCCCGCGCTGGCTCGTCACCCACGGCTACGCCGCGGAGGCCGACCGGGTGGTGACGGGCATCGAGAAGCGCTTCACGGATGACGGCATCACCCTGCCCCCGCCCGATGCGTCGCGCCGCCTCAAGCTCAAGGTCCGCAGCCACACCCCGCTCGCGGAGGTTGCCAACGCCCTGTTCGTCACCAACCGGCGCCAGACCATGGTCGGCCTTGCGCTGATGATCGCCCAGGCGTTCTTCTACAACGCGCTGTTCTTCACCTACGCGCTGGTGCTGGAGCGCTTCTACAACGTGCCCGGCGGCGATGTCGGCTGGTACCTGCTGCCCTTCGCGCTCGGCTCGTTCCTCGGCCCGCTGCTGCTCGGCCGCCTGTTCGACACCGTGGGCCGGCGCCGGATGATCGCTTTCACCTACGGCATCTCGGCGGTGCTGCTTGTGGTGGTCGGCCTCGTCTTCCGCGCCGACATGCTCGGCCCCTGGGGCCAAACGGCGGCCTGGATGGGCGTGTTCTTCTTCGCCTCCGCCGCGGCGAGTTCCGCCTACCTCACGGTGGCCGAGACATTCCCGCTGGAGATCCGCGCGCTGGCGATCGCCGCCTTCTACGCCATCGGCACCGGCATCGGCGGCGTCTCGGGGCCACTGCTGTTCGGCGCACTGGTGGAGACGGGCTCGCGCGACCTCGTGCTGGTCGGCTACTTCATCGGTGCGGCCCTGATGGCAGTGGCGTCCATCGTCGGCTGGATCTGGGGCACGGCGGCCGAGGGCAAGTCGCTGGAGGACGTGTCGAAGCCGCTGGCTTCGGCGTGAGGTTCCTCAGAAGCGCTGTTCGCTCACCGCGCATTCCCTCACCCCGCTTGCGGGACGAGGGAGGAGGCCGGCGGTTTACGAACCGATCGACATCAACCGTCCGAGAGGCTCACGTCGATGCAGAGCGCGGTGCCGAGCCCTTCCGCCGCAGCCAGATCGCCGACCCCACCGCCAGGGCGTCGAGCGGAAGGGTCACGGCGCCCTGGCGCTTGCCCCATAATTCCAGTCCGCCGAAGCCGACGCGGCGGATCTCCAGCCATGCACCGAACGGGAACACCGTCTGGTTGCCCTCGCCGGGGCCGAAGCACTCCTCGAAGGCCAGCGGATCGACCATGATCGCGTCGTACTTGGCGAGGTGGCTGGCGATCGCGACCTTCGAGCGGAACGGGCCGCGGTCGCGGCGGAACGAGGCGAAGCAAGGCTCGAACTCGGTGAGCGTCACCCACAGTTTGCCGCCGATGCGCAGGTAGGGCGGGTTCGGGCCCTCGGCGCCGAAATTCTCCGGGCCCCAGCCCGCTTCACTCATCAGGGATTCGGCCAGCGTCACCGGCTCGCTGGGCACGGCGGCGAGCGGCTGCTCGTCCGGGACCCCTGCGGGTTCGGGGGACAGGCCGAACTCGGTCGCACCGCTCTGGACCAAGCCGCCAAGGTTCGAGCCACTCGGGTGAGAGCCGCTCTCGGTCACGCCACCGTGGATCATGCCACGTCCTCGCGCCTGCCGCCGCTCCGTGGGAGCGGCCGGCTGGCATTATTCCGCATTTGGCGCGGGTGGGCGAGAAGTTTCTTTCACAATCGGCCTTGCAGGCGTTACGCAGAAGCCCAATCGGGGAGCGAAACGATTACGCCTCGTCGTCGTCCTCGTCGATGCGGCTCATGCCCTTGAGCTTGGCGAAGACCGCATCGGCATTGAGATCTTCTTCCTCTTCCTCCCGCTCCGCGGCGGCCGGGGCGGTCGAGACCTCGGTCGGCAGGAGCTTGGCGCCGCCATCGGTCGGCAGCACGGCGGGGCGGTCCTTGGCGGCGCGCTGCACCTCGAAGTCGAGGTCGATCTGCGAGCACAGGCCGAGCGTGACCGGGTCCATCGGCTGGAGCGAGGCCGAGTTCCAGTGGGTCCGCTCGCGGATCTGCTGGATCGTCGCCTTGGTGGTGCCGACGAGCCGGATGACCTGCGCGTCCTTCAGTTCGGGATGGTTGCGGATCAGCCAGAGGATCGCGTTCGGCCGGTCCTGGCGGCGCGACAGGGGCGTGTAGCGCGGGCCCTTGGTGGTGCGCTTGACCTCGGGCAGCTTGACCTTCGAGACCGCGACCTTGAGCCGGTAGTTGGGCGCCTTCTGCGCCTTCTCGATCTCGTCGCGGGTAAGCTGGCCGGTGGTGATCGGGTCGAGGCCCTTGATGCCGGCGGCGACTTCGCCGTCGGCGATGCCCTTCACTTCGAGCGGGTGCAGCTTGCAGAAATCGGCGATCTGCTCGAAGGCGAGCGAGGTGTTCTCGACGAGCCACACGGCGGTCGCCTTGGGCATCAGCGGACCTTGGGACATCGGACAAAGCTCCAGGCGGTCAGGGTTCGCGACAGGAAAACGGGCGGGATGCCGGAATGGCTTCCCCGCGGCCTCCGGCCCGATCAGGCCCGAAGGATCCCATGTCGCGATGAATGAGGGGATCGCCTCTTATACAGGCGGGACCGGCCGTTGTGCAATTGCGTTAAGAGCCGTCGCGCGACACCGCGTGAGGACGCGGACCTGCGATAGACGCCGCGCGGCGTGGGCTTTTCAGGACTGCGTTCCTGGCACAGGCGCGAGCCGGGCGATCACCCGGCCTGCGGATCGACCCCTCGGAGCCCTTCCAAGGCCGGGCGCAGCTTTACGACCTCGGCGGCGACATGATCCATGAAGGCGCGCACCCGCGCCGCGTGGCGCAGGTCGGGATGGGTCAGGAGCCAGAGCGAACCGGCCAGCTCCGGCTCCGGCCCGGAGAGGCGGCGCAGGGATCCGAGTCGGTCGCCGCGGTAGCAGGGCAGCGGCCCGATGCCAACGCCCTCAAGTATCGCCTCGCACAGACCCTGCACCGTGTTGAGGCGCAACGCGATCCGCTCCGGCCCGGCGCGGGCGGCGACGAAGCGCGCGAACAGGCCGCCGGCCACCGCCTCGCTCGGGCTGACCCAGTCGACATCGCCTCCGTCCACATCCCCCTGTGCCGGCCCTGGCGCCGGCCCGTAGACCGCCCAGGCGATGGTGGCGAGCCGGCGCCCGACGAGGCTCGGCGGCGGGTCGCGGGTGGCGCGCAACGCCACGTCCGCATCGCGGCGGGACAGGTTCAGCGCCTCTTCCGAGGTGACGAGCTCGATCTGCACCTTCGGATAGCGCGTCCGGAAGCGGCCGAGCATCGGCATCAGGAGATCGGTGACGAGCGTCGCCGCGGCGGTGACGCGCAGAAGCCCCGAGGGCGTCTGCGACCGGTCGGCGACCTCCCGGTCGAAGCGGGCGACCTCCTCCTCCATCCGCGCGGCCGCCGCCGCCATCGCCTCGCCCGCGGGCGTCGGCACGTAACCGGTGCGGTGGCGCTCGAACAGGCGCGCACCGAGTTGAGCCTCCACCGCGGCGAGCCGGCGGAAGGCGGTGGAGGGGTTGATGCCGAGATGCGCCGCGGCCGGGGCCAGCGCGCCCCGGTCGGCGATGGCCTGCACGAGGCGGAATTCGTCCCAGGCCACCGGCACGGCACCCTCCCCCGTTCATCGCTTGCAGATCTGCAAGGACGATCTTGCACATCAGCGCATTTCTGCAAACGGCGCGAACCTTCATAGCAGTGGCGCATTCGACGCTCGGGCCGATTTTGAGCGCATCGCCCCCGTCCGAGGACGGACACATGCTTCGGGACGATGCGCCGGGCCCGGAAAACAGGAGAGACGACGATGGCGAAGGTTCTGGTGCTCTACTACTCGTCCTGGGGCCATGTGGAGCAGATGGCCAAGGCCGTGGCCGAGGGTGCCCGCGAGGCCGGGGCCGAGGTCGCGCTGAAGCGCGTGCCGGAACTGGTGCCGGACGAGGTGGCCAAGCAGTTCCACTACAAGCTCGATCAGGACGCGCCGATCGCCACCGTCGAGGAACTGGCCGATTACGACGCGATCATCTTCGGCACGCCGACCCGCTACGGCAACATGGCCTCGCAGATGAAGCAGTTCATCGACCAGACCGGCGGCCTGTGGGCCAAGGGCGCGCTGGTCGGCAAGGTCGGCTCGGCCTTCACCTCGACCGCCTCGCAGCATGGCGGCCAGGAGACCACGCTGACGAGCTTCCACACGGTGCTGTTCCACCACGGCATGGTGGTGGTGGGCCTGCCCTACAGCTTCGCCGGCCAGAACGGCGTCGAGCAGGTGAAGGGCAACTCCCCCTACGGCGCCACCACGATCGCCGACGGCGACGGCTCGCGCCAGCCCTCCGAGGTCGAACTCGACGGCGCCCGCTTCCAGGGCCGCCACGTGGCGGGCATCGCGGCCAAGCTCGCGGGCTGAGATAGACGTTTCCGTGCCTCACTGCTCTCACGCGTGAGGCACGGTTTCCCCTCTCCCCGCGTGCGGGGAGAGGGAATGAACGGGACCGGTCGAGAGCCCTACTGAGCCGCCGCGACGTTCTTCTGCCCGATGGCCGCGAGCACGATTCCCTCGGTGAGGATCTGCGGCAGCACCTGCGCTTCGCTCGTCCCGCGATAGACGAGGTAGAGCGGCACCCCGCTGCGGCCGTGGCGCTCCAGCAGGCGGGTGATCTCGGGGTTCTGGTTGGTCCAGTCGCCTTTCAGGTACGCCACCTGCCCCGCCCGGAACGCCGCCTGCACGCCGTGGCGCGCGATCACCGTGCGCTCGTTGACTTGGCAGGTGATGCACCACGCTGCCGTCATGTCCACGAACACCGTGCGGCCCTCGCTCCTCAGCGTGTCGAGGCGACCTTGCGTGAACGCCTCCTCGCCCTGAGCCAGCGCGGTGCGTGCGGTGGCGCGGTCGCCGTCGAGGACGATGACGAGGCCGAAAGCCGCCGCCAGCGCCGCGAGCGCCGCCGCCCGCCCGAAGCCGGTGCCGAGCCGGCCCGCCCCGCGCGCCCGCTCCCATGCCCAGGCGGCGAGCGCCACCAGCACGAGGCCGGTCAGCCCCGCGAGCAGCCCGTTGGGCCCGACCTGCTGCGCGAGCACCCAGACAAGCCACGCCACTGTGGCATAGACGGGAAAGGCGAGCGCACCCTTCAGCACGTCCATCCAGGCGCCGGGCCGCGGCAGCAGGCGCAGCGCCTGCGGAACCAGCGTCAGGCCGAGGAACGGCAGGGCGAGCCCGAGGCCGAGGCTGGCGAACACGGTGAGGGCGGCAAGCGGCGACTGCGTCAGCGCGAAGCCCACCGCCGCGCCCATGAACGGCGCGGTGCAGGGCGTCGCGACGAGGGTCGCCAGCACGCCGGTGAAGAACGAGCCCCGGTAGCCCGCCCGCCGGGTCAGGCCATCGCCGAGCCCGACGATCCCGCCGCCGAGATGCACCGCCCCCGACAGGCTCAGGCCCATGGCGAACAGCCCGTAGGCGAGGAGCGCCACCACCACCGGCGATTGGAGCTGGAAACCCCAGCCGATTCCGGCGCCGCCCGCCTTCAGCGCGATCAGAAGCCCGGCCAGGCCGAGGAAGCTCGCGAGCACTCCGGCCGTGTAGGCAAGCCCATGCAGCCGCACGCGGGTGGTGGATTCGCCCGCCTGCCGCACGAGGCTCAGCACCTTGATCGAGAGAACGGGAAAGACGCAGGGCATCAGGTTGAGGAGGAGGCCGCCGAGAAGCGCAAGCCCCGCGGCGCTCCACAGCGTCAGGCTCTCATCTTCCGGCGCGGGCGGCGCTTCGGGCGCAATGGGGAGGGCGATGGCCGCCGTCGGGGTCGGCGTGGGTTCCGGGCCGAGCGCGTAGGCCCGGCGCACGCCATCCTCGGTGAGGGCGAGCACGCCGGCGAGCGCCTCGGGCGGCTGCTTCGCATCGCCCGGCGTCAGGGTGAGGCGCAGGCCGCTCGCATCGACGGCGAGATCCTGCGCCGCCGCGTTGTCGAGCGCGCCCTCGGAATAGGGGAAGAAGGCGGCCCCGGTTACGCCCGCGAGGCCCGGCCGGTCGAGATGCAGCACGAGCCGGTCACCCTCGCGGCTGGTGCGGACGGGACCGGGCGCGGATTCGGCAAAGACTTCGGGAAGGGCGGCGCGGGCACGGGCGAACAGGGCCGCATGTCCCGAAGCTGGCTCCGCGGCGGCTGCCACCGGCAGGTCGAGGTTCAGCTCCGCCGATCCCGGAATGCAGATCTCCTCGCAGACGAGATAGGAGAGCGTGCCGGAGAGCCGCACCGTCTCGCCGGCTCGGGCACTCTCGGGCACGGCAAGCGGCACCAGCAGGGTGACGGCGCCCTCGTAGCCGAAATTCATCAGGGTCTGGACGGGGATGCGCTCCGGCACCGGCCACTGCACCGGGCCGACCGAGAATCCGGCGGGCAGTCGCCACGCCATCTCCGGCGGCAGGCCGGAATCACCGGGGTTGCGCCAGTAAACGTGCCAGCCCGGCTTCATCGCCATGTGCAGGCCGAGCGTCACGGTGCGGCCGGGCACCAGCGCCTCGCTCTCGGCAACGAGGCGCGCGCGCACGAGATCCTTGGCCTTCACCGCCGTCATCGCCCCCTGCGCCCCGGCAAGGCCCGGTGCGGCAAGTGTGAGGAGGAGGGTGAGCAGGAGACGGAGCATCGATCTGTTTCCGAGCGGTCCGGTGCCCCTCCCCCGTAAGACGTCCCGATCCCGGGCAAGGTCCGGGATCGCGAGGGGAAGAGGCGACGGTCGGGCCGGAGCGAGCCGGCTGTCACGAGCCAAGCGGTATAGCAGACCTTCCCCGAGCCGTGAGCCGCACGGCCCCGCGGCCTCGAACCGCGCCGCGCGCTACCCCGCCGTTCGCTCCTTCTTCAGCCGATAGAGCGCGTCGAGCGCTTCGCGCGGGGTCAGCGCGTCGGGGTCGAGGCCGTCGATCAGCCGGCCGAGTCGGTCGTCCGGCTCGGACTTGACCGGCTCCGGGGGCGGAGGCGGCGCGGCGGCGAGGCTGGCAAAGAGCGGCAGGTCGTCGATCTTGCGGCGGGCGGGGCGCTCGCGCTCGGAGGTTTCGAGCCCCTTGAGGATCGCGCCGGCCCGCGCCACCACGCCCGGCGGCAGTCCAGCGAGGCGGGCGACCTGGAGGCCGTAGGAGCGCTCGGCCACCCCCGGCACCACCTCGTGCAGGAACACCACGTCGCCGCGGTCCTCGGCCACCTTCAGGGTGGCGTTGTCGAGGCGCGGCAGGCGCTGGCTCAGCGCCGTCAGCTCGTGGAAGTGGGTCGCGAACAGCGCCCGGCAGCCGTTCTTCTCGTGCAGGTGCTCCAGGCAGGCCCAGGCGATGGACAGGCCGTCGAAGGTCGCGGTGCCGCGGCCGATCTCGTCGAGCACCACCAGGGAGCGCCGCGTCGCCTGATTGAGGATCGCGGCGGTCTCGACCATCTCGACCATGAAGGTCGAGTGGCCCCGCGCGAGGTCGTCGGCCGCGCCGACGCGGGAGAAGAGGCGATCGACCACGCCGAGCCGGGCCGAGGCCGCCGGCACGAAGGCGCCCATCTGCGCGAGCACGGCGATCAGCGCGTTCTGGCGTAGGAAGGTCGACTTGCCGCCCATGTTCGGGCCGGTGACGAGGCGGATGCGCCCCGCCTCGTCGCCGGACAGATCGCAGGCGTTGGCGATGAAGGCTTCGCCGGCCTTCGTCAGCGCCGCCTCCACCACGGGGTGGCGCCCGCCCTCGATCGCGAAGGCGAGGCTGTCGTCGATGACCGGCCGGGTCCAGGCGAGTTCGACCGCGAGTTCGGCGTGGCTCGCCGCCACGTCGAGATCGGACAGCGCTTCGGCGATGTCGGCGATCGCCTCCGCCCCTTCGCTCACCCGCGCGCTCAAGGCGTCGAACACCGCGGATTCGAGCGCCAGCACCCGGTCGGAGGCGCCCGCGATCTTCGATTCCAGCTCGCCGAGTTCGACGCTTGTGAAGCGCATCGCATCGACCATGGTCTGGCGATGCACGAAATCCTGCATCAGGCCCTTGAGGCAGGCCTCGCCCACCGCCTGTGGCACCTCGATGTAGTAGCCGAGCACGTTGTTGTGCTTGATCCGGAGCGTCCGGCAGCCGCTGGCCTCGGCATAGCGCGCCTGGAGCGCGGCGATGACTTTTCGCGAATCCTGGCCGAGGAGCCGCGCTTCGTCGATCTCGGCGTGGTAGCCCGCGCGCACGAAATTGCCGTCGCGGCGGTTGAGCGGCAGGTCGTCGGCGAGCGCCAGAGCCAATTCCTCGGCCAGCGCCCGGTCGGCCTTGTCGAGGCGGCGGGCGAGGCGGACGAGCCCGTCCGGCAGATTTTCTTCCGCGCTAAGCCACTCGCTGATCGTCGCGGCGGCGTTGAGCCCGTCGCGCAGGGCGGCGAGGTCGCGCGGCCCGGCCCGGTTCAGGCCGATGCGGGACAGTGCGCGGGCGATGTCGGGGGCGGCGTGCAGCGCATCGCGCAGGTGCGCCCGCAGCGCGCCGTCATCGGCCAGGAACGCGACAGCGTCGTGCCTCCGTCCGATCTTCGTCAGGTCCGTCAGGGGCCCGGCCAAATGCTCGGCGAGCAGCCGGGCGCCGCCGGCCGAGACCGTGCGGTCGATGGCGTCGAGCAGGCTGCCCTTGCGCTCGCCCGAGAGGGTGCGGGTGAGTTCGAGGTTGGCGCGGGTGGCCGCGTCGATGGCGAGCGTCGCCCCCGTCGCCTCGCGGCTCGGCGCCGAGAGCGGCACGCGGGTGCCGATCTGCGTACGTTCGAGATAGAGCAGCGCCGCCCCGGCCGCTGCGATCTCCGCCCGGCTGAAATTCCCGAACCCGTCGAGGGTCTTGACGCCGAACTGCTCGCGGATGCGCCGCTCGGCCGAGGCCGGCTCCAGCTCGCCCTGGGCGAGCGGCACCACCGCCGCCTTGGTCTCACGCCACAGCTTGGCCAGTGCGGGGTCGGCGTGGATCACCTCCGAGAGCACGATCTCCCGCGGCTCGTGCCGGGCGATGGCGGCGGCGAGTTCCGAACCCTCCACCTCGCTCAAGGCGAAGCGGCCGGTGGAGATGTCCAGCGCAGCGAGGCCGTAGGCGACGCTCGTGTCGGAGATCTTGCGGCGGCCGATGGCGAGCAGCAGGTTGGCCCGCGTCGGATCGAGCAGGCGGTCCTCGGTGAGCGTGCCCGGCGTGACGAGGCGGATCACCTCGCGCCTCACCACCGATTTCGGGCCTCGCTTCTTCGCCTCGGCCGCATCCTCGGTCTGCTGACAGACGGCGACGCGGTGGCCCAGCGCGATCAGCCGGTGCAGGTAGTCGTCGGCCCGCTCCAGCGGCACGCCGCACATCGGGATGTCGGCGCCGCCGTGCTTACCGCGCTTGGTCAGGACGATGCCGAGCGCGCGGGAGGCGATCTCCGCATCCTCGAAGAATAGCTCGTAGAAGTCGCCCATCCGGTAGAACAGCAGGCAGTCCGGATTGGCGGCCTTGATCTCGATGTACTGCGCCATCATCGGCGTGGCGCCGGGGATGTCGAGGGGCGAGGAGGTCACCGTATCCGCCGCCTGGGCACGCCGTTCGAGGGGTTGAGAACGCTGGGGTCTGAACATGGAGACGAGGCTAGCAGCCCCGCCCCGGCCGGGCACCGCCGGCCACCCGTGAAGATCGTGGACAAGTGGGCGCTCTCCCCAGCCGTCGCAAGCGACGGTGGTGCCGGGGCCGGCGGGCGAACGAAAAAGGCCCGCCCGGCGTCGCGCCGGACGGGCCCTTTCCGATATATCGCTGCGAGGCCGAAACGCTCAGTAGCGCGGCCCGCCCGTGGTGTTGCCGAGCTGCTGCTGGTAGCCGGGCCGCTCCGGGTTGCGGGCGTTCGGGTTGCCGTGGTGGTGGGTGTTCATCCGGCGGCGGTGGCGCTCGGCCTTGGTCGAGTGGTGGTGGCCGAGGACGCTCCGGTGGGAGCGGTGCCAGTGCCGGTCCCGAACGGTCTCGACCGTCTGGCCGGCGATCAGGCCGGGGGCCGGCATGGCCGGGGCGGCGGAGGCCGACACCACTCCCAGACCGAGGCTGCCAAGCAGCGCGCCGGCTGCGAGTGTCAGGGCAATGCGCATCGTCGTCTCTCCGTCGCATGCAAGGGCCGCACGCTGAGCCCACAAGTCGCAGTTCGCCGGCCCGTTCCAAAAAAATCCCACAGTGTGTTAACAAATTTACGTGGGCGTCATTCGGAGCACGCTACATCGCCGACGGTTGCGCCCCGGCCCGAACCGCGGCACCTCGCCGAGCATGTCGTCCCCCGCGTCATCCGCTGCTCCCCCTCTCCCGATCGAGGCCGCCCTCCCCGGCTTGCGCGCGGCCCTCCGCGAGCGCGCCTCCGCCGTGCTCGTCGCCCCGCCCGGCGCCGGCAAGACCACGCGGGTGCCGCTGGCGCTCCTCGACGCGCCCTGGCTCGGCGCACAA
The DNA here is from genome assembly GCF_022829505.1 of Methylobacterium sp. J-043. NCBI lineage: Bacteria > Pseudomonadati > Pseudomonadota > Alphaproteobacteria > Hyphomicrobiales > Methylobacteriaceae > Methylobacterium > Methylobacterium sp. J-043. Next base: position 21,058 of record NZ_JAKSYB010000044.1, on the reverse strand, counting down.
AAGATCATTCTGCTGGAGCCCCGCCGGCTCGCGGCCCGCGGGGCAGCCGAGCGCATGGCCGCCACCCTCGGCGAGCGGGTCGGCGACACGGTCGGCCTGCGCGTGCGGCTCGGCTCGAAGATCTCGGCCCGCACCCGGATCGAGGTCGTCACCGAGGGTGTGTTCACCCGGATGATCCTCGACGACCCGGAACTGACCGGCATCGGCGCGGTGCTGTTCGACGAGTTCCACGAACGCTCCCTCGACGCCGACCTCGGGCTGGCCTTCGCCCTCGACGCGCAGGGCGCGCTGCGGGAGGATCTGCGCATCCTCGTGATGTCGGCGACCCTCGACGGCGCCCGCGTGGCGGGGCTTCTCGGCGATGCGCCCGTGGTGGAATCGGAAGGGCGCGCCTACCCGGTCGAGACCCGCCATCTCGACCGCGACCCGAACCAGCGCATCGAGGACGCGATGGCCGCCGCGATCCTGCGGGCGCTTCGGGCCGATCCGGGGTCTGTGCTCGCCTTCCTGCCGGGGCAGGCGGAGATCCGCCGCACCGCCGAGCGGCTGGAAGGGCGCCTGCCCGACGACGCCAGTCTCGCGCCCCTCTACGGCGCCCTCACCCAGGGCGAGCAGGACCGGGCGGTGGCCCCTGCGCCTCCGGGGCGGCGCAAGGTGGTGCTGGCGACCTCCATCGCCGAGACCTCGCTGACGATCCAGGGCGTGCGCATCGTCGTCGATTCCGGACTCGCCCGCGTGCCGCTCTACGAGCCCGGCAACGGCATGACCCGGCTCGTCACCGCGCGGGCCTCGCGCGCCTCGGTCGATCAGCGCCGGGGTCGCGCCGGCCGCACCGAGCCGGGCGTCTGCTGGCGGCTCTGGCCGGAGGCGGCGACCGCCGCCCTCGAACCCTTCGCCCGGCCCGAAATTCTTTCCGCCGATCTGGCCGGGCTCACCCTCGACTGCGCCGCCTGGGGTGTCACCGACCCGACCGCCCTGCCCTTTCTCGATCCGCCGCCCGCGCCGGCGCTGGCCGAGGCGCGGGCGATGCTGGCCGATCTCGGCGCGCTGGATTCCGACGGGCGGCTCACGGCCACCGGCCACACCCTGCGCAGCCTGCCGCTGCCGCCCCGGCTCGCCCGGATGGTCGCCCGCGCCGCCGAAGCCGGCCAAGCCCGCATGGCGGCCGATCTCGCCGCCGTTCTGGTCGAGCGCGGGCTCGGTGGCGACGCGGTGGACTTGGCCGAGCGCCTCGACCGCTTCCGCCGCGACCGCGGGGGCCGGGCCGCCGACATGCGCCGCCTCGCGGAGGGCTGGGCGCGCCAAGCGTCCAAGGCGGCGACCAAGGCGGCGGATGCCGGCGAGCCCGATCCCCTGATGGCCGAGCCCGGTGCCCTGCTGGCGCTGGCCTATCCCGACCGGGTGGCACGGGCACGGGGCCGCGAGGGCGCCTTCTTGATGGCGAACGGCCGCGCCGGCCTCGTCGACCCGGTGAGCCCGCTCGCCCGTGAGACCTTCATCGTCGTCGCGGACCTCACGGGTGCGGCGGCCTCCGCGCGGATCCTGTCCGCCGTCGCCATCGCTCCCCAAGCCATCGACGCGCTGTTCGCCGACCGCATCGGCACGGTGCGCAGCGTCAGCTTCGATAAGGAGGCGCGGGCCCTGCGCGCCCGCGAGGGCCGTCGCCTCGGCGCCGTGACGCTCGACGAGCGCACCCTCCCCGTCCCCGCCGATGGGGAGGCGGCGCGGGTGCTGGCCCGCGGCATCGCCGGGCTCGGCCTCGACCGCCTGCCCTGGACGCCCGCCCTGGCGCAGTGGCGCACCCGCGTCCGTTTCCTCCACGGAGCGCAGGGAGGGGCAGACGGGGGCGAATGGCCCGACCTGTCCGACGAGGCCCTGGCGGCCGGTGTCGAGGAATGGCTGGCCCCGGCCATCGTCGGGCGGACCTCGCTCGCGGCGATCACCGCCGACGATCTCGGCCAGGCGCTGCAAGGCCTGCTGCCGTGGACGCTGCGCGCCCGCCTTGAGACGGAGGCGCCGAGCCATGTCGAGGTGCCGACGGGCTCGCGCATCCCGGTCGATTACGAGTCGGGCCCCGAGCCGGTGCTCGCGGTGCGGGTGCAGGAGCTGTTCGGCCTCGACCGGCATCCGGCGCTGGGCGGAGGACGCGTGCCGCTGGTGCTCCATCTGCTCTCGCCGGCCCACCGGCCGCTCCAGATCACCCGCGATCTGCCGGGCTTCTGGCGCGGCTCTTGGGGCGCGGTCCGCTCCGAGATGCGCGGCCGCTATCCGCGCCACCCCTGGCCGGAGGACCCGCTCAGCGAGGCCCCGACCCGGCGGGTGAAGCCGAAGGGGACGTAAAGGTGGACGTCAGGGCGGACGTGACGGGCGCTCGCGGCATCAGCCAGATCAGCAGCCGGTGGGTCGGCCAACAGATCAGGAGCGGGATGGCGACGAGGAGGCCCGCGAACCACGCCCAGGCCGGCATCCAGGTCTGGGCGGCATGGTCACTCATGCCCCAGACATAGTTGATATTGACCGGCGTCAGCCCCGGATCGGGCCGCGGCGGCGGCATCAGGAAGAAGCAGACGAACAGGAGGATGACGGCCAGCGCCGACCACGCCGCCCAGGCGCGCCGGTCGTAGCCGAGCCGCCAGACGAGGAACACGAGCAGAAACGGCAGCCATCCGTGGAACAGCGACAGGCCCCGCAGGAGCGGCGAGGTGTCCGCGTTGAACATGTAGGCGGTCATGCCGGTGAGCGGAAAACCCGCGGCCTGTGCCAGAAAATCGACGGCCCAGAGCAACTGCGGCGCGAGGATGCCGACCGCGCAGACCGAGACGAGGAGCGCGCTCTCCGCCCAGATGCCGACGAGGGTCAGGATCAGGGCGACGTCGCAGAAGTACAGGAAGTTCGTCGGCCCGTAATTGGCGAGATAGACCGGGAGCAGCACTGCCATGAAGGCCGAATAGGCGAGCTTGAGGCTCAAGGGGATGCGCGAACGCGCACCGCCGCGGTGCCCTTGCCCGATCATGCTGGTGTCCGCCGCCGCGCTGCCGACCGGCCCCCCGGAAAGACCCATTGTCGCCCCCTGTCGTTTCCAGCTTGACCGTGGACGAGATTCGCTTCCGTGAGCGTGAGGGAACGCACGCGACCGGTCGCGTCCGGCGTTATCGCCGGATCGAGTGGGATGCGGTGCCGTTCTGAAGAGCCTTGAGGGAGAACGATCCGATGCGCTCAGTGGCCGGCTGCGTCCTCTTCCCCCTGTTAGGTCTCATGCTCACAGCCGGGGCGGCCCCTGCGCAGTCCCCGCCGGATGCAGGCGGAGCCCGGCCGCTGGTCATTCCCCAGATCGAGGGCGAGCGCCAGGGCAAGGTTCTGGGCCGGGCGCTCGCCTGCGGCGCGGAGCGTGAGCGGGTCGATCGGGTGCTGAGATCCGGCCGCGAGCGCATGATGGCGGCGGTCGGCCGGGCGCTCACGGAGGAGCGCTACGTGCTCGCGCTCGACGACGCGATGCGCCTGGAGACGAGCCTGCCGGCGCCCTCTCCGAGTGCATGCGAGAAGGCGCTGGCCGGGCTCGAACGCCTGGAGAAGGCGCCGTAGACGCCCAGACGATCAGGAAAAGCGGCCGCCCTTCTGGATCACCTCGATCTTGTAGCCGTCCGGGTCGGTGGCGAAGAAGAAGGTCGCGAGGGCGGTCTCGCCGTGCTTGAGCGTTTTGACGGGGGTAGCCGGAAGCCCCTCGCGCTCGAAGCGGGCGTGCTCGGCCTCGGCATCCTCCACCACGAAGGCGAGATGGCCGTAGCCGTCGCCGAGATCGTAGGGTGTGGCGCGGTCCTTGTTGACCGTCAGTTCGAGTTCGAATGGCGAGGACGGGTCGCGCAGGTAGAGCAGCGTGAAGTCCGGAAAGTCGAACCGGTCGGCCGGCTCCAGGCCGAAGGCGCGGGCATAGTAGTCGCGCGAACGCGCCTCGTCGCGGACGCGGATCATGGTGTGGACGGGCTTGGCCATCGGCTCTCTCTCCCGGTTGCGGATGATGTGCGGACGAGCGCCCATCTGGCGCGGCCCGGCCGGGCGGGAAGGGCTTTTGCCGTTTACCCTTCGTCAACCCTACCGGGCGCTTGCTGCCGGCAATGATGCGCACCGCGTCCCTCGACTCCGTCGATCCCGAAGCCCTGCTGCCGCCGGGCGACGCCGCCCTGCGCGCGGCGATGCGGGGCTGGCGCGAGGCGCTGGCGCGGGAGCGGCGCATGGCCGCCAACACGGTCGAGGCCTATGAGCGCGACCTGCGCCAATTCCTGATCCATCGCGCCGCCCGCGCCGGCACGCCCACCATCGCCGGGCTGATCGCCCTGAAACCCCGCGACCTGCGCGCCTTCATGGCTGCGCGCCGGGCCGAGGGGATCGGCGGGCGCTCCCTGATGCGGATGCTGGCGGGGCTGCGTTCCTTCGCCCGCTTCCTCGAACGGGAGGGGCATGGCAGCGTCGCGGCGCTCGGCGCGGTGCGCTCGCCCAAGGTCGAGCGGCGCCTGCCGCGCCCGCTCCCCATTTCCGCCGCGCTGGCGATGACCGCGCCCGAGACCCGCCCCGACGACGACCGTGCCCCGTGGGTGCTCGCCCGCGACGCGGCGGTGATCGCCCTCCTCTACGGCTCGGGCCTGCGCATCTCGGAGGCTTTGGGGCTCACCGCCCGCGACGCGCCGATGCCGGGCATCGACGAGGTGCGGGTGACGGGCAAGGGCGGCAAGGTCCGCGCCGTGCCGGTGCTGCCGGCGGTCGCCGAGGCGGTGGCCGCCTACTTGTCGCTCTGCCCACACCCCCTCGACCCGCAGGGGCCCCTCTTCGTCGGCGTGAAGGGCGGGCCGCTCTCGCCGCGGGTGGTCCAGTACGCGGTTTCCGCGCTCCGCGGGGCGCTCGGCCTGCCCGAGAGCGCGACGCCGCACGCCCTGCGACATTCCTTCGCGACGCATCTGCTCGCCCGCCGGGGCGAGCTGCGGGCGATCCAGGAATTGCTCGGCCACGCCTCGCTCTCGACCACGCAGATCTACACCAAGGTCGATGCCGCCCGCCTGATGAGCGCCTTCGAGGACGCCCATCCCCGCGCCCGGCGGCTGCCGCCCTCGGAACCGGCGTCCGTGCGGTCCGAAACCGTTGATGCAGAGCAAAGCCCGAGCGACCGGTCCGGCTATTCTGTCCGGCAGGATAGGCCGGTGGAGCGCAGAAATGCGTGAGTTTGCTCTCTTCACCTTGGTCTTGCCGCGATTGAGTGGCGGATTGTCATCAACCAGGCGGCCGAAAGCCGCCGTTTCAGCAGCCCCAAGGAGTGTCCGATGCGCGTGAGCGGAATCTGTCTCGCGATCCTGCCGGTCCTCGCCGTCCTGGCCGTCACGGCCACGGTGAAGACGCTCCTCCTCCCCGTCACCGCCGTGCGCCTGCTCGCTCGCGGCCGTGCCGCACGGGCCTGACCGGGCTCGGACGACCCGTTCAGGAGAAGCGCTCGACGAGCCCGTACGGCCTTTCGAGCGCTGTTCCCCGAAAGAATCCCGTCACGCCCAGCGCCAGCCGCCGGGTTCGATGACGAGGATGCTGCCCTGGCGGATGCCGAGCCGCGGGGCGGCGTAGATGTCGAGATGCCCGGCGATGACCAGCAGCGCCCGGGCGACGCCGCCATGGGCGACCATCACGGTCGGGCGGCGTAGCTCCGCCACCACTTCCTCCACCCGCGCCTCGACCATCGCGTAGCTCTCCGCCCCCTCCCCGCGCGGCTGGTAGCCCCAGCGGTCACGGTCGCGCGCGGCGGCGCCTGAGGGATCGCGCCGCCGGATCTCGGCCCAGGTCCGGCCCTCCCAGGCGCCGAAGCCGATCTCCCGCAGCCGCACATCGGCCCGGTAGCCTCCCGAGGGCAGGCCGATGCCGGTGCGCAGGATCTCCATCGTCCGGCGGGTGCGGGTGAGCGGGCTCGCGACGTAGTCGGCCGTGGGCAGTTCCGCTCCGGCGACCCGGCGCAAGCGCTTGGCGGCCTCCGCCGCGTGGGCGAGCCCGGTGGCGTTGAGATCGGTGTCGCGGTGGCCCTGAAGGCGCCCCTCCGCGTTCCAGTCGGTCTGGCCGTGGCGGACGAACCAGATCGTCGGCACCCCGCTCATGCGGCGGCTCCGGCGCGACCGGCGCATCCCTTCGAGCACCCCGCCTTCGAACACCCCGCCTTTGAAGACCCCGACGCGCCGGATCGGGAACGGCGAAGGCGGCGCATCTGTTGGGGCTCCAAGCTTATCCCTTCCTTGCGGGTCCGCGACGGCGGTCGCGCAATCGGCTCGTGAGCAGGTAATCTTCGGCATGGCGCGCAAGAACGGCAAGGACGGCAAGGGCGCCGGGAGTGAAAAAAGCGCCGGGCGCGACAAAGCGGCGGAAACACAACCGCAGGCGGCGTGGCCCGACCATCCGCCGTCCTTCGCCGGCTGGGCCCGTTCGGCGATCGCGGGCACGGGCACCGCGCCGAGCCTGTCCCCGCATCTTCACCCGGTCCTGCCGCCGGCCGCGCCCGGCATCGTCACGGTCGAACCCGGCCGGAGCGTCAACCTCGCCGCGATCGATCCCGACGCCACCGGCGGTCTCGAGAAGGCGGCGGCCAAGGCCGAACTCGACGCGCAGCGCACGCGCATCAAGGGCTTGCAGGAAAAGCTCTACGCCGAACGCCGCCGGTCCCTGCTCGTAGTGTTCCAGGCGATCGATACCGGCGGCAAGGACGGCACCATCCGCAACGTGTTGGAGGGGGTGAACCCGCAGGGCTGCCGGGTCTGGTCGTTCAAGGTGCCGAGCGCGGAGGAACTCGATCAGGATTTCCTCTGGCGCTACCACCTGCGCACGCCCGGCCGCGGCCTGATCGGCGTGTTCAACCGCAGCCATTACGAGGACGTGCTCGTGGTGCGGGTGAAGAACCTCGTGCCGGAGGAGACCTGGCGCGAGCGCTACGGGATCATCAACGATTTCGAACGGCTGCTCACGGTCTCGGGCACGGTGATCCTCAAGTTCTTCCTGCACATCTCCAAGGACGAGCAGAAGGAGCGCCTGGAGGCGCGCCTCGCCGACCCGGAGAAGCACTGGAAGTTCGACCCCGCCGACCTCGTGGAGCGCAAGAGCTGGGACGCCTACCAGACCGCCTTCAACGACGCGCTCGCCCGCTGCTCGACACCTTACGCCCCCTGGCACGTGGTGCCGGCCAACCGCAAATGGGCCCGCAACGTCATGGTCGCCCGCACCATCGCCGACACGCTGGAAGCGATGGACCCGCGTTTTCCCGAGCCGCGCAAGGGGTTGGACGGCATCAAGGTGCCGGACTGAGGATTTTCCTCAGTGCCGGTGCCGGGTTCCTCTCTCGCATCACTGCACGAATGGTTCGCGTGCGCCGCGGTTGACGGCCTTGGGGCTCGCCTGGTTCGAGAGGTCGTGGGGATTGTTCGGGCGAGGATGAGCGAGAACATGCGGGTCGCGCTACAGGCCGTGCTGACCGGGCGCGTCGCGCCGCTGGGGGAGAAGGGCGCGGCGAGCGCCATCGCCAAGATGCCTGTGGAGGGGCCGGTCGCCCTGGGGCCGCTCGGTCTCGCGGGCGACGAGCAGGCCGACCGGCGTGTCCATGGCGGCCCGGAAAAGGCCGTGCACCACTACGCCCTCGACCATGCCGGCGCATGGCGCGCGGAGTTGCCCGGCCTGCCTGATCTGCTGGAGCGGCCCGGTGCCTTCGGCGAGAATGTTTCGACCCATGGCCTGACCGAGGCCGAGATCTGCGTCGGCGATCTGTGGCGGGTGGGGAGCGCCCTGCTTCAGGTCTCGCAGGCGCGCCAGCCCTGCTTCAAGCTGAACCTGCGCTTTTCCGTGCCGGATATGGCCCGGCGGGTGCAGGCGAGCGGACGTACCGGCTGGTACTATCGGGTGATCGAGACGGGCGTCGTGGCGGCTGACGACGTGCTCGAACTCGTCGAGCGCACGCATCCGGACTGGCCGCTGTCGCGGCTCCTGCACCACTTCTACGTGGACCGCCTCGACGCGGCGGCCTTGCGGGCAATCGCCGGTCTCGCGCCCCTCACCGAATCCTGGCGGGCGCTCGCCGCCCGCCGCCTCGCGAGCGGCGCCGTGGAGGATTGGCGTCGACGGCTCGGGGAAGAGGGGTGAACTCTATTCCCGCTCGCGGGTGATGTCCGGCGCGTCCGGGTTCTTCATGCCGACGACGTGGTAGCCGGCATCGACGTGGAGGATCTCGCCGGTCATGCCGCGGGACATGTCGGAGAACAGGTAGGCCGCCGTCTCGCCGACTTCCTCGATGGTCACGGTCCGACGCATCGGCGCGTTGTACTCGTTCCACTTGAGGATGTAGCGGAAGTCGCCGATGCCGGAGGCCGCCAGCGTCTTGATCGGGCCGGCGGAGATCGCGTTGACGCGGATCTGCTTCGGCCCGAGATCGGCGGCGAGGTAGCGCACGGAGGCTTCCAGCGCGGCCTTGGCGACACCCATCACGTTGTAGTGGGGCATCCACTTCTCGGCGCCGTAATAGGTCAGGGTCAGCATCGACCCGCCGTTGCGCATGATCTTTTCCGCGCGCTGCGCCACCGCCGTGAACGAGTAGCACGAGATCAGCAGCGACTTGGTGAAGTTCGCCTCCGAGGTCTCGAGATAGCGCCCCGTCAGCTCGTCCTTGTCGGAGAAGGCGATGCAGTGGACGACGAAATCGATCCCGTCCGGGAACACCTCGGCGGTCGCGGCGAAGGCGGAATCGATCGAGGCCGGATCGGTGACGTCGCAATGGCCGACCACATGCGCGTTCAACTCGCGCGCCAGCGGCTCGACGCGCTTCTTCAGCGCCTCGCCCTGGTAGGTGAAGGCCAATTCCGCCCCGTGCGCGGCGGCGCTGCGGGCGATACCCCAGGCGATCGAGCGGTTGTTGGCCACGCCCAATACCAGCCCGCGCTTGCCCGCGAGCAGCCCGCCCGGCTTCTGTTCCGACATGCGTCACCTTCGCTTCGGCCGCGCGGGCGCCTCTTGAGGGGCAGCCCTGCGCCGGGGGCTTCCTTAGCCGAGGGTGGCCGGAGGGGGAAGCCTCAAGGCGCACGGGATCGCCTCAGGTCGATCCCGGTGTTCCCGTTCGGGCCTCGATCGCCAACAGCCCAGCGGCGGAATATGCGAGCCCTCGCTCCGCTCGACGCCTCGGCAGAAACCGAGGCCCGCCCTGTGGCACGACGCGCCTTACGCCGTTCCGGCCTTGGCCTCGCGGCGGCGGCGGGCATACTCGGTCAGGGCCGCGTCGTCCGTGGCCGGCAGAGCGATGGCGGTGGTGGCGAACAGGTCGCCGCGGGTGCCGTCCTTCTTCGGAAGGCCCTTTCCGCGCAGGCGAAAGGTGCGGCCGGAACTCGTCATCGCCGGCACCTTCATTTCGACCGCGCCGGTCAGGGTCGGCACGCGCAGGGCGCCGCCGAGCACCGCATCCTCCAGCGGCAGATCGACGGTGGCGCGCAGATCCGCGCCCTCCACCTTGAACACCGGGTGGGGTTGGATGCGGATAGTCAGCAGCGCGTCGCCGGGCTCGCCGCGGGGACCGCCCGCGCCGCCGAGGCCGCGCAAGCGAATGGTCTGTCCATCGACGACGCCCTTGGGAATCATCACGTCGACGTCGCGCCCGCCCGGCAGGCCGATGCGCATCTTCTCCTCGCCCGCGACCTGTTCGAGCGTCACGCTGAGTTCGGCCGCGACATCTTCGCCGCGGATCGGCCCCCCGCGCCCGCCCGGCCCGGCACCGCCCGCGCGGAACGCCTCACCGAAGATGTGGCTGATGAAGTCTTCCCCGACGCCGCCCGGCCCGGCCCCGCCGGCCCCGCCGCGTCGCTGGGTGAAGCCTTCGAAGTCGAAGCCGCCTCCGCCGCCGCCCCGCCCGCCGCCGAACCCGGAAAAGCCCTCGAAACCGGTCGCGCGCGGCTTGCCCTCGGCGTCGATCTCGCCGCGGTCGAACTGGCCGCGCTTCTCCTTGTCGCCGAGGATCTCATAGGCGGTGTTCGCCTCCGAGAAGCGCTCCTTGGCCTTCGGGTCCTTGTTGCTGTCGGGGTGGTACGCCTTGGCGAGCTTGCGGAAGGCCTTCTTGATTTCGGCCTCGCCCGCGCCCTTGGGGACACCCAGAACGTCGTAGGGGTTTCGCATCGGCATTCTTTTGAGGGGGTCGCAACCGGATAGGGATACGGCCTCTGCCGCACGTCTTCAACGTGGGAAGGGCGTTGCCGCTCTGCAACAGCCCCCGAGGCCCCGTTCACCGGTCCGCGATCACTTTATCGTCCGGCTCTGCGCGAAAGCCTCAGGAGCGGGCATGGGGGTTGGAGGTGCGCACCCGCTTCAGCTCCCACTCGCCGCCGGACGGCTTGCAGCCGGTGCCGCGCACGAAGCGGTTGTTGGCGCCGCCCACCACCGTCGCGAGGAAGTCGCGGCAGATCTCGTCGCCGGCGACATAGGGCAGGCCGGTCGGGTTGATGCTGCCGCGCATGGCGGTCTCCGGGTTGTCCCACTTCACCGGGCGGCCGTTGCCCTGCGGATCGAGGGCGACGGAGAGCGCGGCGTGGGCGCGGCGCCAATCCTCGCCGTCGAGGTCGCGCCCGAAGCTCGCGGGCCGCTTCGGAATGCTGCCGGTGACGAGCGGTTCGGGCGCGGCCGGCGCCTCCTCCGCCTTGAAGGACAGGATCGGCCCGCTGCACGCGCCGCAGGAGAGGGCGGCAAGGCCGAGGGTCAGCAGACCCGCGATCCGGGCGCCGAAACCGCATCGTGTCGCATATCCACGGGTCGAACCGGCCCTCCCTTCGGGGGAGAGCGCTGGGGCGAGGCCTTTACACGGACGCAGACGCATTACACCTGAACTCGAGACAGACGGGGGTCCGACGGCGTTGCTGCCCGACGTCGGTGCCCCCCGACCCGGCTGCCACAGGGAAGAAAATGGCCATCGATCGGTTAAGAGAGGGTGATGCGAACGCGCCTTCGGTCCATCCGGAGGACTTCACCTTGTCGTGCGACCCCTGGGCGCTGTTCGCCGCGTGGATGGCGGAGGCGGAGGCCTCGGAGCCCGTCGACGCCAACGCGATGGCGCTCGCCACCGCCGACGCGGATGGCCTGCCCGACGTGCGGGTGGTGCTGTTGAAGGGCTTCGATCCGCGCGGGCTCGTCTTCTACACCAACGCCGAGTCGGCCAAGGGCGGGCAGCTTCGCGCCAACCCGCAGGCGGCGACGGTGCTGTACTGGAAGTCTCTCGGCCGGCAGATCCGCACCCGCGGCCCCGTCTCCCCCGTGACCCGCGAGGAGGCCGACGCCTATTTCGCGAGCCGCCACCGCGACAGCCGCATCGGCGCCATCGCCAGCCAGCAGTCGCGTCCGCTCACCGATCGCCCGACCCTGATGGCCGAGGTCGCCGCCCTGTCGGAGAAGTACGAGAACGGCCCGGTGCCGCGCCCCGAGCACTGGCTCGGCTTCCGCATCGCCCCGGTGCAGTTGGAGTTCTGGCAGAACGGCGCCTTCCGCCTGCACGACCGGGTGCGCTTCACCCGCGACGGCGACGGCTGGGCCCGCGCGCGGCTCTATCCCTGATTTTGACGCCCTGATCGCGGACGATCAGGGCCGCTCAGGGCATCACCGAGCGGATCGCCGCGACGAGGCTCTCTTCGGTGTAGGGCTTGCGGATGAACAAGCCGTCGGTCGGCACGTCGCCGGGCGCGGGCCGCACCTTGCCGGAGGTGATGACGATGCCGATGCGCGGCCAGCGCCGGTCGATGCAGGCGGCGAGCTTGATCCCGTCGATGCCGAGCGGCATGTCGATGTCGGTCACGACGACGCAAACCGCTCCGCCCGCGTCCTGCTCTTGGTCGAGAATGCGGATCGCCTCGTTGCCGTTGGTGGCCTCGCGCACGGTGAAGCCGGCCTCCACGATCAGCTCGACCGCAGCGTGCCGGATCACGGCATCGTCCTCCACGACAAGGACGGTCGGCCTCGCGTCCGTCTCGCTCACACCCGTTGCATCCCTCGTCCGAGCACGCGTCTGATCCGCCGGCACGATCTCTCGAATCCGCGACCCCGCTCCGGGGTTGCATGAAGGCCGACGCAGGACAAGCGCGGAAGACGCGTGGGGGCCCATGGCACCGGCCGTTCCGGGGGCGCGGGCCGGGGGCTGCCGCGTGAAGCGCCCCGCCGGGCCCCGAGGCGCTGCGTCTCCGGCGCCTTTCGCAATGCAGCGCGGCCCTGGATTTCCGGCGGGGAGCGGCTTATCCCTTGGTAAAGACCCAGCCCCTCCCGCTCACCGCGGTGCGCGGGGCGGGCAGCGAGGAACCGGCTTTGGCCTCATCCAACGATCGTCGACGGGTGCTGCTGCTCACCGGCGCCAGCCGGGGCATCGGGCACGCCACCGTCAAACGCTTCTCCGCCGCGGGCTGGCGGGTCATCACCTGTTCGCGCCACCCCTTCCCCGAGAACTGCCCCTGGGAGATGGGACCGGAGGATCACCTCCAGGTCGATCTCGCCAACGCGGCGGACACGGTGCGCGGCGTGCGCGAGGTCGCCGAGCGGCTCGCCGCCGAGGGCGGCCTGCTGCACGCGCTCGTCAACAATGCCGGCATCTCGCCGAAGGGCCCGGAGGGCGAGCGGCTCGGCGCGCTCACCACGGAATACGAGGATTGGGCCCGCGTCTTCCAAGTGAACTTCTTCGCACCGATCCTGCTGGCGCGGGGGCTGTGCGACGAGTTGACCCGCGCGCGCGGCTCGATCGTCAACGTCACCTCGATCGCCGGCTCGCGGGTCCACCCCTTCGCGGGTGCCGCCTACGGCACTTCGAAGGCGGCGCTCGCCGGTCTCACCCGCGAGATGGCCGCGGATTTCGGGCCGCTCGGTGTGCGCGTCAACGCGATCTCGCCCGGTGAGATCGACACCTCGATCCTCTCGCCCGGCACCGACAAGCTGGTGGAGCAGATCCCGCAGCGCCGGCTCGGCACCCCGGACGAGGTCGCCAAGGCGATCTACTTTCTCTGCATCGAGGCCTCCTCCTACGTGAACGGCGCCGAACTTCACATCAACGGCGGACAGCATGTCTGACCGCCGGGCGGTTCTTGCCGCCCTGCTGTCGCTGGCCGCCTTCCCCGCCCTCGCGGCGGGGGATGGGCCGCCCGTCGAGCCGGTCGCGCTGCCGTTTGCCGTCAAGGCGATGCGCGGCCCCGGTAGCGACGTGGCCCTCTCGGTGGCGACCTCCGGATTGCTGCCGGTCGCCCGTGCGCCGGCCAGCGCCGACCCGAAGGCGACGGGCAGCACCGCTCCGCAATCCGTCGTCGTGGTCTGGGGCGAGGGCGGCGGTGCCGTGCTGAGTCTCGAAGGCGATCGCTTGCGCACCACGCTGATCGGTGCCGAGGCGATTGAAGGGTTCGCCGCCGCCGAGACGCCGCGCGGGGCCGTGCCGGGCTCGCGCCGTGCCCTCGACGGGCCGCTCAGCGCCTATCTCACCGGCCCGACCCGCGCGCTCGGCGGCGCGCCGGGCCAGGGGAGCGTGCTGACCTTGCGCGAGCGCCAGCCCCTCGGCGTCACCGCCGAGCCGAAGGCCGTACCGGTGACGACCCAGACCCTCGCGCCGGGGGACGACCGGGTGTTTGCCGGCCGCACGCCTCACATCACCCGTCTCGACGGCCGCCCGGCGGTGGCCGCCGTGACCGCGCAGGGACCGGCCGTCTCCGGTCTCGCCGTCGCGGCGAAGGGGGCGGACGGCGTCTGGACGCTCCGGGCGCAGACGCCGCCGCAAGCGGGCCAGGGGCCCGAGGGCGCGCCGCTGGCGCTCGCCGCCGTCAGTGACTTCACCGGCACCGGCCAGCCGCAGATCGCCGCGATCCGCGCGCCCGACGGCGAGGGCGTGCTCCAGCTCTGGCGCATCGCCGACGGAACCTTGAACCTTGCGGGCGAAGCGCCGGGCTATGCCGGCCCGGGGGCGGGCGAGGCGGCGGATCTCGCCGCTCTCGTTCCCCGCGGCGGTGGCGCTCCACCCGACCTCGCCCTGCCGGTGGCGGGCCGCGGGGCCCTGGCCGTGGTGTCGTGGAAGGGCGGCACTCCCGTCGAGCGGACGCGCGTCCCTCTGCCCGCCCCGGCCGCCCACGGCGTCGCCGTGCTCGACGCGGGCGGAACCGCCAAAACAATCCTCGTTGGGCTCGCCGACGGGCGCCTCGTTGCGGTTTCCGCGCCGTGAGCGACCCGGGACAGGAGGACGGGCGGCTGTTTCCGGCGCGCCCGCTGATCGGGGTTTCGGTCGCGGTGATCCGCGACGGTCGCGTGCTGCTCGCCGCCCGCGCCAACGAGCCGATGCGCGGCGTCTGGACTCTGCCCGGCGGCCTCGTGGAGGCGGGTGAATCCCTCGCGGCGGGGGCGTTACGCGAATTGCAGGAAGAAGTCGGATCGCTTGCCGAGGTGGTCGGCCCGAGCCTGACGCCGACCGAGATCATCCTGCGGGACGAGACCGAGCGTGTCCGCCATCATTACGTGATCCATCCCCACGCCGCCCTCTGGCGCGGCGTCGAGCCGGTGCCCGGTCCGGAGGCGCTTGCCGTGCGCTGGGTCTGTCTCGACGAGGTCGCGGGCCTGGCCACCACGCCGGGGCTGATCGAGACCCTGCGCGAGGCGTTCTCCCGCATCCGAACGGCGGCAGAAGGCTTGGTATGAGAACGGGACTGGCCCGCCTGATCTTTGCCGCCCTGCTCGCTTCGACTCCGGCGGCGGAGGCGTTCGCGCAGCAGCGCTCCGGCACGGCCCGATCCGCGCCGAAGCCGCCGGAGAAGGAGAAGGAACCGCCGCCCCCGGCCGAGCCGCCGCCCGCGCCCTATGACCGCGACCTGATGCGGCTGTCCGAGATCGTTGGGGCGCTCGCCTTCCTGCGCACGCTGTGCGCTGCGCCGGACGCCGCCGAATGGCCGGCGCGGATGAAGGCGATCCTCGACAGCGAGGGGATCACGCAGAGCCGCCGCGACCGCCTCGCCGGCGCTTACAATCGCGGTTTCCGCGGCTACAGCCTGACCTACCGGGTCTGTACCCCCGCCGCGAACGAAGCCGCCCGTCGCTACGTCGCCGAGGGCGAGCGGCTTTCGCACGCCATCGCCGGGCGGTTCGGCGGTTAATATCGTATCCGGCTCGATCGCATCGGATCGGCGTCTTCCGAGCCTCGTCAATCGCCCGAAAGCCGGTGGCTACTTTTCGGGGCGATGCGCTAGCTCCCTGGTTTAACACGCATTCTCCTGCTGGGCCGATTTCCGTTTCAACAGAATCCTCGCCGGATTCGGCCGTGCAATCGCGTTTGTGGCGGCTTCGCCACACTCCGGAGGCCTTGCGAAATTCCTTCGCAATTGCGCCTCCGCGTTAACCTCTTCGCAATTCCCTGCTTCCCGGCCCGTGAAGGCTGCCGTATCGTGACGATGTCTTGCCGGCACTGTTCCGGCCGAGAAACGAAGCCGCCCGCCATGATCCACGATGCCGATACCGCAACCTTCGATGCCGACGCGGAGAGCAAGCGCCTCGCGCTCGGCCTCGTGACGGAAGCTTTCGCGGAGGGCTGCCTCGACGGGATCGACGGCGACTGCATGGCCCAGGCGGCCCTGTTCGCGGCGTTCCAGGAGTTGGTCGCCACCTACGGCGAGGACGCCACCGCCCGCTACGCGGAGACCCTGCCCGAGCGCATCCGCGGCGGCGGGTTCACCACGACGCTGCAGCACTGAGGGCTACCCGCGGACCGGCACGGACGGACAATTCCGAGATCAAGCGCGTTCGCGGCTGTGGCTCGGCAACGATGAAGTGGGGTGCCGGCTCGCCGCTACCCTGGGCGGCGAAGCAGTCCCTTCCCTCGATAGGACCTTGGAGGCTTCAGCCGTAATCGGCGTCGAGCACGGGCGCGTCGGGAGCTTGGCGGTCGAGGCTCTCCCGGTACTGCAGGCAGCCCCGCATGAATCTCGGCTAGGGCGGCACTGCGATGTCCGGCGCAGCTGGCTCCGGCAGCAGACCCCACAGCTTCGGATGGTGCCAACAGAGATCGTGGCCGGTGGCGTCGCGGTGCTCGCGGATGCCGGCGCGCAGACGGCGGACCTCTTCCACGAGCTGTTCGCGCGTCAGACCGTCGAGATCCTCGTCCATGCTGACCCCTTCCGAAGCCTGCCCTACCCCGCCGGCAGCGCCTCTTCGAACACCACCGCCTCGCCCCGCGACGGGTTGGCCAGCTCGCCCTGCCACATCACCGGCGTGCCTCGCACGATGGTGCCCACCGGCCAGCCGGTGACGGTGAGCCCATCATAGGGCGTCCAGCCGCATTTCGAGGCGATCCACTCGTTGCGGATCGTCTCGCGGCGCTTGAGGTCCACCACCGTCACGTCGGCATCGTAGCCCACGGCGAGCCGCCCCTTGCGGGCGATGCCGAACAGGCGCTTGGGGCCGGCACTGGTCAGATCGACGAGCCGGGCGAGCGAGAGCCGGCCGGCATTCACATGGTCGAGCATGATCGGCACCAGCGTCTGCACGCCGGTCATGCCCGAGGGGGAATCGGGATAGGGCTTGGCTTTCTCCTCGAGCGTGTGCGGCGCGTGGTCGGAGCCGAGCACGTCGACGATCCCCTGGCTCAGACCGCGCCAGATCCCGTCGCGGTGCCCGGCGTCGCGCACCGGCGGGTTCATCTGCACCAGCGTCCCAAGCCGGGCGTAAGCTTCCGTCCCGTCGATCGTGAGGTGGTGCGGCGTTACCTCGACGCTGGCCACATCCTTGGCCTCCGCCAGGATCGGCATCTCGTCCGCGGTCGAGATGTGAAGGATGTGGATGCGGGCCCCCGTCTCCCGCGCCAATGCGATCAGCCGCTGCGTGGCCTTCACCGCGACTTCCGGCGAGCGCCAGACCGGGTGCGAGGCGGGATCGCCCGGCACGCGAAGCCCCTTGCGGTCCCGCAGCATCGGCTCGTCCTCGGAATGGAAGGCGGCGCGGCGGCGGATGCGTTTCAGGATCTCGCGCACGCCGGCATCGTCCTCGACCAGCAGCGAGCCGGTGGAGGAGCCGATGAACACCTTGATCCCGGCCGCACCCGGCAGCCGCTCCAGCGCCGCCACCTCGCCCGCATTCTCGTGGGTGCCGCCGACCCAGAAGGCGAAGTCGCAATGCATCCGGTGATGGGCGCGGGCCACCTTGTCGGCAAGCGCCTCGGCGCTCGTGGTCTGCGGGTTGGTGTTGGGCATCTCGAACACCGCCGTGACGCCGCCCATCACCGCCGCGCGCGAGCCCGTTTCCAGGTCTTCCTTGTGGTCGAGGCCGGGCTCGCGGAAATGCACCTGGCTGTCGATCACGCCGGGTAGAAGGTGCAGGCCGCGGCAATCGCGCCGCTCAACCGCCGACGCGCCCGAGAGGTCGCCGATGGCCGCCACCCGTCCGCCGCGGATGCCGAGATCGGCCCGATGCTCGCCATCGTGGTTCACCAGCGTGCCGCCGGACAGGATGAGGTCCAAGGAGGCTTCCATCGGCGCGTCCATCGGTGCTTCCATCGGGCTCTCCCGGTTCGTTCGTCGCGATTGAGACGCGGATAGCGGCGGCTTATGTCAGGCGTCCCACGCGTGCAACGCCGCCATCCTGATCCGAGGAGATGCCATGCCGATCGCCCTGCTGCCGGACCGTGCCGTCGTTGCCGTGTCCGGCCCGGACGCGCTCCCCTTCCTGCAAGGCATCCTCACCTGCAACGTCGAGACGCTGCCGGAGGGCGAGGCGCGGCTCGGCGCGCTGCTGACGCCCCAGGGCAAGATCCAGTTCGATTTTTTGGTGTCCCGCACACGCGATGGCTTCCGGCTCGATGCGGCGGCCGAGCGCGTGCCCGACCTCGTCAAGCGCCTCGGGCTCTACCGTCTGCGCGCCAAGGTGAGCGTGGCCGCCGAGCCCACGCTCGGCGTGGCGGCGGCCTGGGATGGGGCGGAGACCGCGGCCGAAACGGTGCGGGTGCGCGACGGGCGCCTGCCCGCGCTGGGCGAGCGGCTGTATTTTGCCGAGGGCGCTTTCTCGGCGGATGCGACGGAGGCTGATTACCACGCCCACCGCATCGGCCTCGGCGTGCCCGAGGGCGGGCGCGACTTCGCCTTCAGCGATGCCTTTCCGCACGAGGCGCTGATGGACCAGCTCGGCGGCGTGGACTTCAAGAAGGGCTGCTATGTCGGGCAGGAAGTGGTCTCGCGGATGCAGCACCGCGGCACCGCCCGCACCCGCATCCTGCCCATCGTCTACCGCGACGGCCCGGCGCCGGAGCCCGGCACGGAGGTGACGGCCGGCGCGCGCAGCCTCGGCGTCACGGGCAGCGCGGCGGGCGAGCGGGGGCTCGCCACGATCCGCCTCGACCGCCTCGGCGACGCGCTCGCCGTCGGCGAGCCGGTGCGGGCGGGCGGCACGATCGCGGCCCTGGGCAAGCCCGATTTCGCCAGCTTCGCCTTCCCCACCGACACGGCCGTGGCCGGATGAGCGCGGATGCCTCCGGCCTCATCCTTCATCCCGACGGTTGCCCGCGCTGCTGGTGGCCGGGGACTGATCCGCTCTACGTCGCCTATCACGACACCGAGTGGGGTGTGCCGGAGTTCGATTCCCGCGCCCTCTACGAGAAGCTGATCCTCGACGGGTTCCAGGCGGGCCTGTCGTGGATCACTATTCTGCGCCGCCGCGAGGGCTTTCGCCGGGCCTTCGAAGGGTTCGAGCCGGAGCGGGTCGCCCGCTTCACGGACGCCGATGTCGAGCGGCTGATGGGCGACACCGGCATCATCCGCAACCGCGCCAAGATCCGTGGCGCGATCAACGGTGCGCGGGCGTGGCTCGCCATCGAGGAGGGCGGCCCCGGCTTCTCGCCCTTCCTCTGGGATTTCTGCGACGGCCGGCCGATCCAGACCAATGCGGCCACCCGCGCCGCGGTCGCCACCGAAACCGATGTGTCACGAAGCATGGGCAAGGCATTGAAAGCGAAGGGTTTCACCTTCTGCGGCCCCACCATCGTCCACGCCTTCATGCAGGCGGTCGGCATGGTCAACGACCATCTTACCGGTTGCCACCGCCACGCGCCCTGCGCCGCCCTGGGCGAGGGCCGCCATCCGTGAGTGCCCCGAAGAAACCGGTGCGGGCGTGGCAGCGGATGCTGTCGGGCCGGCGGCTCGACCTGCTCGACCCTTCGCCGCTCGATGTCGAGATCACCGATATCGCCCACGGTCTCGCTCGCGTCGCCCGCTGGAACGGGCAGACGGCGGGGCCGCACGTCTTCTCCGTGGCGCAGCACTCGCTGCTGGTGGAGGCGATCGGCGGCGCCCTCGATCCGCGGATCGGCGCGGGTGAGCGGCTCGAATTGCTGCTGCACGACGCGCCGGAATACGTCATCGGCGACATCATCTCGCCGCTGAAGAACGCCATCGGCGACGCCTATCGCAGCGTCGAGCGGCGCCTGCTCGCGGCGATCCGCCAGCGCTTCGGGCTCGCCGCGCCCTCCCCGGCGCTCTCGCGTTTGGTCAAGCGCGCCGACCGCATCGCCGCGGCGATCGAGGCGACCCGGCTGGCCGGCTTCTCGAGCGCGGAGGCCGACGCGATCTTCGGGCGCCCCCCGGTCCTGCCGGACGCGTGTCACGCCGAAATCGAACGACTGGTCGCCGGATGGCCGACGGCGGAGGCGGAGGCGTGCTATCTCGACCGCTTCGCGGCACTTCAGCGCGGAGCGTGAGACCCAGAAGAGAATGCCCGTCATCCACGTCTGCCCCCTCTCGCGCCTTCCGGAGACCGTCGCGGCCAGCGGCGCGAGCCATCTCGTGACCCTGGCCACGCTCGGCAGTGCGGTGGAGCGTCCGGCCGCGATCCGTCCGGAGCACCATCTGCGTGTGGGCTTCAGCGACATCGTCGCGCCGATGGAGGGCCATCTGCCGCCGGGTGAGGCGCATGTGCGCAGTGTCCTCGATTTCGTCGCCGCCTGGCCCCGCGAAAAGCCGATGGTGATCCACTGCTATGCCGGGATCAGCCGCTCCACCGCGGCGGCCTTCGCTACGGCCTGCGCCCTGCGGCCGGATCGGGACGAGGCCGATCTCGCGCAAGACCTGCGGCGTCTCGCGCCGAGCGCCACGCCGAACCGCCTGTTCGTGGAGATCGCCGACCGCCTGCTCGGGCGCGAGGGGCGGATGATCGCGGCCATTGCCGGGATCGGGCGCGGCGCCGAGGCCTTCGAGGGCACGCCGTTCCACCTCACCTTGACGTGACGGGCACGCCGCGCGGGGCGCAGATCGGTCGCACGCAATCGACCCGGGCTTGTGCGACCGCACGTCGCCCGTCATAACCCGCCCCAAAGGGAATCCGGGATGAACGATCTTAAACCCGAGGCATCTGCCGCGGCGGCGCCGGACGATCTGCCGTTCGAGCGGGCGCTGGAGCAGCTCGAGGAGATCGTGCGTCGGCTGGAGCGCGGCGACGTGCCCCTCGACGAGTCGGTGGCGATCTACGAGCGCGGCGAGGCGCTCAAGCGTCACTGCGAGACCCTGCTGAAGCGGGCCGAGGCCCGCATCCAGAAGATCGCCATCGGGCCGGATAGCCGGGCCGCCGGCACCGCGCCGCTCGACGTCGAGTAGGCGTCGCGGGTGCGGTTTCGATCACGACAAAACTCATCGCGCGCAAAGGTTTGCGCGCCGTTCCTTACTTCGGGCATGAGGCTGGTCCGGTGGCACTAGCGGACACGACGATCCTTGAGGGTCTTGAGACGCCGGATCGTCTCCGGCTTCTGCCGGAGAGCGAGCTTCGGCGGGTGGCCGACGCGGTGCGCGCCGAGATGAACGACGCCGTGTCGATCACCGGCGGCCATCTCGGCTCCGGGCTGGGCGTGGTCGATCTGACGGTGGCGCTCCACCACGTCTTCGACACCCCCGACGACCGCCTCTTCTGGGACGTCGGCCACCAGTGCTCCCCGCACAAGAACCTCACCGGCCGCCGCGACCGCATCCGCACGCTTCGCCAGGGCGGGGCCCGGTCGGGGTTCACCAAGCGTTCGGAGAGCGAGGAGGACCCCCTCGGCTCGGCGCAACTC
>NZ_JAKSYB010000042.1:0-308750 GCF_022829505.1 Methylobacterium sp. J-043 | reverse complement strand
TCCCAGTGGGTGCGGGCGCCGTCGAGCATCACCTGGGTGCCGATCACGTTGGTGCGCACGAAGGCACCCGGATCGGTGATCGAGCGATCGACATGGCTCTCGGCAGCCAGATGCATCACCGCCTCGGGCCTGAAATCGGCGAAGAGGGCGTGGACGCGGGCCGGATCGCAGATGTCGGCCTGCTCCAGGCCGTGTCGAGGGTCGTCCGCCAGCGGCTGCAGCGAGATCGGATTGGCCGCGTAGGTCATGGCATCGAGGGTGAGCACCTCGTGGCCGAGATCCTGCACCAGATGCAGCACGAGCGCGGAGCCGATGAAGCCGCAGCCGCCCGTTACCAGAATGCGCATCGATCCCAACTCCGTCCAATTCCTGTCCGCGGGGTCGGCATCCGCGGGATGGGCAAGGGCTACGTTCGGCCGCGGCTACGCCAACCTGAGGTCGCGCTCAAGGCGCTCGACCCGATTATCTCGACACCTTGAACTCAGAACACCCGCCCGAGATCGGCCAGAAGCGGCGCGTCCTTGTCCTTGCCCGAGAGGATCGCATCCGCTTCCGCCACCGGCCACGCGATGCCGATTGCCGGGTCGTTCCAGCGCAGGTTCCGGTCGTCGGCCGGGCTGTAATAGGCATCGACCTTGTAGGCGACCATGGTGTCCGGCTCCAGGGTGCAGAAGCCGTGGGCGAAGCCAGCGGGCACGAAGAGCTGCTCGCCGCCCGTCGCGTCGAGCCGCACGGCGACATGGCGGCCGTAGGTCGGGGAGTCGGACCGCAGATCGACGGCGACATCGAGGATCGCCCCAGCAAGCACCCGGATCAGCTTGGCCTGGGCGTTGGGTGCGACTTGGAAGTGCAGGCCCCGAATCGTGCCGGCGGGTGCGGAGAAGGATTGGTTATCCTGCACGAAGCCGTTGGCGATCCCGTGCTCGGACAGGATGTCGGCGCGGTAGACTTCCGAGAACCAGCCGCGATCGTCGCCGTGCCGCTTCGGGATCACCCGCTTGACCGCCGGAATCTCAGTATCGATGACCTGCATCCGCCGCTCCTGACTCGTCCGTGCCGCCTCGCCGAGGGCGTAGGCCGCGCGAAGGCGGCGAAGTCAAGGCCGCACCGTCATGCTCGGCCCTTCCCCGTGCCTTGCGTAACCGTGGCGGGCTGACTACCCCTCGCCGCGGCCGGCGGTCACTGTCGGCGAGGAGGGAAGCTCGAATGACGACGCCGCGCGCCACCCGTTCACGCCATCGCCCGACGCACGCCTTCGCAGCGGCGCTGCTGCTCGCCGTATCCGGCACAGGCGCTCTGGCGCAGAAGGCTTCGGACCTCTCCGGCGTATGGCAGACGGAGACAGCGGGCTCGACCGTGCGCATAACTCGTTGCGGCGGCGGCTATTGCGGCGTGATCGCTTCGACCGCCGGAGCCGGCCTCGACGCGCAGAATCCGGATCCGGCGCTGCGCTCGCGCAAGCTCGTCGGCGTGCAGATCATGCAGGCCGGCACCCCGAGCGGCGACGGCTTCGAGGGCAGCCTCTACAATCCGAAGGACGGCAAGACCTATTCGGGCAGCGTCACGCCGAAGGGGGCCGACACCATCGAGGTGGCGGGCTGCGTGCTCAGCGTCCTGTGCAAGCGCCAGACCTGGCGGCGGGTCCGGTAAGTCAAACCCCGGCGTAGGCCGGTTAGTGATCCGCGCTTCCGGGCGCGGTTTCCATCGCGCTGTCGATGAGCGCGGCCTTCTCGGCCGGCGGCTCGGCGCTCGCCATGGCCTTCGTTTCCAGAAGAGGCCGCAGGCGGGCGGCAAGCTGCTTGTCGAGGTGGCGGGCGTAGGCCCCCTTGAAGTAGCGGGCGCCGGTGCCGCGACCATAGATGCGGTCGTGGGCGACCGCCATGCGATCGACCTCCGGGCGGCACAGGAAGCCGGTCACCCCGGCCGCCTCGTACCAGCGCCCGTCCCGTGCGAGCCGCATCGCCTTCGGATTGGAGATCACGGTTTCGGCAAAGCACGCCGTCGCCGCCTCCTCGAGAGGCGCCAGCACCACGTGCTCGGAGCCGGCCACGTGCTGGCGGGCGGGGCGCGCCTCGGCCGAGGGGCCGAGCAGGACGAAGGCAAGACCGACGAACGGCACGGCTCTCATCACGGCTCTCATGGGGCGCCTCGAACGAGTATCGAACGCCGCCAGTGTTCGCCGAAGATCACGCCGGATCTAGGGCGAAAACCGATCTCGGATGTCGCAGCGCGGAACAAATCCGAATCTGTCGCCGGACCGCCACAGAATGTTCGGCGGCGGCCGGCTCCGCGGTGACATAAGCGGGAGGGCGAAATCAGCCGCGCCGCACCGCATTCCAGTTCCCGCTGCAGCTGATGGGGCCGTCGCCGAGGGTCGACCAGCGGCCGGCGCCGGTGCCGTTGGCCGACAGCCGTCCGACCACCTGCGCGGCGTTGCTGCCGCGGGAGATGGTGCCACGCACCGTCCCGTTCGCCGCGACGCGCCCGCTGATCCCGACCTCGCCACCGCCGTAGACGGCTTCGCCGCGCTGGATCTGGATGCCGTAGCGATAGGCTCGGTCGCAGGGACCGTCGAGAGTCACGACCTCGATGCTCCAGCGGCCGTCGAAGCGATCCGGGACCTGCACCTTGCGCTTGGCCGCTTCCGATGTCCCGGCGCCCCCCACGGCGATGGCGAAGGCGGCGACGGCAAGGATCGGAAGGCGCATGGGGTCAAATTCCAGCTGAAGTCATGGGGCCGTTCTGGCCCGTCTCAGCCGGAAGATTGTCTCGCATCCCGCAGTGTCAAGATTGCTCACGACGCCTTGAGTGTCAGCCCGTGGCGCGCTCGGCGGCCTCCCGCAGGAGCGCCAACAGATCGCAACCGGCGAACAGGAAGCCCCCGACGCCCGCTTGGCGCAGCGTGTCCGCCTCGGCAGGTTTGCCGGCGAGGTAGATCGTGCCGGCGCCGGCTGCCTTCAGCGCCTCGGCCGCGGGCACGGCCTCGGTCTGGTAGACGGTGTCGGACGAGCACAGGCAGGCGATCCGTGCACCCGACGCCTTGAAGGCATCGGCCAGTGCCTTCGTGTCGGAGAAGCCGTCATTGCCGATGGCCTCGATGCCGCCCGCGGCGAAGGCGTTGGCGGCGAAGGTCGAGCGGGCATTGTGGACCGCGACGGGACCGAGATTGGCCAGGAAGACCGCCGGGCGCTTGCCTGTGCGCTCGAAGACGGCATCGGAGGCGTCGCGAAGGGCCTCGTAGGGTTCAGCGAGGCGCTGCGAGGGCAAGGCCTCTTCCGAGGGGGTGCCTGCGTTCGGAGCCACATCGAGCACCGTCACCGGCTTCTCGGCGAGGAAGGGGAACTCGCTCGCGCCGGTGAGCGGCTTCTTGCGGGTCGCCACCGCCCGCGCCCGCGCCTCGGCTACCGCCGCGATCCGGCCTGCGAGAGCGCCGGCCTCCAGGCTCGCAGCGATCCCGCCCTCCCGCTCGATCTCCTGGAAGGCACCCCAAGCCTTCTCGGTCAGTTCGGCGGTCAGCGCCTCGAAGCCGCCCGCGCCGGCCGCCGGATCGGCGACCTTGGCGAGGTTCGATTCCTCGATCAGCACGATCTGGCTGTTGCGCACCACCCGACGGGCAAAGGCGTCGGGTAGGCCGAGCGCCAGGGTGTAGGGCAGAGCGGTCACCGAATCCGCCCCGCCGAGGCCGGCGGAGGCCGAGGCCATGGTGGTGCGCAGGATGTTCACGAAGGGGTCGCGGCGGCTCATCATCCGCCACGCGGTCTCGGCCAGGACTCGCAGCGGCTTGGGCTCGAGGCCGCAGGCCTGCTCGACCCGGGCCCAGAGCCGCCGGATCGCCCGGAACTTGGCGATGGTCAGGAATTCGTCGGCATCCGCCACGAGGAGAACCGCGATGGCGTCGCGGGCCCGCTCCAGATCGTGGCCGCCAGCCTCCAGCGCCCGCAGATAGGCGACCGCCGTCGCAAGCACGGCGGCCAATTCCTGCACCTCGCTCGCCCCCGCCTCGTGATAGGGCCGGGCATCGGCCAGAGCCGCGCGCCCGCGATATCCGGCGAAGGCCGTGACGGTCTCGGAGAGGCGTGCCTCCCACCCCTGGTCGAGCCGGCCGGTGGCGGCGCGGGTGCCGATCGGGTCGAGGCCGAGATCGAGGTCGAGAGAGGACGGGTCGTCGCCGCGGCGATCGATCAGTTGCTTGAGGAGCACCGCCGTCTCGAACCCGGCCGGACCGGCATCGAGCCGCAGGGCGATGAGCGGCAGCATCACGCCCTTCAGCGCCGCGTCCAGCGCATCGACGGACGGAAGTTCAAGCCCGAAACCGCGGGCGGCACGGGCGTCGCGATGGACGAGGACCAGCGCATCGGCGCCGCCTTCGAGGTCGGCCAGCGCCTGTGCCCCGGCCTTCTCGGCATCGGGATGGTCGATGCGCTGCGCCAGACGCCACGGGCCGGGCGCCCGCACCGGCTGGGCCACCGCAGCGGCCGGCTCGTAGAAGGGCTCGATGCGCAGGCCGTCGGCGGTCTTCGAAACGAGGCGTTTCTCGAAGTCGGCCCCCTTCAGCGCCGCCTCGACGGCGCTACGCCAGCGCTCGCGGGTGGCGGGCTCGAACAATTCGGCGAGCGGACGATCTTCCATCTTGG
This sequence comes from Methylobacterium sp. J-043, assembly GCF_022829505.1. NCBI lineage: Bacteria > Pseudomonadati > Pseudomonadota > Alphaproteobacteria > Hyphomicrobiales > Methylobacteriaceae > Methylobacterium > Methylobacterium sp. J-043. The sequence continues at coordinate 304,116 of NZ_JAKSYB010000042.1, read as the reverse complement.
GCGAGACCTTGACGATTCGGCGTTTCCCGACCGCTTCTTGAGAGAGCGGCGACTTGGCCGCAAGCCCTCGCACGGGGTGCGGGCAGACGACAACCGACTTTAGTCCAGGTGACCGCCGCCGCCTCGCTCAAAATCCTGAAGGTTCAGCTAAAAAGAATCAGTCCGGCAAAGCCCAGCGAGCCGACGATGATGCGCCACCACGCGAACAGCCAGAAGCCGTGGCGGGAGACGTAGTCGAGCACCGTCCGCACCACGATCAGGGCCGAGACGAAGGCCGCGACGAAGCCGATGACGATCAGCAGCGCGTCGTTGGAGGAGAGGTTCTTGTAGTTGTCGAGCAGATCCTTGGCGAAGGCGCCGGCCATGGTCGGCATGGCAAGGTAGAACGAGAACTCGGTGGCCGAGCGCTTGCTCGCGCCCATCAGCATCGCGCCGACGATGGTGGCACCGGAGCGCGACACGCCGGGGATCATCGCCACGCATTGGAACAGGCCGATCTTGAGCGCCATCGGCAGGCTGAACTCGAACACGTCGGTCTTGCGCGGATGCTCGGTCGGTCCGTCGCCGGGGGCGGTCTTCGGCTCGCCGACCGTGTCGTCGATGATGAGGAGCACGATGCCGCCGGCCACCAGCGTGGCGCAGACGATCCACGGATTGAACAGGTAGAGCTTGATATATTTGGAGAACAGCCCGCCGACGATCGCCGCAGGCAGGAAAGCCACGAGGATGGCGAGCACGAAGCGGCGCGCCCGCGGATCGTTCGGCAGCGCGGTGGCGATGCTCCACAGACGGCTGAAATAGACGAACAGGATCGCCAGGATCGCGCCCAACTGGATCAGCACCTCGAAGGTGTTGTTGGGCGAGTGGAAGCCGATGAAGTGGCCGATGAGGAGCTGATGCCCGGTCGAGGAGACCGGGATGAACTCGGTGGCGCCTTCCACCACGGCGAGCACGAGCGCCTTCGCGATCAGGACGAGATCCATAAGCCTGCCATTCCCCACGCCGATGTGCCGGCGATCCAGGGCGCGGCAGACGACGGCGATGCGGCAGCTTTGCGGCGGTAGGGTTGACGGGCGGTTACCGGGTTGCGGTGCGTTTGTTAATGAGGTGGCAACGTTGGAGAAATAATCCTGGCGCGTCGCCCCAATTTCGCCGGTGCGACACGGTCTGCCCAGGGCTCTGCCTTCTTCACCGCTGAACCACGGCCTCGATGGCGACGCTCTATCACTCCCCGTTCTGCCCGAACTCGCGCTTCATCCGCCTCGTCCTGGCCGAGATGGGCATGGAGCCGACCCTTGTCGAGGAGCGGGCCTGGGAGCGCCGCCGCGACTTCCTCATCGTCAACCCGGCCGGCACCACGCCGGTGCTGGTGGAGCAGACCGGGCTCGCCATTCCCGGTGCGGGCGTGATCGCGGAATATCTCGACGAGACGCGGGGGCTCGGCCTTGCCGGGCGGCGCCTGCTGCCCGACACCACCCAGGCGCGGGTGGAGGTGCGGCGTCTGCTCGACTGGTTCCTCGTCAAGTTCAACAGCGAGGTGACGGAGTATCTCGTCACCGAGAAGATCGACAAGCGCTTCATGCCGTCCGCCGCCGGGGGCGGCCCTCCGGACATGAACGCCATTCGTGCGGCGCGTACCAACGTGCGCTATCACCTCCAATATGTCGGTTACCTGATCGGGCAGCGCCGCTGGCTCGCGGGCAACGACCTGACCTATGCCGACCTCGCGGCCGCGGCCCATCTTTCCTGCGTGGACTATCTCGGCGACGTGCCATGGGACGAGGACGAGATGGCGAAGGACTGGTATGCGCGGGTGAAGTCCCGTCCGTCCTTCCGCGCGCTCCTGGCCGACCGGGCGCCGGGGATGCCGGCAGCCGCCCACTATGCGGATCTGGATTTCTGAAACCCGAAAAAGTCGTCCTTACGGGCCGCGCCCTGCGCGAGACGGTCGAGGCGCGCGCGCGCCGTCTCGGCTTCGAGGCGTTCCGCGTGACGCAGCCCCACGCCGTGCCGGAGTTGCGTGAGCGCCTGCCGGCATGGCTCGTGGCAGGCCACCACGGCACGATGGACTGGATGGAGGAGCGAGCCGACCAGCGCGCGGCGCCCTCCGCCCTGTGGGCCGAGACGCGCAGCATCGTCATGCTCGGCATGAATGCGGGCCCGCAAACCGATCCCCTCGAACTCACGCGTCTGAAGGATCGCGCCGCCATCGCCGCCTACGCGCAGCGGCGCGACTATCACGACGTGATGAAGGGCAAGCTGAAGGAACTCGGCGGCTTCCTCTCCGCCCGCTCGGGCCAGCCGGTGAAGGTCTTCGTCGATACCGCGCCCGTCATGGAAAAGCCCCTGGCCCAGGCGGCCGGACTCGGCTGGCAGGGCAAGCACACGGTGCTGATCTCGCGCGAGCACGGCAACTGGCTGATGCTCGGCGCGATCTTCGCCCGCGCCGAGCTCGAACCCGACACACCCGAGACCGACCATTGCGGCTCCTGCCGCCGCTGCCTCGACATCTGCCCGACGGATGCCTTCCCGGCGCCCTACCGGCTCGATGCGCGCCGCTGCATCGCCTACCTCACCATCGAGCATCAGGGCCCGATCCCCGCCGAACATCGCGAGCAAATCGGCAACCGGGTGTTCGGCTGCGACGACTGCCTCGCGGTCTGTCCCTGGAACAAGTTCGCGGGCGCGTCGCGGGAGATCCGCATGGCCGCCCGCGACGATCTCGCCGCGCCGCCGCTCGCCGAACTCGCCCGCCTCGACGATGCGGGGTTTCGCGCGCGCTTTGCCGGCACGCCGATCAAGCGCACCGGCCGAGACCGCTTCCTGCGCAACGTGCTGATCGCCATCGGCAACTCCGGTGATGCTGCCCTCGCCGCGGAGGCGGTGGCCTGTCTCGATGAGCCGGATCCGGTGGTGCGTGGTGCCGCCATCTGGGCCTGCGGACGGTTGCTGCCGCGGGCGCGACTGCACGAACTGTTCGCCGCCCATGGACGCGGGGAAACCGAAGCGCATGTGAGGGAGGAATGGCGTGACGCCGCCGCCCTCCCTATGGAAGCGGACGGCCCACGGGAGACCTGACACCGCATGAACCTGTTCGTCTTCGGCCTCGGCTTCTCCGCCCGGCATTTTGCCGAGTGTGAACGGGCTCGCTTCAACGCGGTGCGGGCGACGGTGACCGAGCCCGAGCGGGCCCGAAGCCTCGCGGCCGAGACCGGGTTCACCCTGCGCGCCTTCGGACCGGACGCGGACGATCCCCGCATCGCCGAGGATCTGGCCGACACCGACGTGCTGCTGATCTCCGCCCCGCCGGGCCGGGACGGCGACACGGTGCTCGCCCGCTACCGCGACGCCATCGCGAACAGCCGCATCGGCTGGATCGGCTATCTCTCGACCATCGGCGTCTACGGCGACCAAGAGGGCGCCTGGATCGACGAGACCACGCCCGCCACCCCGAAGAGCGCCCGCTCGCGCGATCGCCTCGCCGTGGAGAACGCGTGGCTCGCGCTGGGCGCCGAGACCGGCAAGGCGGTGCAGGTGTTTCGCCTCTCGGGCATCTACGGCCCCGGCCGCAATCCGATCGTGAAGCTGCGCGACGGCCGCACGCAGCGCATCGTCAAGCCGGGGCAGGTGTTCAACCGCATCCACGTCGCCGACATCGCCGCGACGCTGGCCGCCTCGATCGAACGGCCACGGGGGGGCGCGGTCTATAACGTCACCGACGACGAGCCGGCCCCGCCGCAGACGGTGACCGAGCATGCCGCCGCGCTCACCGGACTGCCGCTGCCGCCTGAGATCGATTTCGAGACCGCCGACCTCAGCCCGATGGCGCGCAGCTTCTATGGCGAGAACAAGCGGGTGCGGAATCGCCTGATCCGCGAGGAACTCGGGGTTCAGCTTGCTTTTCCAACCTATCGCGAGGGGTTGGCCGCGCTGGTCTCCGACGCGCACCGGTAGGTGGCCCGTCACGCGGCGTCCCGGAGGCCGGCCAGAACCGTTCCGGACGCAACTCGGGATCAGACGAACTGAACGCCGATCCCGTCGGCGGCGCGCCGCACGAGGCGGCAGCGCCGGGACGGCTCGCCGTCGATGTGGAGGGTGAAGAGGTCCGGCAGGTCCACAGCTTCGAGCGCCAGCTTGGCGCCGCCCTCCGAGATGTTAAGAACCGTGCAGGGCCGGCTCTGAGGCTCCCCCGCTTTCCGCCCACGCTCCGGCACGAACGCGACATGGCCGGAGCGCGAGGAGCGAAGGCGCTCCTCGCCCCGCCGCTCTTCCAGCCCGACACCCCAGGCATCGAGGCGGCTTGCGAACTCCGCCACGCTCGCGGCGGTGGCCTGCATGTCGCTGTTGACCTGGCCCGTGGTCGCGCGCTGCCGCGTGCTGTCCGCCGTCGTCTGCGCGATGAAGCCCTGCACGCTGTCGACCACGGTCGCGGTCGAGACCAGGGCCGAGCCCACATCCCGCGAGACCGTCTGCATCGCGACGATCTCGCCGGTGATGCGGGCGGTGGCGGCGCGTGCCTGCGCGGCGAGGCTCTTCACCTCGGTGGCGACGACGGCGAAGCCGCGACCGGCCGCGCCGGCGCGGGCGGCCTCGATCGTGGCGTTGAGGGCGAGCAGATTGATCTGCTCGGCGATGCCTGTGATGACCTCGACCACGCCGGTCATCGCCGCGGCCGCGTCGTCGAGCTTGGCCGAGAGGGCGCCGGCGGCGCTCATGCGGGCCTGGATGTCGCCGACCGCTTCGTGCGAGCGGTTCATCTGCTCGGCGATCGCCGCCGAGATCCGGTGCATCTCCTCCGACGCGCCGGCCACCGCCCTCACCCGGCCCAGCGTCTGCTCGGCCATGGCGAGGGCGCTGGCGCGCACCGTCATGCTCTGCGTGATGTCGAAGGCGTACTTCACGATCTTGAAGGGCCGCCCGGCCGCGTCGAGAACCGGGTTGTAGGAGGCCTGAATCCACACCTCGCGACCGTCCTTGCCGACCCGCTGGTAGACGGCGGAGGTGAACTGCCCAGCCCGTAACGTCGACCAGAAGTCGGCATAGGCTGGGCTCGCCGCGGTTTCGGGCGTCACGAACATCCGGTGGTGCCTGCCCTGCACTTCGGCCAGGGTGTAGCCCATGGCGTTGAGGAAGTTATCGTTGGCATCGAGGACAGAGCCGTCCAGATCGAACTCGATCACCGCCTGCGAGCGGCGGGCCGCCTCGACCTGCCCCGTCATGTCGGCGGCGACGCGCTTGGCGGCCGTGATGTCGGAGGCGTATTTGACGACCTTGAACGGGCGACCGGACGGATCGAGGATCGGGTTGTAGGTCGCCTGGATCCACACCTCGCGCCCATCCTTGCCGAGGCGCAGGAACTCTCCGGTCTGGTATTCGCCGCGGGCGAGGCCCTCCCAGAAGGCACGGTACTCCGGGGATGCCGCTTCTTCCGGCCGCACGAACAGGCTGTGGTGGCGGCCCTCCACCTCGTGCGGCGCGTAGCCGAGGGCTTCGAGGAAGTTGGCGTTGGCGCTGCGCACCGACCCGTCGAGGTCAAACTGGATCACCGCCTGCGAGCGGCCGATCGCGGCGATCTGCCCAGCCGTCTCGGCGGCGGCAAGCTTCTCCACCGTCACGTCGAGGGCGAACTTCACGATCTTGCGGACCCGGCCCCTGGCGTCGAGGATCGGGTTGTAGCTCGCGCGGATCCAGACCGTGCGTCCGTCCTTGGCGATGCGACCGTACTCCGCCGATTGATACGCGCCGCGCCGCAGATCCTGCCAGAAGGCTTCGTAGGTGGGGCTTTCAGCCTCTCGCGGGTCCACGAACAGACGGTGATGGCGTCCCCGGACCTCGGTGAGCGTATAGCCCATCAGTGAGAGGAATTTGTCGTTGGCGTCGAGCACCGTGCCGTCGACGGCGAAGGTAATGACCGCCTGGGAGCGGTTGAGGGCGTCGAAGATGGACGCAGCATCGGAGCGACGAAGGACGGAAAGCATGGGTGTTTTCGGCTCCACTTGCCGTCCCACGATGCCCGACTTCGTTTAAGAATCTCCTGTTACCCATCAAAAGGTGCACTTCCGTCAGCGCGGACATCGCGGAAGATGCATCCTATCTCGTTCAGATCTCGTCCCGGCCCCCCTTGCCGCGGCGCTCGAAGTAGAACGGGATCGGCCGGTAGGGCGGAAAGCCGGCGTCGGCTGCTGCTTCCAGATCGTCGAGGATCGCGCGGGTGATGCGCGGCAGGTCGAGCTTGCGCGCGGCGTCGAGATCGACCCAGGCGAGTTCGGTCAACTCCGCATCCGGCCCGACGATACCGGGCCGCTCAGCGACCACCGCCTTGCGATCGACGGCGAAGAAACGGGTATCGAAGCGGCGGGGGCGCTTCGGCGGCGTGATCGCCCGCGCCACCAGATGCAGGGTTTCGAGATCGGGCATGACCCCTTCCTCGGCGAAAGCCTGCCATGCGCCCTCCGGCGCAGTCTCAGGCGGGCCGTAATCGCGGGTGCCGATGAGAAGGCCGGTCTCCTCGTAGGTCTCGCGGATCGCGGCGAGCGCGAGGGAGCGGCCGAGATGGTGGGGCGCGCGCGGCAGCTTGGCGCGCAAGGCCTCGTCGGCCCTCTGCGACAGGGCGCCTGCCACCGGCATCAGCCGGTCGGACGGTTCGATCCGGCCGCCGGGGAACACGAACTTGCCGCCCATGAAGGCGAGGTCGGCATGGCGCCGGCCCATCAGCAGCTTCAGCTTTTTTCGTGACCGGTCGAGTATGATCAGGGTCGCGGCATCGCGCGGGCGCAACGGCACCGGGCGGGGCGGGGCGGCAGACGGATCAGGCCGATCCAAGCTCTCGGGCGTCGCCTGCTCTGCTTCCTGCCTCACCGACGCGACTCTCCCCCGTGCCGGTTCCGCCAAGCAGCCCGCCACGCGTGGGGGGCAGCTTGCCGAAACCGTGCATGCCGAACGTGTATTGCAGGCCGATCACCGCGCCCTTGACCGGCTGCAACAGCACGAGCGCCAGGACAAGGGTGAGCAACGGCCACACCGTCATCGAAATCCAGAGCGGGACGTCGTAGCCCATCTCGATCTCGAGCACGAGGTAGCCGACGATGTGGCCCACGAGGAAGATCACGATATAAGGCGGCAGGTCGTCGGCCCGGTGGCCCGCCATCTCGAGGCCACAGGCCTCGCAGGCCGGGCGCACCTTGAGGAAGCGGCCGAACACATGCCCCTCCCCGCAATGCGGGCAGCGGTTGAGGAAGCCGCTGGCCATGGCCGAGAGCAGCCGCGTCCGCTCCTGGGGAGCCGGGGCCGGAGGGGAGGCGTAGGTTTCCATGGCCTGAGTCTAGCCCCTTCCGCTCAACGGCGCGAGCCGCGATGGCGCCGCGCGGCATCGCTCTCGGACGCAGCCGCCTTGCCCGAACGCGACTCGCCCTTGAAACTCTTGCCCTTGAAACCCTTGCCCTTCAACGCCTTCGCCTTCGCAGCGACCGCAGCCTTGCTCGGCCTCGTCTTGGTTCCGCTCGGCTTGGCCCCGGAACGGCTGCGCCCCTCAGACAGGATCTCGAAACGCAGCGCCCCGGCCACCGCCGCCGCCTCGACGAGGCGGACCTCGACCGTGTCGCCGAGGCGGTAGGTCTCGCCGCTGCGGTCGCCGACGAGCGCGTGCAGGGCCTCGTCGTGGCGGTAATATTCGTGGCCGATGGTGGAGACGGGCACGAACCCGTCGGCCCCGGTCTCGGCAAGCTTCACGAACAGGCCCGAGCGCGTCACGCCGGAGATGCGTCCCGAGAAGGTCGCCCCGACCCGGTCGGCGAGATAGCCGGCGATGAGCCGGTCGATGGTCTCGCGCTCGGCCGCCATCGCCCGCCGCTCGGCCGCGGAAATTTGCTCGGAGACCGCGTCGAGCATGCCCGGCGTGGTATCGCCGGCCAGGCCGTCCTTGCCTAATCCGCAGGCACGCACGAGAGCACGGTGGACGATGAGATCCGCGTAGCGGCGGATGGGCGAGGTGAAGTGGGCGTAGCGGCGCAGGTTCAGGCCGAAATGGCCTAGATTCTGTGCAGCGTAGACCGCTTGTGCCTGCGAACGCAGCACCACCTCGTTTATGAAGGGGGCGTGCTCGCTCTCGGCCACCTGGGCGAGGATGCGGTTGAACAGGTCGGGCCGCAGCGCTCCGGCCTTGGTCATCTTGACGCCGACCGAGGCGAGCACCTCGCCGAGCGCGCGCATCTTCTCCAGCGCCGGCTCATCGTGGACCCGGTAGATCAACGGCGAGCCCGCCTTCTCCAGGGTCTCGGCCGCCGCGACGTTGGCCTGGATCATGAACTCCTCGATCAGCCGGTGCGCCTCCAGCCGCTCCGGCACGATCACCCGATCGACGCCGCCTTCCGCGTTGAGCAGCACCTTGCGCTCGGGCAGGTCGAGGGCGAGCGGGCCGCGGGCGTCGCGGGCCCGCTTCATCGCCTCGTAGGCCGCATAAAGCGGGCGGAGCGCCGTCTCCAGCACCTGCCCCGACGTCTCGTCCGGCCGGCCGTCGATCGCGGCCTGTGCCTGCGCGTAGGCGAGCTTGGCGTGCGAGCGCATCAGGACGCGGTGGAAGCTGTGGCTGCGCTTCACCCCGTCGGCGCCGATGATCATGCGCACGGCGAGCGCCGGGCGGTCCTCGCCCTCGCGGAGCGAGCAGAGATCGTTCGAGATCCGCTCGGGCAGCATCGGCACCACCCGGTCGGGGAAGTAGACCGAATTACCCCGCAACAGCGCCTCGCGGTCGAGGGCCGAATCCGGCCGGATATAGGCGGCGACATCCGCGATCGCGACGGTGACGATGAAACCGCCCGCGTTGGCCGGATCGGGATCGACTTCCGCCATCACCGCGTCGTCGTGATCCTTGGCGTCGGGCGGATCGATGGTGACGAGCGGCGCCGCGCGCCAATCCTCGCGGCCGCGCTTGGTCGCGCGCTTGGCCGCATCCGCCTCCGCCAGCACGGCGGCGGGGAAGACGTGCGGGATGTTGTGGAGGTGCAGCGCGATCAGGCTCACCGCCTTCTCGGACCCGAGCGCGCCGAGCCGCTCGGTCACGCGCCCGCGGGGCAGGCCGAAGCGGGTCTCGCGCTCCACCGCGACGCTGACGAGATCGCCATCCCGGGCCTCGCCTTCCTCGCCCGGCGGGATCGCGATTTCCTTGCCTTGCGACTTCTTCTCGACGGGCAGCAGCCGCCCGCCGTCGCGGCCGGCGCGGTAGACGCCGATCACTTCCGCGCGGTTCTTGCCGATCACCTTGATGACGCGGCCGGTGTAGCGGCCGGGTGCCTCCGGGTCCGGCGCGACGCGGACCAGAGCCCGGTCACCGATGCCGGGGGCGGGGCTTTTGCCCTTGCGGCCGGCACGCGGGGTCTCGACGGCGATCTTGGGCGCCTCGCCCTCCCCGTCCCACTGGGCCGGGCGGGCGATCAGGTCCCCGTCGCGGTCACGCGACACGATGTCGACGAGCACGACCGGCGGCAGGCTGCCGCCTTTCCGCAAACCGCCGCGGTCGCGCTCGAGCGCACCGTCGGCCTCGATGTCCTTCAGGATCGCCTTGAGGCCGATCTTGTCGGCGCCCGAGATGCCGAAGGCCTTGGCGATTTCGCGCTTGCCGACCTTTCCGGGCGTCTCGGCGACGAAGGCGAGGATCTGCTCGCGGGAGGGAAGAACGGGGGTGTCCGCCTTCGGATTGATGCGTCTGGCCAAGGAGCAAGGCTCTCCGCGCCGGTCCGGATAGGCGTGGCGCGTTCGGTTTTTCGTTGATTGGTGAGACCGTTGACGATCCCGGCACATCTTCAAGATGGGCGCTCAGAGGCGTCAGAACAACGCCGCGGTCCCGGCCGTGAACAGGTTCGGCCCCCTCGTCAGCCCGTGGAAGCCGATTTGCGGATCGTCTCCACCGCCCGATCCACGTCGAAATCGGCCCGCGACAGGTCTTCGAGGGTAAAGGGCGCGGTCCGCGGCAGTGCCAGGTTCACCCGTCCTTCCTCCGGCTGCAGCTCGGGCGCTTCCGCCGCGCGGATCGCCAGGGTCCAGGCGCCATCGATCCGCACCGTGTCCGCCGTCGGCGGATCGGCCGCGAGCGCAGCGATCTTGTCCGCCGCCGCCTGCCGGAAGGCGAGGCTCAGGCCGTCATCGGAGACGAGTGCGGCCTTGATCAGTTCGGCCAGCACGTCCCTCACTCTGTCGACACTCACGTTCATTCGCCCGCTTTCCTCATCCGCCCGTGCTTCGAGGGGTGCAAACCGAGTGCCGCGCGCAAGGTTCAGAGTGCCTCACAAAACCACCGGTCTCTGACAGTTCTCGCTCTGGCGATGACAGTCCGGCGGGAGTTTTGTGAGAGACACTCAGTACGGCGTGCCCCCGGCCCGCTTCGCCTTCAGTGCCTCGGCGTACCAAGTCAGCTCGTCGAGAAACTTCTTCGCGGCCCGGCCGAGCCAATCCTCAGCGGGTTCGCCCGCCTCGCTCAGCGCCTTCTGGACGCGCGGGATCGGCAGGAGCGAGGGAATGCTCGGCGTGCCGAGTTCGGCCAGCATCGCCCGCAACTGCATCGCCGCGCGCACGCCGCCATACTGCCCCGCCGAGTAGCAACAGATGGCGGACGGCCGCCAGAAATACTCCTCGAGGAAGTGGTCGAGGGTGTTCGAGAGCGCGGGCGGGACCGAATGGTTGTACTCGGCCGAGACCACGACGAAGGCGTCGGAACGGCGGTAGAGGGCGGCGAGCCGCTCCATCGGCTCGGGGGCCTCGCCCTTGGGATACTCCTTGTACATCCGGTCGAGCAGCGGAAGCTTCAACTCGGCGGGATCGACCAGCGGCGCCTCGTGGCCGCGGGCTTCGAGCTGCGCCACCAGAAAGCGGGCGGCGCGGAGGCCGGCGCGGTCCGCACGCACGGAACCGAGGATCACGGGGACGGTGAGGGACATGGTGCGGCTCGGGGAAGTGGCAGGGGCTCCGCGCAGTCTATCCCGGCCGGGATCGCCCGTCGCCCTCAGGCCACCACGGCGAGGTAAGGGTCCGGCAATCGGGTCGCAGGCGCGCCGAACGCCCCTTCGAAGGCCGCGATCGCCTCGGCCGGCATCGGTTTGTGGAACAGGTAACCCTGCATCGAGCGGCACCCGACCGAGCGCAGCAGCAGCATCTGCTCCGTCGTCTCGACGCCTTCGACGACGCATTGCAGCGTGAGGTGGCGGCAGAGATCGAGGATCGAGCGCACGATGTTGAGCGAGGTCGCGTCCTCGGTGAGCTGCATGACGAAGCTGCGGTCGATCTTCAGCCGGTCGATCGGCAGCTTCTGCAGGTAGCTGAGGCTCGAATAGCCCGTCCCAAAATCGTCGAGCGCGATGCGCACCCCGAGGGCCTTGAGGGAGGCCAGCGCTCGCCGGGCATCGCCGAGGTCGCGCATCAGCCCGGTCTCGGTCACTTCAAAGACGATCCGGCTCGGATCGATGCCGCTCGCGACGATCAGGCTGGTGAGCCGTTCCAAGCTCTCCGGCGCGGCGATATCTCGGGCCGAGAGGTTGAAGGACAGGCCCACAGGCTCCGGCCAGTCCCGCATCGCCTCAAGCGCCTTGCGGAACAGGACCCGGGTGAGATCCTGGATGAGGCCGCTGCGCTCGGCCTCCGGGATGAACGCGGCGGGCGAGACGGGCCCGAGCGTCGGGCTCGTCCAGCGCGCCAACGCCTCGTAGGCCTCGACGCGGCCCTCGACGACGTCGACGATGGGCTGAAAGGCAAGAACGAATTCCCGCTCGATGTCGGCGCGGCGCAGGGCCTGCTCGATGGCGGCGCGCTGGCGCAGCGTCGCCTCGTGCTCGGGCGCGAAACAGGCCGCGCTGCCGCGGTGGAAGGCCTTGGCGTGGTAGAGCGCGAAATCGGCGCGCTCGATCAGTGTCTCGGCGCTGCGCGCCGCATCGGGGAAGCGGGCAAAGCCGATCGAGGCGCCGATCTGCGCCACGCCCTCGCGCAGGATGTAGGGCGCGCGCAGGAGCGCGCAGATCCGGCGGCCGAGCGCGTCGAGGTCGGCGTCGCCCTCGACGATCAAGCCGAACTCGTCGCCGCCGAACCGGGCCGCCCGGCCGAGACCCTCACCTTGGAGACGCCGGGCAACCTCGCGCAGCACGCCGTCGCCGGCCCGGTGCCCGAGACTGTCGTTGACCGGCTTGAAGCCGTCGAGATCGATCACGCCGACCCAGAACCGCGAACCGCCCGCCTCCGCCCGGCCGACCGCTTCTTCGAGCTGTGCCACGAACGAGCGACGGTTGGGCAGTCCGGTCAGGGAGTCGGTATGTGCGAGACGGCCGTTCTCCTCCGTTAATCCGACGAGATGGCAGAAATCGCGGTAGGCGAAATTCTGCACCACCAACTGCCCGGCCAGCACGACAAGGTAGTTGAAGATCATGACCTGCAGCATGAATTCGCCGAAGATCAGGAAATAGAACCCCACCGGCATGGCGAGGGTGACGAGAAGCCGCGCCGCGGTGCGCAGGTGTGCGAGGCACTGCACGCAGACCAGCATGGTCACGGTAAGGAAGAACAGCACGTGCATGTCGCTGGCGAGATCGCCGTCGACGATCAGCGCCATCGCCCAAACGGAGAAGGCGACCCCGAAGACGGCCGCGAACACGTTGATCGCCCGCAGCCGCGCGAAGGCTTCGCGTTCGTCGGGCACGCGACGCGCCGAACGAATCCAGGCGCCTGCCCGTGCGATGCACAGGACGGTCAGAACGATGGGCGGCCACAGGGTCAGCCAATCGGGAGCTGTGCCGTAATGGGTATAAGCCAGGGCGCCCGCATTGAGGATAAGCGTCGCGTAGAGAACGAGAATCTGCCGGGCGAGCGCCTGGAACTGCGCCGCAGCGAGCACCGGATCGTTCTCGCGCACGGCATAGAAATCGAGGAGGCTACGCAGCCGCGGGAGAACCATCGCTGCCCTTTCCTGTGCGCAACCGAGTGCATCATTTGATGCGGGCGACTTCCTAACAATTTCGCAAGACGCTCAAGGATCGGCGCGCTCTGCCAAAGCAGACCCTCATGCCGAACGGTGCGGCGGAGGCTTGAAACGCGAAGCGCCGAAGCCTTGTGAAAGGCTCCGGCGCTCGTTCTGGCGTTGTTTCCGACCGCGATACGATCGGGGACGACAGCACATTCCGCGTTCAAGGCTATCCCCGGGCTCGTCGGCGCTGCATTCGCGCCGACGAGCCCAGCTACTCCTCAGAGCGAGTAGTACTGCACGAACTCGATCGGGTGCGGGGTCATCTCGTAGCGCAGCACCTCGGTCATCTTCAGCTCGATGAACGAGTCGATCTGGTCGTCCGAGAACACGCCGCCGGCCTTGAGGAAGGCGCGGTCCCTGTCGAGGTTCTGCAGCGCCTCACGAAGCGAGCCGCAGACGGTCGGGATCTTCTTCAGCTCGCGCGGGGGCAGATCGTAGAGATCCTTGTCCATCGCCGGGCCCGGATCGATCTTGTTGAGGATGCCGTCGAGGCCGGCCATCAGCAGGGCCGAGAAGGCGAGGTAGGGGTTGGCCATCGGATCGGGGAAGCGGACCTCGACGCGCTTGGCCTTCGGGTTCGTCGTCCACGGGATACGGCAGGAGGCCGAGCGGTTGCGGGCCGAGTAGGCCAGCAGCACGGGGGCCTCGTAGCCCGGCACCAGACGCTTGTAGGAGTTGGTGGACGGGTTGGTGAAGGCGTTGAGCGCCTTGGCGTGCTTGATGATGCCGCCGATGTACCACAGGCATTCCTGGCTGAGGTCGGCATACTTGTCGCCGGCGAAGAGCGGCTTGCCGTCCTTCCAGATCGACTGGTGCACGTGCATGCCGGAGCCGTTGTCGCCGTAGACGGGCTTGGGCATGAAGGTGGCGGACTTGCCGTAGCTCTGCGCGACGTTGTGGATGCAGTACTTGTAGATCTGCATGTGGTCGGCGAGCAGGGTCAGCGTGTCGAACTTCATGCCGAGTTCGTGCTGGGCACTCGCCACCTCGTGGTGGTGCTTCTCGACCTTCACGCCCATGGACTGCATCGCGGCCAGCATCTCGCCGCGCATGTCCTGGGCCGAATCCTGCGGCGGCACGGGGAAGTAACCGCCCTTGGTCTGCACCCGGTGGCCGAGGTTGCCGCCCTCGTAATCGGTGAAGCCGTTGGTGGGCAGCTCGGTCGAGTCGAGCTGGAAGCCAGTATGGTAGGGGTCGGCGCCGAACTTCACATCGTCGAACACGAAGAATTCGGCCTCGGGGCCGACATAGATCGTGTCGCCGATGCCGGTGGAGCGCAGATAGGCCTCGGCGAGCTTGGCGGTGGAGCGCGGGTCGCGGGCGTAGGGCTCGCCGGTCGAGGGCTCGAGCACGTCGCAGACGATCGACATGGTGGAGGCCGAGAAGAACGGGTCCATGCAGGCCGTGACCGGATCGGGCATCAGCAGCATGTCGGACTCGTTGATCGCCTTCCAGCCGGCGATCGACGACCCGTCGAACATGGTGCCGTCCGTGAACATTTCCTCGTCGATCAGGGAGACGTCGAAGGTCACGTGCTGCCACTTGCCGCGCGGGTCGGTGAAGCGGAAGTCGACGTACTTGACGTCATTGTCCTTGATGGCCTTCAGCACATCGGCGGCCGTATTCATGCTGTGCGTCTCCTCGGCAAATTCTGGAAGCGGGGCGGCGAACCATCGGCCGGGCTCGGCCCGAGCCGGTCCGTTCCTGGGCGCGATGGGCTGATCGGGAAAGCGGCACGTCTCGACGGGGCGGCTTCACGCCCGCGGCGTCGCTCCTGATCCGGGTCCGGCCCCCTCTCGCGTCCCCGGCCGGTCTCGCCGGCCGCGCGGACGATATCGTTCGCGCTTGCCCGTTGCCACCCGTCGGCAGGCAAAAAATCCGCGCAATCGCGGGACGTTCGAGGTGTTTCGTCTGCGATCACGGCCCTTGAACCGTCATATTTGCCGCACAAGCCGTAGCCCGTCGGCCGAGCCGACTGGCACGCGACATGCTTAGGCGGAAACCGGAGCGTCCGCCCGCACAGCGGGCGCTCGGGGGGTCGGGCCGGCGCCCTGCTCGCCGGTGGATCGGCGTCTCGGATGCGGCGGGAACATCACCCGCCGGACGCCGCGATCCAACGGCAGGGCAGGCTCTCAACGACGCCGGTTCCGCACAGGTTTCGTCAGGACACGGATCCTCAAGGCACGAGAGACTCGGAATGACCAAGTTTAAGCTCGAGTACATCTGGCTCGACGGCTACACGCCCACACCGAACCTGCGCGGCAAGACGCAGATCAAAGAGTACGACAGCTTCCCGACCTTCGAGCAGCTCCCGCTCTGGGGCTTCGACGGCAGTTCGACGCAGCAGGCCGAGGGTTCCTCCTCCGACTGCGTGCTGAAGCCCGTGCGCCACTTCCCCGACCCGGCCCGCACCAACGGCGTGCTCGTGCTGTGCGAAGTGATGATGCCGGACGGCAAGACCCCGCACCCGTCGAACAAGCGCGCGACCGTGCTCGACGATGCCGGCGCGTGGTTCGGCTTCGAGCAGGAGTACTTCCTCTACAAGAACGGCCGCCCGCTCGGCTTCCCCGAGACCGGCTACCCCGCCCCGCAGGGCCCGTATTATTGCGGCGTCGGCGCCTCGAATGTCGGCCCCGTGGCCCGCAGAATCGTCGAGGAGCATCTCGACCTCTGCCTTGCAGCCGGCATCAACCACGAGGGCATCAACGCCGAGGTGGCCAAGGGCCAGTGGGAATTCCAGATCTTCGGCAAGGGCTCCAAGAAGGCCGCCGACGAGATGTGGATAGCACGCTACCTGCTCCAGCGCCTGTGCGAGACCTACGAGATCGACATCGAGTACCATTGCAAGCCGCTCGGCGACACCGACTGGAACGGTTCGGGCATGCACTGCAACTTCTCGACGACGTTCATGCGCGAGACCGGCGGCAAGGAGTATTTCGAGGCCATGATGGCCGGCTTCGAGAAGAACCTCGACGACCACATCGCCGTCTACGGCCCCGACAACCACATGCGCCTGACCGGCAAGCACGAGACGGCGCCGTGGAACAAGTTCTCCTACGGCGTGGCCGACCGCGGCGCCTCGGTGCGCGTGCCCCACTCCTTCGTCAACAACGGCTACAAGGGCTACCTTGAGGACCGCCGCCCGAACTCCATGGGCGACCCCTACCAGATCGCCTCGCAGGTTCTGAAGACGATCTCCGAGGTTCCGCTCCCGGGCGAAGCCGCGCAGAAGGCCGTCGCGTAAGGATCTTCGAGGCCGATTCCAGGCTCGAAACAGACCGCCCCCGTCGAAGGACGGGGGCGGTTTTTGTTTGTTGAGAGCCAGACGATGCGGCCCCTTACCCCTGTCCCCGCACGCGCGGAGAGGGATGTGCACGAAACGACGCGGTTATCCGGCAGCGGGGGCCTCACACCCCGAAAATCGACCACCCGGTCCGCTTCACCAGCATCTCCAGGGCGATGCGACCGAGATGCGAGTTACCGGCGGCATCCAGCCCCGGCGACCAGACGCAGATCGAGGCACGCCCCGGCGCGACGGCCAGAATACCGCCGCCGACGCCGCTCTTGCCCGGCAGGCCGACGCGGTAGGCGAAATCGCCCGAGCCATCGTAGTGGCCGCAGGTGAGCATGATGGCGTTGATGCGCCGTGCGCGCTCGCCCGAGATCACCGAATGCCCGGCGAGCGGGTGGTGCCCGGAATAGGCCAGGAACAGCCCGGCATTGGCGAGCTGACGGCAAGTCATCGCGATGGCGCAGTGATGGAAATAGACGCCCAGCGTATAATCGACCGGATTCTCGATCACGTCGAAGGAGCGCATGTAGTTGGCGAGCGCTGCGTTGCGGAAGCCCGTGCGCTTCTCGGAGGCCGCCACACGCTCGTCGATGGTGATGCCGTCGTCCTGTGCCAGGAACTGCATGAAGCGCAGGATCTCGCCCAGCGCCTCCCTTGGCTGATGCCCCGACAGGATCACGTCGGTGACGGCGATGGCGCCGGCATTGATGAAGGGATTGCGCGGGATGCCGTTCTCGCGCTCCAACTGGACGATGGAGTTGAACGGGCTGCCCGACGGCTCGCGGCCGACGCGGCGCCAGAGCCGGTCGCCGACCATGCCGAGCGCCAGCGTCAGGGTGAAGACCTTGGAGATGCTCTGGATCGAGAAGGGGGTGTCGGCGTCGCCACCGGCCGCGACCCGGCCGTCGCCGTCGATCACGACGAGGCCGAAACCCTGGGCGTCGACACGGGCAAGTTCGGGGATGTAGCTCGCCACCGTGCCGCGATCAGGCCGCGCCCGCATCTCCGCGGCGATGTCTTTGACGATTGCATCGAGATCGGGCACGGCGTCGCTCGGCTACGGCGCTTCATGTGAAGCGCGGACGCGGCCGGCCCTTCACGAAGCGGGCCAGGACAGCGGGGTCGCCCGGATCAGATCGCGTCGGTGCCGGTCTCGCCGGTGCGGATGCGGATGGCTTCCTCGATGGTCGAGACGAAGATCTTGCCGTCGCCGATGCGGCCGGTCTGAGCCGATTTGCGGATCGCCTCTACGGCGCCTTCCACGAGGGCGTCCGAGAGCACGATCTCCAGCTTCACCTTGGGCAGGAAATCCACGACATACTCGGCGCCGCGGTAGAGTTCGGTATGGCCCTTCTGCCGGCCGAAGCCCTTCGCCTCGATCACGGTGATGCCCTGAAGGCCGACCTCCTGGAGGGCTTCCTTCACCTCGTCGAGCTTGAACGGCTTGATGATCGCCTCGATCTTCTTCATCCGGAAAAGCCCGATCCGTCTCGTCCCTCAGTCAGCCAATTATGTACCATCGCCGCCGCGCGACCGCCACGGCGATTTGGATGACGGGACCGGGAAGTTGCGCACGAAATATGCAAACAAAGCGGAATATGTAGGCAATTCTGCTTAAAACGATGAATTTACAGGCATAGGCTGAGCCAGTTGCATGCATGAGCCGGTGAAATCCCTCCAAGCCTCGCATCGGCTGCTCACCGTTGAGGCGATACGCCGGGTCGATGCTGCGGCCATCGCCGCCGGCACGCCGGGTATCACACTGATGGAGGCGGCGGGCGCCGCGGTCACTGAGCGCGCCCGCGCCCTCGCGCCGGAGGGCGGGCGTGTGCTCGTGCTGTGCGGCCCCGGCAACAATGGCGGCGACGGGTTCGTGGCCGCCCGCCTGCTGGACGAGGCCGGCTACCGAATCGATCTGCGCCTGCTCGGCGAACGCGGCGCGCTCAAGGGCGATGCGGCGCTTGCCGCCGAGGCCTGGACCGGCCCGGCGGGTGCCGTCGAGGCCGCGATTCCGGCGGCCGATCTCATCATCGACGCCGTGTTCGGCGCCGGCCTCTGCCGCGATCTGGAAGGGGCGGCCCGCGCCCTGGTGGAAGCGGTGAATCGGTCGGGCATCCCCGTGCTCGCCGTGGACGTGCCGAGCGGCATCGACGGCGACAGCGGCGCGGTGCGCGGGCTCGCGGTGGAGGCGACCGAGACGGTGACCTTCGTCGCCCTGAAGCCCGGCCACCTGCTCCAGCCCGGCCGGACCCATTGCGGCGCGCTCCACGTCGCCGAGATCGGCACGACTGAGGCCGCCTTCGCCGCCGGGATCGCCGGAGAGACCCGCGCGCTGTCTCGCAACGCCCCCGGCCTGTGGGCGCTGCCGCGGCTCACTGCCGGCAGCCACAAATACACCCGCGGCCACGCTCTGGTGCTGTCGGGCCCTGCCACCCGCACCGGCGCGGCGCGGCTGGCCGCCCGCGGGGCGCTGCGGGTCGGTGCGGGGCTCGTCACCATGGCCTCGCCCGCCTCGGCGCTGGCGGAGAACGCCGCCCATCTCACCGCAATCATGCTACGCCCCTGCGAGAGTTCCGACGACCTCGACGACATGCTCGCCGATGAGCGGCTGAATGCGCTGCTGCTCGGGCCCGGCCTCGGCACCGGCCCAGCGACCTGCGACCTCGTCGCGGTGGCGGCGGGTGCCGGGCGCGCCCTGGTGCTCGACGCCGACGCACTCACGAGTTTCCGCAGCGAGGTGCGCACGCTCGCCCGCTACATCCGTGACGGCGAGGCGCAAGCGGTGCTCACGCCGCACGAGGGCGAGTTCGTGCGGCTGTTCTCCGGTACGGAGGCCGTGGCGGAGGGGCTGACGAAGGTCGAGCGGGCCGCGCGGGCGGCGGAGATTGCCGGGGCGGTCGTGGTGCTGAAGGGGGCCGACACGGTGATCGCGGCCCCGGACGGACGCGCGGCGATCAACGACCACGGCACGCCGCATCTCGGCACCGCCGGCTCCGGCGACGTGCTCGGCGGTCTCGTCGCCGGGTTGCTGGCGCAGGGGATGGAGCCGTTCGAGGCCGCCTGCGCCGCCGTGTGGCTGCACGGCGATGCCGGCCTGCGCTTCGGGCCTGGACTGATCTCCGAGGATCTTCCGGAGATGATCCCGGCGGTTCTGCGCGACCTCTCCGGTCGCGCCTGACCCGCTCCGGCTATCCCGCCGCGACCGCCGCGTTCCTGCGGCCGTAGAGGGCGTAGAACACCAATCCGAGGACGTTCCAGACGGCGAACCAGAGCTGGGTCGTCGCGGGCAGGCTGAAGAACAGATAGCCGCAGCCCAGAATCGTGATTGCCCCGATCAACCACGGGGCCGGGGCGCGGAAGGTGCGGGGGGCTTCCGGCGCGCGGACGCGCATCACCAGCATGCAGGCCGCGACGGCCATGAACGCCGCGAGCGTGCCGGCATTGGCGAGTGCGGCGAGTTCCCCCAGCGGAACGAGCCCTGCGAGTACGGTCACGACGGCCGCGGTGAAGAGGGTGATCCGAACCGGCGTTCCGGTCGAGGAGAGTTTCGCCAAGCTCTGCGGCAGCATCCCGTCGCGGGCCATGGTGAAGAAGATCCGGCTCTGGCCGTAGAAGAAGGCGAGGATGACGGTGGGCAGGGCGATCACGGCGGAAGCCGCGAGATACTGCGCCACCAGCGGCCGGCCGAGTTCGCGCAGGATCAGCGCCAGCGGCTCCGGGCTGTCGGCAAAGCGCGTGTAGGACACGGCCCCCACCGCGGCGACCGCGACCGCGACGTAGATCAGGACGCAAGCCGCCATCGATCCGACGATGCCGATGATCAGGTCACGGCCGGGGTTGCGCGTTTCCTCCGCCGCGGTGGCGATGGCGTCGAAGCCGTAGAAGGCGAAGAAGATGATCGCCGCCGCCGCCATGATGCCGCGCTCGACCCCGTCGGGGCCCACGCTCTTCACGAAGCCGAATGGGTTGAACGGTTCGAGATGGGCAGCCTCGAAAGCCGGCAGCGCAAAGGCCACGAAGACGATCAAGGCGGCGATCTTCACCAGCACCAGCACGGCGTTGACCGTGGCGCTCTCGCGCGTGCCGCGCAGGAGCAGCACGGCGACGACGACGATGATCGCGACGGCCGGAAGGTTGACGATCCCGCCCGCATCCGGCCCCTGCATCAGCGCCTTGGGAAAACCGACCAGGCTTTCCAGCAGCGGCGCGGCGTAGCCGGACCAGCCGACCGCCACCGCGCTGACGACGAGCGAGTATTCGAGGATCAGGCTCCAGCCGATGATCCAGGCGAGGATCTCGCCGAGCACGACGTAGCTGTAGGTGTAGGCGCTGCCCGAGACCGGGATCATCGTCGCCATCTCGGCATAGGCGAGCGCCGCACAGGCGCAGATCGCGCCGGCGATGGCGAAGGACAAGATCACCGCAGGCCCGGCCTTGGCCGCCCCGACGCCGATCAGCGTGAGGATACCGGTCCCGACGATCGCGCCGACGCCGAGGGCCATGAGATGCGGCCAGCCGAGCGTTCGTGCCAGCCGACGCTCCTCACCGGGCTCCAGTTGCAAGGGCTTGCGGCGAAGAAGGCTGGACGTCATTCGGGCTCCTGTCACGCGGTTGTACGAAAGCCTACGGTTGCGTGACAGTCACATCCTCGCGCAAGCGTCGCCGGATGCGCCAGCCCCCCTGCCCCGCTTCTTCGTTTCAAACACGCCGGCCGTTCGGGAAACGCAGGTGGCTAAAGCATCGTCCTCTCCCGAAGGCCGGCAACCAGCTTTCGGGATGATGCGCTAGCCTTTCGTTTTAGCATCATCTTCTTCCGAAAGCCGGCAACGAGCTTTCGGGATGATGCTCTAAGGCGAGAGGTTCACCCGGTCCGCCGCCAGCGCCTCGGCGCGCTTGCGCTCGTCCGGGTTGAGGCCGGCGGTCGCCCCATCGAGGCCCGCATCGGCGCGGCCCTGCGAGGCTGCGGTGAGGTTCCAGGCCGCCGCCTCGATCAGGTTCTTCGGCACGCCGCGGCCGGCGGCGTAGAGCTTGGCAATCCGGTTCTGGGCGATGGCGTTGCCGCGCTGGGCCGCGTGCAGGAAGTAGCGGGCGGCGCGGGTCTCGTCCTTGGGAACGCCGTCGCCGTTGAACAACCGGATCGCGAACTCGACCTCGGCGCCGAGATCGCCGTTGTCGGCGGCGCGGCGGAACCACTGCGCGGCCTGGGTCGTGTCCTTCGCGACACCCTTACCCTGGAGGTAGAGCACGCCGAGCGCGTATTGAGCAGCCGGAATCTCGGCCTCGGCTGCGGCCCGGAAATTGGCCAGGGCCGCAGCCAGATCCGCCGGTTTGTCGCTCGCGAGCTGGATCAGCGCGAGATTGTAGCAGGCGCTGGGCTGTCCCTTGCGGGCCGCCTGTTCGAGCCAGACCCGGCCGGCCTTCTCGTCCTTGGGCTGCCCGCGCCCGTCCATCGCCATCAGACCGAGGGAGGCCATGGCGTTGGGGTCGCTCTGCACGGCCGCCAGCCGGTACCATTCGTGGGCACGTTTGGGATCCGGCTTAACCCCGAGGCCTTGGTTGTAAAGCTCGCCGAGCAGCGTCATCGCCGCGGCGTCCTTCGGGTTCGCTTCGATCCGCTTGGTCGCCTCGCGGAAGGCGGTGACGTAGCGACCGCGCTGATAGGCTCCGTAGGCGGCATCCGCATTCGGGTTCGCCGTCGTGGGTTGCGCCCCCTGAACATTGGTCGAGTAGGGTGAGGGCAGCTCGCGCTTGAGGTCGAACAGGTTCGGCTTGGCCGGTGTCTGCGCGGCTGGCTCCTTCGTGGCCGGCTGCTTCGGGGCGGCGTGAAGAGCGCCGACGTCGAGCGCGAGGACGGCGCAGGCGCCCAGGGCCGTGAGGGACAGGAGGCCAGTTCGGAGTGCGGCCTTCCCCGTGCGCCGACGCGCCCTTCCCTGCCCTCTCCAATGGGGGTGAGCTTTGGAGGGCACCGCCACGGACCTTCCATCAAAAAAAATCATCGTGCCCTGTCGAGCTGCGCCTGTGCGGCCCGAACTCCCTCGGGGTCATCGAGCCACAGGGCGCTTTCCAGCCCGACGAACTCGGAACCCGTCAGCACGAGCGCCGCGACATCCTCGGTGGAGGTCGCCACCGCGATGCAGGGTGTCTCGAAGATCTCGGCCCACCACGCCGCGCGCTCGCGCACGTCCTCGGCATCGGGGGCGACGCCGTCGGGGAAGAGGCCGCCGACCATCAGGTAATCGACACCGGTCTCGCCCGCGACCATCGCCGCGTCCCGCGAGCCGAGCACGCCGCCCGTCCCGAGGATGCGGCCATCACGCAGACGCCCGCGCAGATCGCGCAGAGCCTCTTCGTCGGCGCGGTCGAGATGCACCCCGTCGGCTCCGCCGCGGGCTGCGACGGAGACGACGTCGCCGGCATAGCCCGGCACGGAGACGAGCACCGCGGCACCGCGCTCCTGCGCCGCCGGCGTCAGCCGCTTGACGAGGGCGACGAGGCTGCGCTCGTCGGACGGCGCCAGCCGCAGGATCACCGCCGCCACGTCACCTGCGGCGCAGGCGGCATCGAGCGCCCGGGCGGTCGCCTCGGCCTCGGGCGCGCCGAGACCGTAGGGGGTGAGGAGGGCGAGGCGGGGCCGGACCGCGGCCGACTCTGAGGCTGCCATGGCGGATCAGGCGTCGATCTTCGGGTCGAGCGAGCCGTTGGCGTAGCGCTTCGCCATCTCGGCCACCGAGATCGGGCGGATCTTCGAGCCCTGACCGGCGGTGTTGAACTCCTCGAACCGCTGGCGGCAGAGCTTGGTCATCGCCTCCATGGCGGGCTTGAGGTACTTGCGCGGATCGAACTCGGAGGGGTTCTCGGTCAGCACCTTCCGGATCTGGCCGGTCATCGCCATGCGGTTGTCGGTGTCGATGTTGATCTTGCGCACGCCGTGCTTGATGCCGCGCTGGATCTCCTCAACCGGCACACCCCAGGTCGGCTTCATCTCGCCGCCGTACTGGTTGATGATGTCCTGAAGGTCCTGCGGCACCGAGGAGGAGCCGTGCATGACGAGGTGGGTCGTCGGCAGGCGGCGGTGGATCTCCTCGATCACGCCCATCGCAAGCACGTCACCGTCCGGCTGCCTCGTGAACTTGTAGGCGCCGTGGCTGGTGCCCATCGCCACCGCCAGCGCATCGACCTTGGTGGCGGCCACGAACTTCACCGCCTCGTCCGGATCGGTCAGGAGCTGGTCGTGCGAGAGCACGCCCTCGGCGCCGTGGCCGTCCTCGGCCTCGCCCTGGCCGCTCTCCAGCGAGCCGAGCACACCGAGTTCGCCCTCGACCGAGACGCCGGCCCAGTGGGCCATCTTGGTGACGTTGTGGGTGATCTCGACGTTGTAGTTGTAGTCCGCCGGGGTCTTGCCATCGGCCTTCAGCGAGCCGTCCATCATCACCGAGGTGAAGCCGTACTGGATCGCGGTGGCGCAGGTGGCTTCGTTGTTGCCGTGGTCGAGATGCATGCAGACGGGGATGTGCGGGTAGATCTCGACGAGGCCGTCGATGAGCTTGGCCAGCACCACGTCGTTGGCATAGGCGCGGGCACCCCGGCTCGCCTGGAGGATCACCGGCGAATTGGTGGCATCCGCCGCCGCCATGATCGCGAGCCCCTGCTCCATGTTGTTCAGGTTGAACGCAGGCACGCCGTAGCCGTACTCGGCGGCGTGATCGAGGAGCTGCCGGAGGGTGATGCGTGCCATGGTTCGATCCTCGTGCGATGCGGCCTCAGCCGGGCCTGTCCCTTGCTGCGGCCTATATAGGTGCGCCGGTGCCGCGAGCCTGCGGCCCGGCGCTGAAAAATGCGCTCGTTTGTCGGCGTCGCCGCCCGCGTTGCGGGGCGGCCGATCCAGCCTCAGCCCTGCGCGCGCAACGCCTCGACGCCGGGCAGCTCCTTGCCCTCCAGCCATTCGAGGAAGGCGCCACCGGCCGTGGAGACGTAGGAGAACGCCTCGCCCACGCCCGCATGGTTGAGGGCCGCCACCGTGTCGCCGCCGCCCGCCACGCTGACGAGCTGGCCAGCCTTGGTGCGCCGGGCGGCGTGCTGGGCGACCGCGACCGTGCCGGTGTCGAACGGCGTCAGCTCGAAGGCGCCGAGCGGACCGTTCCAGACCAGCGTCCGCGCCTCCTCGATGGCGCCGTCGATCGTGGCGATCGAGGAGGCGCCGACATCGAGGATCATCGCGTCGGAGGGCACCGCATCGACCGGCACGGTCTCGTTCTCGGCATTGGCCTTGAACTCGCGGGCCACCAGCGCATCGACCGGCAGGATGATGGTGCAGTTCTTCTCCTTGGCCGCGGCGAGGATCCGATTGGCGGTCTCGGCGAGATCCTTCTCGCACAGCGACTTGCCGACATCCTTGCCCTGCGCGTGCAGGAAGGTGTTGGCCATGCCGCCGCCGATCACCAGCATGTCGACCTTGGCGACGAGGTTTTCGAGCAGGTCGATCTTGGTCGAGACCTTGGCGCCGCCGACGATGGCGATGACCGGGCGGGCCGGAGATTCGAGGCCCTTGGTGAGCGCATCGAGTTCGGCCTGCATCAGGCGCCCGGCATAGGCCGGCAGCAGGCGGGCGAGCCCTTCGGTCGAGGCATGCGCGCGGTGGGCGGCGGAGAACGCCTCGTTGACGTAGATGTCGCCGTTGGCTGCAAGTGCCTTAGCGAAGTCGGGATCGTTCTTCTCCTCGCCCGCGTGGTAGCGGGTGTTTTCGAGGAGCAGCACGTCGCCGTCCTTGAGCGCGGCGACGGCCGAGGCGGCGGCCTCACCGACGCAATCCTCACCGAACGCCACCGGCCGCCCGAGCTTCTCCGAGAGCGTCGAGAGGATCGGCTTCAACGAATCCTTCGGGTCCGGCTTGCCCTTGGGGCGGCCGAAATGCGCCAGCAGGATCACTCGCCCGCCGCCATCGGCGATCTCGCGGATCGTCGGCACGACACGCTCGATCCGGGTTGCGTCGGTGACGCGTCCGCCCTCCATCGGCACGTTGAGATCGACGCGCAGCAGCACGCGCTTACCCTTGAGCGGGCCGGCATCGTCGAGGGTGCGGAAATCCGTCATGGCGGCGTCTGCTTCTTACGGGTTGGAGGCAGGGGGATTGGACGACGGAGTGGCGGGCGTCGTCTGGCTCTGGCCGCCGAGGCTGTGCGGCAGCATCCGGTCGAGGTTCAGCCGCTGCACGGCGACCATCAGCGCGACGGTGAGCACGGCGGTGATGATCGCGGTCAACACGAGGGCGCCGGTGCCGGGCAGGCGGCCGACCCGGTCGGACAGGGTGCGGACTTCGCTGCGCAGGGACGAGAGATCGACCTGCCGGGCAGCGTCGTTCATCCGGGTCGAGGCCGACTCGACCTTCTCCTCGACGCGCGAGAGCAGCGCCTCGGAGCGGGCATACTTGTCCTCGATGCGCGCCGTCTTGTCCTCGATGCGGGCGAGCTGGTCGGCGTGGTTGACGGCGCCGGAGGCCGGCAACTCGGCCTTGCCGACGCTCGGCGGCGGGGCCGCGGGCGTCACGGTGGCGGGCGGCGCGGAGGAGGACGAGGGGGCGGGAATGAAGTCGGTCCCGGAAGGCTTGGCCGGCGAGGTCTCGGTCATCGCGTACGCACCTTGCAGCTTCGGCGAGCCGGGCTCGCCTCAGGGAACTCGATCAACAATTGGGGGCGGCCGGCTCAGAGTCCGGCCGCCCTTCGTCAGGCGTAGCTAGAGCGTCAGATCAGCTTGGCCATGGCCACGGCGGTGTCGGCCATGCGGTTCGAGAAGCCCCACTCGTTGTCGTACCAGGACAGGATGCGCACGAAGGTGCCGTCCATGACCTTGGTCTGGTCGAGGTGGAAGGTGGACGAGTGCGGATCGTGGTTGAAGTCGATCGACACGTTCGGCCGGTCGGTGACGCCGAGCACACCCTTGAGCGGGCCGGCGGCGGCGGCCTTGATCGCGTCGTTGATCTCCTGGACCGAAGTCTCGCGCTTGGCCGTGAACACGAGATCGACCGCCGAGACGTTCGGGGTCGGCACGCGGATCGCGGTGCCGTCGAGCTTGCCCTTCAGCTCCGGCAGGACGAGGCCGACGGCCTTGGCCGCGCCCGTCGAGGTCGGGATCATCGAGAGCGCCGCGGCGCGGGCCCGGTAGAGATCCTTGTGCATCTGATCCAGCGAGGGCTGGTCGTTGGTGTAGGAGTGGATCGTGGTCATGAAGCCGCGCTCGATGCCCACGGTCTCGTCGAGGATCTTGGCGACCGGCGCGAGGCAGTTCGTGGTGCAGGAGGCGTTCGAGACCACGAGGTGCTCGGCGGTGAGCCGGTCGTGGTTCACGCCGTAGACGACCGTGAGGTCGGCCCCGTCGGCGGGCGCCGAGACGAGGATGCGCTTGGCGCCGGCGTCGAGATGGGCCTTGGCCTTGTCCTTCGAGGTGAAGATGCCGGTGCATTCCAGCGCGATGTCGACCCCGAGGTCGCGGTGGGGCAGCTCGGCCGGGTTGCGCACGGCGGTGACGCGGATGCGCTTGCCGTTGATGACGATGTCGTCGCCCTCGACCGCGACCTCGGCCGGGAAGCGGCCATGCACGGAATCGTAGCGCAGCAGGTGGGCGTTGGTCTCGACCGGGCCGAGATCGTTGATCGCGACGACCTCGATGTCGGTGCGGCCGGCCTCGACGATGGCGCGCAGCACGTTACGGCCGATGCGCCCGAACCCGTTGATGGCAACCTTGACGGTCACGGCGTGACTCCTTCGAAATGGGGCGCACCCGCGCGCCGATGGGGAACCGGTCGGGCCGGCCGGCGGCGTTCGCGCGCGGCACCCGATGAAGGTGAGACCGCTCCAAGCGGGGCGGCACTGAACGGGGGATGAACCGTGAGACGGCCCGCAGCCGTCCGGTCGGCGGACGGTCTGAGCGGGGAGCCGGGAAGAGTCACGGTTTCAGGAATCCGTAGGGCGGCCCCGCGCCGGGGGATCGGGGCCGGGCGCCGGCTCTCTAACATGGCGCCCGAGGCTGTCAAAGATCGGGGGCAAGCCTGTGAATTGTCTGGAATTTCGAATGCGCTTGGCTGAAACCTGTTCGCAGCGGGGGTTCGGAGTACCGCGAAAGTCCTTCCGCCGCCGGCCGTTTGCGTTCTGGCCGCCGTGGCGCGGGGCGCGCTTCGTGGCAGACTCCGATGACGCGGCAACCGACGGGTGGAGATGGCGCGAGATATGGCGCGAGCGGAGACGAAGGCAGCACAAGGAAGGGGGCAGGACGGTGGCGGGCTGGAAGAGGCCCTGCACCGGCTCGACGCCGCGCTGGCGCTGCTCGAGACGGCGGTGGCCCGCAAGCTCGAATCCGAGCGTAGCCGCGGCGACCGGGAGACGGAGTTCGCCCTGCTGGAGGAGGACCGGGTGCGACTCGCCGCCGAACTCGACGCGGCGGGCGCGCGGCTCGCCCGGATGAATTCCACCACCGGCGAGGTGAACCGCCGCCTCGATCGCGCCATCGAAACGGTGGAAGACGTGCTGTCCGGCCCGTCCGGGCGCTGAGTTCGAGTCAGGTTCACACGCGGATGCCGCACGTCAACGTCACCATCGCGGGCAAGAGCTACCGGATGGCCTGCGGCCCCGGCGAGGAGGATCACCTCGCGGCCCTGGCCAAGAGCTTCGACGACCGTGTCAGCGAAATGCGCGGCACGTTCGGCGAGATCGGCGACATGCGCCTGCACGTCATGGCCTCGCTGACCCTGGCCGACGAACTGCTCGAAGCCCGCCGCCGCATCGCCGACCTGGAGCAGCACGCGACCCAGGGCGCGGCCGATCAGGCCCGGCTCGCGAGCGGTGTCGGCATCGCCGCCGAGCGGATCGACCGGCTGGCGCGGGCGCTGTCGGGGCAGCCGGGCGGCGCTTCCGCCGGCAAGGGCGAGGCCGGCCGCGGCGGCTGAGCGGGGCGGGAGCACGCACAGCCGGCTTCGAATTTCTGAGGCGTGACACGATCGCCCCCTGGCGTCCGAGCCCCGGCGCGTCTATCTCTGGCGGGCGGGGCTGCAGAGTTCGTCAGGAGAACTTTCCCCGGGGCCTTATCGACTCCCCAGGGAGCTGTCACTGGCCTCGTCCGTGGACTTGGCCAACACGGCGCCCACCTACACTGTAGGTTTCCCGGGATCGACACTCCAACGGCTCAAGTGGCTCCGCACTCATCCTCCGAACGCTCGCTGAAGGCGAGCCTCCGCGCCGAGGCGCTGGCCCGCCGCGACGCGCTCTCG
Organism: Methylobacterium sp. J-043; assembly: GCF_022829505.1. Lineage (NCBI taxonomy): Bacteria > Pseudomonadati > Pseudomonadota > Alphaproteobacteria > Hyphomicrobiales > Methylobacteriaceae > Methylobacterium > Methylobacterium sp. J-043. The sequence goes on along the minus strand of NZ_JAKSYB010000042.1, from coordinate 275,571 downwards.
CCCGAGGCCCGCCTCGCCGGCGCGCTGCGCGCCGCGGACATCATCGCGGCCATCCCCGAACTGGCCGAAGCGCCGCTTGTCGGCGCCTTCTGGCCGATCCGCTCCGAGATCGACCCGCGCCCGCTGATCGAGCGCTTTTTCGCCCGCGGCCAGCGTGTCGCATTGCCGAAGGTGACCAAGCAGGGCCTCGTCTTCCGTGAATGGCGCGCGGGCGAGGAACTGGTGAAGGGCGGCTTCGGCCTCAGCGAGCCGCGCGACGACCTTCCCCCGCTCGACCCCACCGCCCTGATCGTGCCGCTCGCCGCCTTCGACCGGGCGGGCCAGCGCATCGGCTACGGCGCCGGCTACTACGATCAGGCGATCGAGCGGCTCTCGAAGAACGGACCGGTGCTGACGGTCGGCATCGCCTTCTCCGTCCAGGAGATCGCGCAGGTGCCGGCCGAGCCGCACGACCGCCCGCTCGACCATCTCGTGACCGAGGCCGGTCTCGTGCCGCTCCGGCAAAACTGATTCGACGCGATGCGCATCCTCTTCCTCGGCGACATCGTCGGACGTCCCGGCCGCTACGCCGTCACCGAACGCCTGCCGGCCCTGCGTGAACGCTGGCGCCTCGATTGCGTGGTCATCAACGGCGAGAACGCGGCCGGCGGCTTCGGCATCACCGAATCGATCTGCGACGAGATCCTCCAAGCCGGCGCCGACGCGGTGACGCTCGGCAACCACTCCTTCGACCAGCGTGAGGCGCTCGTCTTCATCGCCCGCCAGCCACGGCTGATCCGCCCGGCGAACTACCCGCCGGGCACGCCGGGCCGCGGCGCCACGGTGATCGAGACGCCCCGGGGCGCTCGCGTCCTCGTCGTCAACGTGATGGGTCGGATCTATCTCGACCCGCTCGACGATCCCTTCGCCGCGGCCGACCGCGAACTCGACGCCTGCCCGCTCGGCGCGGCGGCGGATGCGGTGATCGTCGACATGCACGCCGAGGCCACCAGCGAGAAGCAGGCCATGGGGCATTTCCTCGACGGCCGCGCCAGCCTCGTCGTCGGCACCCACACCCATGCGCCGACCGCCGATCACCGCATCCTGCCCCACGGCACCGCCTACCTGTCGGATGCCGGGATGTGCGGCGACTACGATTCCGTGCTCGGGATGCAGAAGGAAGAGCCGGTGCGCCGCTTCCTTCAAAAGACGCCGGGCTCGCGCCTCGAAGCGGCCACCGGCGAGGGCACCCTGTGCGGCATCGCGGTCGAGACCGACGACGCGACGGGGCTGGCCAAGCGCGTCTGGGCCGTACGCCTCGGGCCGCATCTCGAGGAGACCTGGCCGCGCGAGTGGGATTGAGTCCACCTCTGCGCCTCAAGGCTCGTTGAACGATAGCGCACCGTGACTTGATCGCGGCAGGCCGAGCCGCCAGAGTGCCGCCGGTTTCGACACAGCGGTGCCGCCGGTCCCGGCGTCAGGCCCAACACGAGTATGGACCCGATGGCGGCCCGTTCCGCGTCCCTCGACACACCTCCCCTCGCCAAGCCCGGCATGACGCTGGTGCGGATGCTGGTGTTCCTGGCGCTCGCGGGCTTCCTCGCCTTCGTCCTCTACAAGCAGATCACCCCGGCCTTCCTCGCCAATCCGGGCCTCAACGGGCTGATCCTCGGCGTGCTGCTGATCGCGGTGCTGCTCGCCTTCGGGCAGGTGACGCGGCTGTTTCGCGAGGTGCGCTACGTCAACGCGGTCGCCGCCGGGCAGAACCCGAAGGACCGGCCGGCCCTGCTCGCCCCTCTGCTGCCCGCCCTCGCGGCGCGCCGCGAGGGGATGACGCTCTCATCCACCCGCGCGCATCTCGACACCACGGCGGTGCGGCTCGACGAGGGCCGTGAGATCCTTCGCTACATCGCCGGCATCCTGATCCTGCTCGGCCTGCTCGGCACCTTCTGGGGCCTGATCGAGACGCTCTCGGCGGTGGGCTCTGTGATCGGCGGCATGCGCGGCGGTGGCGATGCGGCGGTGATGTTCGACGAACTCAAGAGCGGGCTCGCCGTGCCGCTGTCCGGCATCGGCCTCGCCTTCTCCGCCTCGCTGTTCGGCCTCGCCTCCTCGTTGATCGTCGGCTTCCTCGACCTTCAGGCGGGGCAGGCCCACTCCCGCTTCCACAACGAGTTGGAGGACTGGCTCGTCTCCGGCGAGGAGCAGGCGGTCGCCACCACCGCCGTCGCGGCGCGCCCGGCGCCCGAGCACGATCCCGCCATCGCCCGCGAGTTGCAGGCGGCGGTCGATCGGCTGAGCGGCGTCATCGCCGAGGGCGCCGGGGGCCGGGGTGCGACCCAGGCGATGACCAACCTTGCGGAGGGCATCCAGGGCCTCGTGCAGCACATGCGCGCCGAGCAGCAGATGATCCGCGACTGGGTCGAGGCCCAGGCCGCCCGGGAGCGTGAATTGAAGCAGGTGCTCGAACGGCTGGCGCGCGAGAAGGTCAACTGAGAGCATGGCGTCGATCCGCGCGCGCTCGCAGCGCAGCCTGAATGTCTGGCCGGGCTATGTCGATGCGCTGGCGACACTCCTGCTCGCCGTCGTGTTCCTGCTCACCGTGTTCGTGGTGGGGCAGTTCTTCCTCTCGCAGGAGCTGACGGGCCGCGACGCGGTGCTGGTCCGCCTCAACCGCCAGATCGCAGACCTCACCGACCTGCTGGCGCTGGAGCGCTCCAGCCGCCGCGCCCAGGAAGAGGCGGCCTCCGGCCTGCGCAACACCCTGACCGCCACGGAAGCCGAACGCGACCGGCTCCGGGCACTGACCGATGCCAGCGAAGCGGCCCAGGGCAAGAGCGCCGACGTCGATGCCCAGCTCGCGGCCGAGCGCGGCGCAACGCAACGGGCCCAGAATCAGGTCGAGTTGCTCAACGAGCAGATCCGCGCCCTGCGGCGCCAACTCGCGGCGCTGGAGGACGCGCTGGCGGCCTCCGAATCCCGCGACCGGGAGAGCCAGGCCCGCATCGCCGAACTCGGTAGCCGCCTCAATGTGGCGCTGGCCCAGCGGGTGCAGGAACTGGCCCGCTACCGCTCCGACTTCTTCGGGCGCCTGCGCCAAGTCATCGGCAGCCGCACGGATGTCCGCATCGTCGGCGACCGCTTCGTGCTGCAATCCGAGGTGCTGTTCGCAGCCGGCTCTGCCGCGCTGAAGCCCGAAGCCGGGCCGGAACTCGATCGGATCGCGGGGGCGATCCTCGACATCGCGCGGGAAATCCCCGCCGACATCCCCTGGGTGCTGCGCGTCGATGGCCACACCGATGCGCGGCCGATCCAGTCGGCGCAGTTCCCGTCGAACTGGGCGCTGTCGGCGTCGCGTGCCATCGCCGTGGTGCAGTACCTGCGCAGCAAGGGTCTTCCGCCGCAGCGGCTCCTGGCCGGCGCCTTCGGCGAGTTCCAGCCGCTCGATTCGGGAACGAGCGAGGAGGCCTATTCGCGAAATCGCCGGATCGAGATGAAGCTGACCGAGCGGTAAGCCGCGCGGCACGGCAGCTTGCGGAAATCGCTATTCGGCCTAATCTTCGATCATGACGGTCGAAGCACTTTACATCCTGCGCCGACGGACATCGCGATCCGCTTTCAAGGATCTCGACCGTGTGATGCTGACGGCGGACATAACGACCGATGACGGCGACACGGTCGCGGCCGGCTGCGAGGGAACGATCGTCGGCGTGTGGCGCGACGGCGCGGCCTACGAGGTGGAATTCACCGCGCCCATCGCAGGGCTGGCAACGGTGCTGCCAAGCGACTTGGCCCCGAAGCCTTGAGCAGGCCAACGCGATCGCCGCCGGCCTTCGCCATCAGTTCAGAGAAGATTGGCGGCTATCTCCTGAATCCGGCGCATCCCGACGGCGGATCGAAGGCGCGCTTCTTGGCGTTGTTCGGCTTCACCGGCGATGCTCCGGAGATCCTGGCGCAAGCGCTCCTCGCCCACGCCAAGCCTGAGCACTTGGCAAAGGAGGGGGTGACGCCCCTCGGCGACGTCAAGCTCATCTACGAGGGTCCGCTTCAAGCCCCCGATGGCCGCTCGCCCTCCGTGCGGACGGTTTGGCGCCTCCTGCCCGATGACACGGCTCACTTCGTCACGGCCGTGCCATTGAAAGAGCGTCGCTAGACGCTTGGTTTACTTTGTCTTTTCCGAAAGCCGGTGGTCGCCATTTGGGAGGCCGTGCAAAAACTCGCCCCGATACGCGAACAGCCCCGGCACGCCGCCGGTCATCACGAACAGCACCGCCGCGCCGCGCTCGTACAGGCCGGCGCGGACGTCGTGGAGCAGCCCGGCGAACGCCTTGCCGCTGTAGACGGGGTCGAGCAGCAATCCTTCGGTCCGAGCCATCAGCCGCACCGCTTCGCGCATGCCCTCGGTCGGGATGCCGTAGCCCGGCCCTCGATGGGCGCCGTCCACGCGGATGGCATCATCGGAGAGCGTCCGGCTACCATCGATCAGCGCGAGGGTGTCGCGGGCCCTGGCTAGCGTTGCGGCCGTCGCCTCGGGCTCGGGGGCGAGCACCGTGTAGGATTGGGCGAGATGAGGGTCGCGGCCGGCGGCGATGAGGCCGGCGGCGAGCCCGGCATGGGTACCCGAACTGCCGTTCGGCACGACGATGCGGGCGAAGGCGAGGCCGAGATTGGCCGCCTGCTCCAGGATCTCGGCGGCGCAAGCGGCGTAGCCGAGACAGCCGAGCGGGCTCGACCCGCCGGAGGGGAAGACGTAGACGCGCCGCCCCTCGGCCCTCAATTGCTCCGCCCGCGCCTCGGCCTGCGCCAGCGAATCCGCCTCGCCCGGCAGCAGATGGACACGGGCACCGAACAGGTCCTGCAACAGTCGGTTGCCGTTGGCGGTATAATCGGCGTCCTCCCGCGGAACGCTGCGGGTGAGGAACAGCTCGCAGGCCAGCCCCATCCGCGCGGCGGAGGCGGCGGTGAGCCGGGCGTGGTTCGATTGCAGCGCGCCGACGGTGATCACGGTATCCGCCCGCTCCGCCAGCGCCTGACCGAGCAGGAATTCGAGCTTGCGCAGCTTGTTGCCGCCCAAGCCCACGGGGCCGATGTCGTCGCGCTTCACGAACAGGCGGACGCCGTTCAGCTCGGGCCCGAGATGGGTCGAGAGACGGTCGAGGGAGCGGATCGGCGTCGGCCCGTCGGTGAGTGCGACACGGGGGAAGCGGGTGAGATCCATCGATCGCCTTCGTCTGCGTTAGCGCATCATCTTTGTCCGAAAGCCGGCGGACGCCTTTTGGGATGATGCTCTATTCCGCCGCGTGTTTCGGGCGCGGGTCGCGCGCCCGGGCACTGTCGTCGAAGCGGTCGGCGAATTGCAGGCTCGCGAGTTGCGCGTAGAGGGCGCCGCGCGCGAGCAGGCTCTCATGCGTTCCCTCCTCGACGATCTTGCCGCCATCGAAGACGAGGATGCGGTCGGCCGCGCGGATGGTCGCGAGCCGGTGGGCGATCACCAGCGTGGTGCGGCCCTGCATCAGCCGGTCGAGGGCGTTCTGCACCGCGCGCTCGCTCTCGGCATCGAGCGCCGAGGTCGCCTCGTCGAGGAGCAGGACCGGCGCGTCCTTCAGGATGGCGCGGGCGATGGCGATGCGCTGGCGCTGCCCGCCCGAGAGGGTGGTGCCGCGCTCGCCGAGCAGCGTCGCGTAGCCCTGCGGCAGGGCGCGGATGAAGCCGTCGGCGTTGGCGAGGCGCGCCGCCTCCTCGACCTCCGCCTCGCGGGCGCCGGGGCGGCCGTAGCGGATGTTTTCCAGAACCGTGCCGGAGAACACCACCGGATCCTGCGGCACCAGGGAGAGGCGGGCGCGCAGGGCGTCGAGATCGGCCTGCGGCAACGGCACGCCGTCGATCGTCACGCGCCCCTCATCCGGATCGTAGAAGCGCAGCAGCAATTGCAGCACCGTGGTCTTGCCAGCCCCCGAGGGGCCGACGAGGGCGATCCGCTCGCCGGGCGCCGCGGTAAAGGAGATGCCGTCCAGCGCCGCGTGTTCGGGCCGGGTCGGGTAGCGGAAGCGCACCGCCTCGAACGCGACCGCGCCGCGGGCCGGGCTCGGCAGGGCGACGGGGTGCTCGGGAGACTTGATCGCCGGCTCGGCGGCCAGGATCTCGCCGAGCCGCTCGGCGGCGCCTGCGGCTTGGGCGAGTTCGCCGTAGACCTCGGAGAGCTGGCCGAGTGCGCTCGCGCCGAACACGGCGTAGAGCACGAATTGCGAGAGCTGGCCGGCGCTCGTGGTGCCCGCGAGCACGCCCTTGGCGCCGTACCACATCACGCCGACGACCGAGGCCGAGATCAGGAAGATCGCCACGCCGGTGAGCAGAGCGCGCGCGGTGATCGAGACGCGCGCCGCCCGGTAGGCGTTCTCGGACGCCTCGGCGAAGCGCTCGGCGGTGGCGCGGCCCATGCCGAAGGCCTGCATGGTGCGGACAGCCCCGACCGCTTCCGCCGCATAGGCCGAGGCGTCGGCGAGCCGGTCCTGCGCCGCGCGCGAGCGGCGGCGCACGCCGCGGCCCGACAGGATCAGCGGGAACACGATGAGTGGAATCGCGGCGAGCACCAGGATCGACAGGCCGGGGCTCGTCCAGACCATCATCGCCACGGCGCCGACGAACAGGAACAGGTTGCGCAGCAGGATCGAGATCGAGACCCCGAACACCGCCTTGACCTGCGTGGCGTCCGCGGTGAGCCGCGAGACGATCTCGCCGGATTGCGACTTGTCGAAGAAGGTCGGATCGAGGCTCGTCAGCCGCGCGAACACGGCCGAGCGCAGATCCGCGACCACACGCTCGCCCAGCGTCACCACCGAGTAGTAGCGGCCCGCGCTCGACACCGCGAGCACCGCCACCACCACCAGCAGCGCCAGGAAGTAGGAGTTGATGAGCGCCTGCCCCTCCGGCGAGAAGCCGTGGTCGATCACGCGACGAATCGCGATCGGCACGACCAGCGTCGCGCCCGACGCGGCGATCAGCGAGATCAGCGCCGCGAGGATGCGGCCCCGGTAACGGCTCGCGAAGGGAATCAGCGGTCTGAGCGCCCCGAGCGGCGCCCGCCCCCGGAGCGCCGCCTGCGGATCGATTTCTGCGCCGGACGACGCATCACGCTTGCGGGCCATCATTCCTCGACATCGTTTCGTCCCGTTCCGTGCCGTTTCTGTCGTGTCGTCTTTGCTTGGAACCATCGCATACGCAGCGACCGCCCCGATTTCCAGTTCGCGCCGGAGCCCTAAGCCCGTCGCGGCTGATATCCCTGTCATCGGTTCGCGGAAAACCGGCGATGCGCCCGCGCTCTCTTGTTCCTCGTCCGAGGCTGAGGTATAGGCGCGCCTTCATCGGAATGCGCGCGATGTTTTGCCCCTGGCTCCTCCCCTGAGTGGCGGGGCCGGTCGGCGTGCTACCTCAGGAATTCGTCATGGCAAAGAACGAGGCCGGCAAGGCCAAGGGGACTGAGCACCCCGACTACCACTTCATCAAGGTCGTGATGACCGATGGCTCCGACTACAAGACCCGCTCGACCTACGGCAAGGAAGGCGACGTCCTCAACCTGGACATCGACCCGTCCACGCACCCGGCCTGGACCGGCGGCGAGCAGAAGATGCTCGATCGCGGCGGGCGCGTCTCGCGCTTCAACTCGCGCTTCGGCGGCCTCGGCTTCGGCAAGAAGTGACTCTTTCAGGGTTTGGGCGCGAGCCCGAATCGACCAGACGGCGCCGCTCGCGGCGCCGTTTTCGTTTGTGCGGACGATCTGACAATGAAGCCCGCACGGGCGGTGTCTGCGGGTCGGACAGTAGGCCGGACCCCATCCGCGCAACCGGGCGGCGAGGCGCGGCCCTCGGACCGCGCCCCCGTCGCGAGCAGAACGGCAATACGGTTCGGCCGAGACGATCCGCCTAGAGCATCATCCCGAAAGGTGGCCGCCGGCTTTCGGAAAAAGATGATGCAAAGACAATAGGCTAGAGCATCGTCCTGGATCCGATATCCAGGACGATGCTCAAGGACGATCCGGGCCGGGGCATCAGCCCGCAACCCCTGCCCCGGGCACGCCGAGCATGCCGCGCGCTCCGGATCCACCCCGGAATTCGGGTCGGATCGGGGCAAGGACGGTCGGAATCACTCTCCGCCGAACGCGGCGCGCAGACGGCCGAACTGGGCCGTCACCGGGCTTTCCCGCGGCACCGGAGCGGGACGATCCTCGCTGATGAGCGCGTCGAGGTGGAGGATGCGCGTGTGCAGCCGGCGCGAGCGGCGCACAAGATCCTGAAGCCGCAGCGGCAGGGCGGTGAAGGCATCGCCGGAATCGGGCAGGGCGCGCTCCGGTTCGGCGAGCTTGACGCGGGTCTTTTCCTCCTGCGCCTGAACCAACGAGATCTCACCCTCGGACACTGCGCGCTGAACCAGCAACCACGAGGCGATCTGCATCAGCCGGGTCGTGAGGCGCATGCTCTCGCTGGCATAGGCGAGCGTGGCATCGCGGGAGATCAGACGCGATTCGGAGCGCCCCTCCCCATCGAGATAGGCCGCCGTCTCCTCGACCAGCAGCATGCCCTCGCGGAACAGGGTCTTGAAGCCTTCCGAGGTCACGTAGGACTCGCCGAAGCTCACCCACTCGCGATCGTCCCGGAACGTGACGTCGAACTCGGTCATCCTGCCTCCTGTACCGCCAGCGAACCATCTGCCCCGGATCGGGACGATGCCGGTGCGAATGCGGCCAGTGGGGCAAGTGTAGCGCCGAACGCGAGCCGAAAGGAGGTTCACGTCTTTTTAACGTTAACGGTGCCGGCCGGCACGAGACCCGGCGCCAGGCACCCGGCGTGCGGCGAAAGGCAAAAAAGAAGCCGCCCCAGGAGGAGCGGCTTTCGTGAGTCTTACAGGGAGGCATCAATCAGACTGGAAAGAGATCCCAATCAGGATCCAGACAATCTGGATGTGTCTCTTCGTAGAACGGAAAGGTTAACGCTCCGTTAAGGGCCGGCCCGTGGCCGCAGGTTTCGGCGGCACAGGCTTCGCAAAGACCCAAATCGGGACTCGGGCGACCGCACCATTGCGGTCCGATAGCCACCGCCGCCGGCCGAATCGGCCCCGAAATCGCCCAAGGCGTCGCAGCTGCGGGCGGTGCCGTCATGGGCCGGCGCCGTCATTGACTTGCGGCGCCCCCTCCGCCATAAGCCGCGCCATTGCGAAGCGGCGCCCCGTTCCGGGCGCCCTTCGCGTTTGCAGATCCCATTTCGAGGTTCACGCACGGTCCGCGCGCTCATCGGCAGCGCCACCGGGTCGATACCTCGGCCGCCGGAGACCGACCATGAAGAGAACCTATCAGCCCAGCAAGCTCGTTCGGAAGCGCCGCCACGGCTTCCGCGCCCGCATGGCCACCGCCGGCGGCCGCAAGGTCATCGCGGCCCGCCGCGCGCACGGCCGCAAGCGCCTCTCGGCCTGATACGTCCCGCGGCGCCGCCTTCGCGCGACGCCGCCTCTTGCAACACGAGCCCGCGAATCGGGATCGGAGCGCCCGTGCCGACGATCGGACGTCTCCGGCGGCGCCCGGATTTCCTGGCAGCCGCCCAGGGCCGGCGCTTTCATACGGACCGCATGAGCGCCCAAGGGCGCCTGCGCGATCCGGGCGAGACGCGCGACGGCGCGACCGCCGAGGGCCTCTTCCTCGGCTTCACCATCACCAAGCGCGTAGGGCATGCGACCGAACGCAACCGGATACGGCGACGCCTGCGTAGCGCCGTTGCCGCCGTGGCGGCGGATGCGCCTGCGATCGGAGCGGATGTCGTGGTGATCGCCCGACGCCCCGCCCTCGACGCCTCGTTCGATAGCCTCGTCGCGGATCTGCGCCGCGCGCTCCATTCCGTGACGCGCCCGGCCACGCCGCGCTCCGGCGACACCGCCCGGCCGACCACGCCGCGACGCGGCGGCTCCCGCTCCGGGCGCGGCGCGACGGCTGGCGGCACTCCGCCCTTTCCCCCCACATCGAAAGCGCCTGACGGATCGACCGATGGGTAACGACAAGACGAACATGTTCGTCGCCATCGCCTTGTCGCTGGTGGTCCTGCTTGGCTGGCATTACTTCGTCACCGGGCCGGCCAGCGAGCGGCAGCGACAGGCGGCGCAGAGCCAGACCGCACAGACGGGCGCACCGCAGACGGCCGACGGCATCCCGTCGCCGAGTCCGCGCGAGGGCAGCCCCAACGCGCCTGCTCCCGGCACCCTGCCGGGCGCCGCCGCGCAGGGGCCCATCTCCCGCGAGGATGCGCTGGCCCGCTCCGCGCGCGTCCGCATCGACACGCCGGCCCTCTACGGCTCGATCGGCCTCAAGGGCGCGCGCATCGACGACGTGAGCTTGAAGAACTACCACGAGACCGTCAGCGACGAGAGCCCGCGCATCGTGCTGCTCTCGCCGACCGGCTCCGCCAACCCGTACTACGCCGAGTTCGGCTGGGTCGGCGCCAATGCGGGCCCGCTGCCCAACGCCGACACCCTCTGGAAGGCGGATGGCGACCTGCTGGCGCCCGGCCGGCCGCTGACGCTGACCTGGGACAATGGCCAGGGCCTCGTCTTCAAGCGCCTCGTCGCCGTGGACGACAAGTTCATGTTCACGGTGCGCGATGAGGTGGAGAACACCTCGGCCAACCCCGTCACGCTCTATCCCTACAGCCTCGTCTCGCGCTGGGGTAAGCCGCAGACCCAGGGCTACTACGTCCTGCACGAGGGCCTGATCGGCGTACTCGGCAATGACGGCCTGCACGAATACACCTACGACAAGGTCGGCAAGGAAGCGGCCTATGGCGGTCCCGCCACGCTCGGCAAGGCGTGGACGAACGTGACCGGCGGCTGGGTCGGCATCACCGACAAGTACTGGGCCGCCGCCACGATCCCGGAGCAGGGCAAGCCCTTCACCGGCGCCTTCACCGAGCGCACCGACGGCGCGACCAAGATCTACCAGACCTCCGTGCGGGGTGACGCCGTCACCGTGGCGCCGAACGCGTCGTCGGCCACGACCCAGCGCCTGTTCGCGGGTGCCAAGGAGGTCAACCAGATCAACGCCTACGAGCGCGAGCTCGGGATCAAGCAGTTCGACCTGATGATCGACTGGGGCTGGTTCTGGTTCCTGACCAAGCCGATGTTCCGGGCGCTCGACTTCTTCTTCCACCTCCTGGGCAATTTCGGCGTCTCGATCCTGCTCGTGACGCTGATCCTGAAGCTGTTCTTCCTGCCGATCGCCAACCGCTCCTACGTCTCCATGGCCAAGATGAAGGCCGTGCAGCCGGAGATGACCTCCATCCGGGAGCGCTACAAGGACGACCGGACGAAGCAGCAACAGGCGATGATGGAGCTATACAAGAAGGAGAAGATCAATCCGGTCGCCGGCTGCTGGCCGGTGCTGATCCAGATCCCGGTCTTCTTCGCGCTCTACAAGGTGCTGTTCATCACCATCGAGATGCGGCACGCGCCGTTCTTCGGTTGGATTCAGGATCTGGCCGCGCCCGATCCGACGAGCATCGTCAACCTGTTCGGCCTGCTTCCGTTCACGCCGCCCGAGTACATCCCGATCCATCTGGGCGTGTGGCCGATCATCATGGGCATCACGATGTTCATCCAGATGAAGATGAACCCCGCGCCGCCGGACCCGGTTCAGGCGCAGGTCTTCGCCTTCATGCCGATCGTGTTCACCTTCATGCTCGGCTCGTTCCCCGCCGGCCTCGTGATCTACTGGGCCTGGAACAACACCCTCTCGGTGATCCAGCAATACGTCATCATGCGCCGTAACGGCGTGAAGGTGGAGTTGTGGGACAACCTCAAGGGCATGTTCAAACGCGGCAACAAGAGCGCCGCGGCCAAGGGCTGAGTCTAAGAGCTGACGCTCGCCCGTTGAGCGCCGACCTCCTCCCCGAGAGCGTCGTCCTGGATATCGGATCCGGGACGACGCTCTCGGCACTTGTTTTTGCATCATTGTTTTCCGGGGGTGGCCACCGCCTTTCGGGACGATGCTTTAGCGGGGATGAGGCCGATGGCGGTGCGGACCGCATCGCCATCGGCCTCATCCCCCCACCCCTCCCCTTGCCTGCAAGGGGGGAAGAAGCGCGCAGCCCCATGACCGACGACCCCACAGACGCCCCCTCCCCCGAACTACTCGAAGCCGGCCGCCTGCTGTTTGCCGGAGCTGCGGACTTCACCACCGCTGCCCCGGCCCTCGGGGCGTTGCCGCCGATGGAGGGTGTCGAGATTGCCTTTGCCGGCCGCTCCAATGTCGGCAAGTCAAGCCTCGTCAACGCCCTGACCGGGCGCAACACGCTCGCGCGGACCTCGCACACGCCGGGGCGCACCCAGCAGCTCAACTTCTTCCGGATCGGCGAGCGCCTGACCCTCGTCGACATGCCGGGCTACGGCTACGCGGCGGTGGAGAAGGCCAAGGTCGAGGCCTGGACCAAGCTGATCCACGCCTACCTCAAGGGCCGGTCGAACCTGGCGCGCGTCTACCTGCTGATCGATTCCCGGCACGGCCTCAAGGAGATCGACACCGATCTGCTCGACGGGCTCGATAAGGCGGCGGTCTCCTATCAAATCGTTCTGACCAAGGGCGACGCGCTGAAGAAGGCGGAGATCGAACGGCGGATTGCCGGCATCCATACCGCTTTGGCCAAGCGCCCGGCGGCTTATCCCGAAGTGCTGCTGACCTCGAGCCGCGACGACCGCGGCGTGGCCGAACTGCGCGCGAGCATCGCCCGACTGCTGCAGGAGCGCGGCGCGTGACCGGCCTCGACCGCGTCCTCGCTGCCCTGGCCGCACTCGCCGGCGGGCTCGGCGTCGCGGCGAGTGCTGCGGCCGCCCATACCAGCGGCGGCGAGACGCTGAAAACCGCCGCGCAATTCCTGCTGTTCCACGCCCCCGCCGTGCTGGCGCTCACGGGTCTTGCCGCGACCGGCTTCGTTCGCGGCGGGCTTGCGCGCCTCGCCGCAGCGGCCCTGCTCGTCGGCCTCGCGCTGTTCTCGGGCGATCTCGCCCTGCGGGCGCTGACGGGCACGCCCCTATTTGCCATGGCGGCCCCGAGCGGCGGCGTCGTGCTGATGGCCGGCTGGCTGCTCGCGGCCCTTGCGGTGCTGGTGCCGGCGCGGCGTTGAACCTCGGCGCTCAGGCTGAGCCCGCAGGAGGACGCATGCTTAGGTCCTGGCTTCTGTTCGCCGTTTGCCTCGGGGCCTCGCCCGCTCACGCCGCGGAGATCGAGGAGAACGAGCCGCTGGTGATGCGGCTGATCTTTGAGGATTGCCTCGGCTACATCCGCCACGGCCGCACCCCGTTCGAGGGTCTCGCGACGCGGCCCGCTTCACGCGACGCGCTCGATCAGCTTCCCTCCCGCGTTCCGAACCGGGAACAGGCAATCGAGCTGCTGTCGCCGCGCTACGTCGCCTCGTGGGGGCGGGATGCCGACGGCAGACACTGCCTCATCTTTACCGTCTGGTCGGCCCTTCGCGACGGCCTGCCGGCGCGCCTCGGCGTGAGGGCGAAAAGCATCTTGCCGCGCATCGACGCGCGAGCGCGCAGAGAAGGGCTCACGGAATCCGGAATGGCGAGTGAATTCTCTCCGCTCGCGACGAGCTATTGGTCGGAAGGCGGCACCGGTCACGACCGCGGGCCGCAACGCCCCATCAGCTTTTCACTGCTGGCCACGGGCACCGGCGACGAGGCGCGCGGCCTCATGGATGCCGGCGTGATCGTGATGGGCGGCCCGCCGCAGGGCCGCCCGTAGAGCATCGTCCCGAAAGACGGACACCGGCTTTCGGGACGATGCGAAACAGGAGACGGGGGTATCACCCCGGTATGACCGGCGGGTGGTATTCCAGCGTGAAGGCGAGCGCCCAGAGCAGGAACAGCACCACCGGCAGGTGGACGATGAGCTGAAGAAAGCTGAAGCCGACGATGTCGCGGGCCTTCAAGCCCAGAATTCCGAGCAGCGGCAGCATGAAGAACGGGTTGATGAGGTTCGGCAGCGCCTCGGCCGCGTTGTAGACCTGCACCGCCCAGCCGAGATGTACCTTCAGCTCGTTGGCCGCCTGCATCACGTAGGGCGCCTCCAAGAGCCACTTGCCGCCGCCCGAGGGGATGAAGAAGCCGAGCAGCGCCGAGTAGACGCCCATGGCGAGCGGGAAGCTGCCTTGCGTGTTCATCGCCACGAAGGCGTGGGCGATGACGTCCGAGAGGCTGTGGCCGGCGGCGTTCTTGGCGCCCGTGAGGATCGCGGCGATGGCGGCGTAGAACGGGAACTGGATCAGGATGCCGGCGGTGGCCGGAACCGCCTTGGAGAGCGCGGCCAGGAAGCGCTTGGGCCGCCAGTGCAGCACGAAGCCGGCCATGAGGAACAGGAAGTTGTAGGTGTTGAGGTTGGAGATCGCGATCATCCAATCCTGGCGCGCGAACTCCTGGATCAGCCAGCCCGCCGCCAGCAGGCCGATGAGGATCGTCAGGACGGGCGCGTGCTCCAGCCACTCGCCGGGCTGCTTGGGCGGCGCGACGCTGTCTTCCTGTTTGGAGACATCGACGCCGAGATCCTGCGCCGTCACCGCCGTCTCGCGGCCCGGCGCGGAAGCGAGCGCGATCAGCGCCGACATCACCACGAGGATGGCGGCGATCAGGATCGACTGCCACAGGAAGATCGTCTCGCTGAACGGGATCACGCCTGTGATCGGCAAGAGGCCCGGCGGCAGGCTTTTCGGGTTGGCCTGAAGCTGTGCCGCGGACGAGGACAGACCCATCGCCCATGTGGCGCCCAAGCCCAGATAGGCGGCGGCGCCGGCCGCGCGGTAATCCATCCGCAACTCGGTACGCCGCGCCAGCGCGCGGGCGAGCAGGCCGCCGAAGATCAGGCTCAGGCCCCAGCTCAGGAGCGAGGAGAGCATGGTGGCGAGTGCCACGTAGCCGATAGCGCCGCGGCCGGTCTTCGGCACCAGTGCCATCCGGTCGATCAGGGCCTGCATCGGAGCGGATGTCGCCACCACGTAGCCGCCGATGGTGACGAAGACCATCTGCATGGTGAAGGGGATCAGGGTCCAGAACCCGTCGCCGAAGCTCTTCGACACCGCCTGGACCGGCGCACCGTTGATGAGCGCCGCCGACGCCACGATCACGACGGCGATGGCGACGAACACGAAGGCGTCGGGAAACCACTTCTCCGCCCAATCGGTGAAGCGGAGTGCGAGGCGGGCCATGGCCCGCTCCTCGGTCCGCTTGCGGGGCTCTGCGGGCGCATCCATCGGCGTCGGCTCCTCATCCGCGGCACGAACGGCCGCGGTTAGGCCCTGTTAGAGAGGGAGCCGACGCCGGGTTCAAGCCGGTCCGGTGACGAAACCTCAACGCTCACAGAAATCGAGATTGGCCGGCCGCCTGGGCATCCGGCTCACGTCGCCCGTCTCGCCGAGCCGGGTCATCGTCACCGGGATCTCACCCCCGACGGCCTCGATCCGGACGTTTCGCGCCCAGACTCGCCCGTAGCCCTTGAGGAAGAACCCATAATGGAGGCTGGCGGCCTGCTCCGGCACATCGAGGACGGTGGTGCGCCGGGTCCAATTCGCGGTTCCCTTGAGCGGACCGTCGGTCTGTCGCTCCATTATGTTGTCGAAGCTTAAGCCGCGCCGCTCGTAGCCATCGACACGCATCCACAACGTGGCAGCGTCCGCATCCTCGACTTTCAGCTCGGCCGTGAGCCTCAGGCGCTGCCCAAGGAAGTCCTGCGCGCCGATGCTCTGCATCAGCACGGCGATCAGCCCCGTCAAATCCTTGCCTTGGCCGCGCGCGACGATGCTTTCGATTAACGCGGCGCCCGGTCGATCGGGATCGAGGCCGAGCCGGTGCGTGGTATCGCCGACGGAGCCGACGACGAACCAGTCCTTCGGCAGTGTCAGCGGCGTGACGCTCGGCGGTTCCCGCTCTTCCAGCCGGGCCGACAGGACGTTCCAGTCGGAGAAGCCGAACTGCCGGGCGACGAGTTCGTGGCAAGTACTGTGGGGGAGGTCGATGCGGCGCTCCGACAACGAGGTGCGCAGCGTCCTGGCCATCGATTTGGCGTTCGAGATGTCGAGCATGGTCGAACCTTCGCTTGGGCGCGTTCGGCGTCAGTGCTCGCGTTGCTGACAGGCGGCCCAAACAAGGGGTCGTTCCGAGGTCGGCCGTACATTCACCGTTCCCCGAGGGGTGCGAGCGGCGGGCTGTACGGGGCCACGGCGAAAAGCTAGGGCGAGTCGGCTCCGGCGGTCAAGCCTGAGCCGAGACCCGCAAAAACTCCACGGCCGGGCCCTGCGCCTGCGAAAAGACGCCCGCCGTCAGCGCGTTGCCATAGACCGCGCCCGTGTCGAGATTGGTGCGGAAGCGGCGGCAATCCGGCCCGCCGCGGGTCTGCGGCGTGTGGCCGTGGACGACGTGGCGGCCGAAATCGTGGTCCTCGGACAGGAACGGCTCACGGATCCACAGCCGGTTGTGGAGGTCGGGGTCCGGCACCTCCCCTTCGGGGCGGAAGCCGGCATGGACGTACCAGCGCTGCGCATCCTCGTGCAGGGTTGGCAGGGCCTCGATCCAGTCGAGCATCTCGCCAGGCAGCTCTTCCGGCCCCGACACGTCGAACGACGCGAGAGTCTCGGCGCCGCCGTTATAGACCCAATGGTCGAGGGCGCCGGGCTCGCGCAGGCTCTTCAGCAACATCTCCTCGTGGTTGCCCATGAGGCAGACCACGTCCTCCGGCTCGCGCCATTGCAGGCGGCGCAGGGTCTCGATCACCCGCGCGCTGTCGGGCCCGCGATCGATGTAATCGCCGAGGAAGACGAGCTTCCTGGCGCAGCCCCCCGCATGGGCCTCGATGCGTTCCAGCAGGCGGTCGAGCAGATCGGCGCAGCCGTGGATGTCGCCGATGGCGTAGGTGATCGTCTCGGCGGTCATCCACTCGTTGTCGATGGGATTTCGCTGCAACGCAAGACGAGGGTATGCCGAGCTGATTACCCGGGGCGGAACACGTCCGGATAGGGGCGTTCGAGGCGCAACTTCTGACGCTGACACCACGCGGCGACCCCCGTCGCCTCGATCTCGGCGCGGATCCGGGCCTGCTCGGCCTTCACGATCCGCATGAAGGGCTCCTTTCCCGCCTGCCGGATGCCGTCCATCAGCACGGTTCCCTGCAGCGTCTCGGTGAAGCTGACATCGATGCCGACATGCGCCGGGCAGCGGTTCTTGAGCGCGGTGAGGAGCGCCGCCTCGCCGGCGATCAGCCGCAGCGCGGCCGGATCTTCGGCAGGCTGCGCCTGCGCCGATACGGCGGCGGCCCAGAGCGCGAGCGCGAGAGCAATCCGCCTCATCGAGTTTCCTTCTCCGGCGCGGCGACGGGGCGCTCCGGATCGTTCCGGCATGGCCCCGGCCGAGACTGCCCCGGCGCGGTCTCCCGCGCCGGGGCCTGTCGTTCACCCGATTAGTTCAGCAACACGCCTGCCGGCCGGCGCTCGGCCGCGACGTCGCCGATCATCAGCCCGGCCGGGCCGACGCGCACCGGCACGGTCTCGCCGTCGTGGATCACCCCCGAGAGGATCGCTTCGGCCAGCGGATCCTGCACGTTCTTCTGGATCACCCGCTTCAGCGGACGCGCGCCGTAGGCCGGGTCGTAGCCCTTGTCGGCGAGCCAGGTGCGGGCCTCCTCGTCCACGTCGAGGGTGATCTTGCGATCCTCCAAGAGCTTGGCCAGACGCCCGAGCTGGATGTCGACGATCGCTCCCATCTCCGAGCGCGCGAGGCGGTGGAACAGGATGATCTCGTCCACCCGGTTCAGGAACTCGGGCCGGAAGTGGCCCCGCACCACGCCCATCACCTCGTCGCGCACGGCGTCGGTGTCCTGGCCGGCCGGCTGATTCACCAGATACTCCGAGCCGAGGTTCGAGGTCATGATGAGCAGCGTGTTGCGGAAATCGACCGTGCGGCCCTGCCCATCCGTCAGACGCCCGTCGTCGAGCACCTGCAGGAGGACGTTGAACACGTCCGGATGCGCCTTCTCGACCTCGTCGAACAGCACGACCTGATAGGGCCGGCGCCGCACGGCTTCGGTCAACGCACCGCCCTCCTCGTAGCCGACATAGCCCGGAGGCGCGCCGATGAGGCGGGCGACGGCGTGCTTCTCCATGTACTCGGACATGTCGATGCGGACCAACGCGGTGTCGTCGTCGAACAGGAATCCGGCCAGCGCCTTGGTCAGCTCGGTCTTGCCGACGCCCGTCGGCCCGAGGAACATGAACGAGCCGATCGGCCGGTTCGGATCCTGCAGGCCGGCCCGCGCCCGGCGCACCGCGGTCGAGACCGCCTCCACCGCCTCGCGCTGGCCGACGACGCGCTTGGCGAGCGCCTGCTCCATCGCCAGGAGCTTCTCGCGCTCGCCCTCCAGCATCTTGTCCACCGGCACGCCGGTCCAGCGGGAGACGACGCCGGCGATATGGGCCGGCGTGACCGCCTCCTCGACCATGCCGTCGCGGGCGCTCCCGTTCTCGGCCGCAGCCTCGATCTCGGAGAGCTGCTTCTCCAGGCCGGGGATCACGCCGTAGGCGAGTTCGCCCGCGCGCTGGTACTGGCCCTGGCGCTGCGCCGAGGCGAGGTCGTTGCGCGCCTCGTCGAGCTTCTTCTTGAGTTCGGCGGCAGCACCCAGCTTGTCCTTCTCGGCCTTCCAGCGCGCGGTGATGGTGGCGGATTGCTCTTCGAGGTCGGCGAGTTCCTTCTCCAGGCGCTGGAGCCGGTCGCGGGAGGCGGAATCCGTCTCCTTCTTCAGCGCCTCGCCCTCGATCTTCAGCCGCACGATCTCACGATCGACGTTGTCGAGTTCCTCCGGCTTCGAATCGACCTGCATGCGCAGGCGCGAGCCCGCCTCGTCGACGAGGTCGATCGCCTTGTCGGGCAGGAAGCGGTCGGTGATGTAGCGGTTCGACAGCGTGGCCGCCGCGACGAGCGCCGAATCCTGAATGCGCACGCCGTGGTGCTGCTCGTACTTCTCCTTGATGCCG
Source organism: Methylobacterium sp. J-043 (assembly GCF_022829505.1). NCBI lineage: Bacteria > Pseudomonadati > Pseudomonadota > Alphaproteobacteria > Hyphomicrobiales > Methylobacteriaceae > Methylobacterium > Methylobacterium sp. J-043. The sequence goes on along the minus strand of NZ_JAKSYB010000042.1, from coordinate 256,546 downwards.
CGCAGGATCGACACCGTGTCCGCGACGGTGGGCTCGGAGACGAAGACGGGCTGGAAGCGCCGCGCCAGCGCCGCGTCCTTCTCGACATGCTTGCGGTACTCGTCGAGCGTGGTCGCGCCGACGCAGTGCAGCTCGCCGCGGGCGAGCGCGGGCTTCAGGAGGTTCGAGGCGTCCATGGCGCCGTCGGCCTTTCCGGCGCCGACCAGCGTGTGCATCTCGTCGATGAACAGGATGATCTGGCCTTCCGCCGCGGTCACCTCGGAGAGCACGCCCTTCAGCCGCTCCTCGAACTCGCCGCGATACTTCGCGCCGGCGATCAGCGCGCCCATGTCCAGCGCCAGCAGGCTCTTCTCCTTGAGGGATTCCGGCACGTCGCCGTTGACGATGCGCAGCGCCAAGCCCTCGACGATGGCGGTCTTGCCGACGCCGGGCTCGCCGATCAGCACGGGATTGTTCTTCGTGCGCCGCGACAGGACCTGGATCGTGCGGCGGATCTCCTCGTCGCGGCCGATCACCGGATCGAGTTTGCCCTCACGGGCGGCCTCGGTGAGGTCGCGGGCGTACTTCTTCAGCGCGTCGTAGGCGTTCTCGGCCGAGGCGTTGTCGGCGGTGCGGCCCTTGCGCAAGGCGTTGATCGCGCCGTTGAGCGAGGCCGCGGTGACGCCCGCCGCAGTCAGGATGCGGCCGGCCTCCCCGTCCTTCTCGACGGCGAAGGCGAGAAGCAGGCGTTCGACGGTGACGTAGGAATCCCCTGCCTTCTCGGCGGCCTGCTCGGCGGTGTCGAACAGGCGCACGAGTTCGCGCGTCGCCTGCGGCTGCGCGGAGTTGCCCGAGACCTTCGGCTGCTTGGCCAGCCATTGCTCGACCTGCGCATGCGCGACCCGCGACTGGCCGCCGGCCCGGTCGATGAGACCGGCGCAGAGCCCTTCGGGATCGTCGAGCAGGACCTTGAGGAGATGGCCGGGCGCGAGTTGCGGGTTGCCCTCGCGGACGGCGAGATTCTGCGCGGCCTGGACGAAGCCGCGGGCGCGCTCGGTGTATTTCTCGAAATTCATTTCGTGTTGCCCTTCCCCGGATCGGATCGGTCTTCCGCCCGCTTCACGCGGCACGGAGCCTCCGATGCGTCGCCCCGCGGGGTCAGCCCCGCCGGGACACCGGCGCTCTCTTCTGAGCCGCCGGCAGGGATGAATTGGGTGTTGCGTTTACGTGACACAAGAGGGCGAGGGCGCCCAAAACGCATCCCAGTTGGGCATTCGAATCAGGCCTGTTGAAGTCGGTCGCCGACCGCCACGGCGCCGTCGGCGAGCACTTCGAGGTAAATGCCGAGATCGACGTGGTCGAAATGGCGTTTCAGCGCCTTGGGCAGGTTGGTGTCGCGCCGGGCCGTCTCCGGATTCACATCGACGGCGGCGCAGCGCGGCGTGCGGGCGAGCCCCCGCAGGCGTAAGTTCCCGATCGTCACCTCCCGGCCGATCCACTCCATCTCCGCCCACGGCTCCAGCCCATCGACGTAGATGTTGGCGCGGAAGCGCAACGGGTGGATCGCGCTGCCCGTCCGCTCCTCCAGGGCACGGACCGAGGCGAGGTTGATGAGCGAGACCGCGCGCATGAAGGCCGGCGAGATCACGCTGCCATCGGTGAACTTGTGGTCGGCCGCCCGCACGAGGCGCGGCCGCCCCTTGGCCGCCGGGCCGACATAAGCCTCGAAGAAGCGTTCGACCGCCTCGCGGCCCTCGGGCTCGGTCAGATCCTCGGTGAGCATCGTCTCGCCGTCGCGGGTGATCGTGAACTGCCCGGTTTCGGGGTCGAACCGCGTCGCGAGTGCAGCCAGCACCTCGTTGCTGCGCAGCATCAGGAAGTAGCCCTTGTCGAGCGGCTCGGGTTTCGCCGAATCGAAGGCCGTGGTGCCGAGCGCGAGGGCGTATTCGCGGTCGAAGGCGAGGCCGGATGCGCGGGCCAGCGTCAACGCCGGAAGTGGCTCGGCCGAGAGGCCCTTGACCGGATAGCGATAGAGCGCGGTGACCTCGGCCATCTGTCCTCATCCTCCTGACGCGAGGGGGCAGGCTGGCCGAGACCGCGGCGGCGGACCATGCGGAATTCTCCGTAGACGGCGCGTGCGCCTGCCGGCCCGGTTGCAAACCGGGCGCTCCCGGATTTAGCGAAGGCGGATGAGCCAGAGCCCCGCCCTCCGCATCGCCGCCCTCTACCGCTACCCGGTCAAAGGCCTCTCGCCCGAGGCGCTGGAGACGGCCGAGCTGGAAACCAGCGGCTACTTCCCCGGCGACCGGCTCTACGCCATCGAAAACGGCCCCTCCGGCTTCAACGAGACCGTGCCGCGCCACCGGCCGAAGGTCGCCTACCTGATGCTGATGCGCAACGAGGCGCTGGCGCGGCTACGCACCCGGTTCGACGACGCCACGCATCGCCTCACGGTCGAGGAGAACGGCGTGCAAGCGGTGGACGCGAACTTGAGCACGGCGGAGGGGCGCGCTGCGCTCGCCGAATTCATGAAGGGGTTCCTGCCGAACGAACTGCGCGGTGCGCCGCGGGTGCTGACGGCGCCACCCGGTTACCGCTTCACCGATTCGCCGACCGGCTACGTCTCGCTCATCAACCGCGCGAGCGTGGCGGCGACCGAGGATCTCGTCGGCGCCCCCGTGGATCCCCTGCGCTTCCGCGGCAACCTCTATCTCGACGGGCTGGAGCCTTGGGCCGAACTCGACATGGTCGGCCGGGTGCTGGAAGCGGGCGACGTCCGGCTGAAGATCACGAGCCGGACCGAGCGGTGCGCAGCCACCAATGTCGATCCGCAGACCGGCCAGCGCGACCTGTCGATCCCGAGAACCCTCATGCAGGGGGTCGGCCACACCGATTGCGGTGTCTACGCCGAGGTGCTGTCCGGCGGCGTGCTGCGGACGGGCGACGGCTTGCGGGTGATCGGCTGACGCGGGATCGGCGCGTGCCGAATCAGCGCTTGCGAGCCTGGGCGCGGGCCGTGAGCCAGAGCGGCTCAGGCTCGGCGCAGGGCAGGAGCGCAGCCACGGCATCGAGATCGACCGCGTAGTTCTCGGTGAGCTGACGCCAGATGTCGGCGGACGAGCCTGCGCCCTGGCCGAGACGCTCGACGATGCGGGCGAGCAGGCCGGGATGCGTGAGACTCGGACGCGGCATCGCCAGATCGGCATTCAGCATGGTCGCCCCCTTCGTTCAACCAGGGGATGATTGATCGTGATGGTTAACCATCGTTTAAGCACCGGATTGAAATCGGCTGAAACGACGACCCGAATACAGCTCAACGACCACAAGCATCAGAGTTCGACCCGCCGGACCTGAGTTTCACCGTCTCCGTCCCTCGATCCCGCGATCGGCCGAGCCGCGTTTCAAGAGTGACACGAAGCGGCGCTATGGCATCGTTCCAAGGGGTGGCCACCGGCGTCCGACGTGTCGGCGCCGATCGGATGTCGTGAAAGCGCTCTTCGAAAGCGCTCTTCGCACGGCACCCATCGCAGGATCGCGAGCACGCGGACTCTTCGCGTCGCACAAAGCCTGCGCTAGAAGCCGTGCCGAATCCGCCTCCGACTCGAGAGAGAGCCAGGACGACCGCGATGACCGATCCGTTGCCGAACGTGCATGTGCGTGCCGAGATCCTGACCCAGGCGCTGCCGCATATGCAGCGCTACGATCAGGAAATCGTCGTCATCAAGTATGGCGGCCACGCCATGGGCGACCCGGCGGCGGCGGAGGACTTCGCCGAGGATATCGTGCTGCTCGAACAATCCGGCCTGAAGCCGATCGTCGTGCATGGCGGCGGGCCGCAGATCGGCAAGATGCTGGCCCGGCTCGGCATCGAATCGGAGTTCCGCGGCGGCTTGCGCGTCACCGACGAGGCCACCGTCGAGGTGGTCGAGATGGTTCTGGCCGGCTCGATCAACAAGCAGATCGTCGGCTGGATCGCCGCCGAGGGCGGCCGGGCGATCGGCCTGTGCGGCAAGGACGGCAACATGGTCCGCGCCAAGCAGGCGATGCGGACGGTCAAGGACCCCGACAGCAACATCGAGCAGGCGATCGATCTCGGCCTCGTCGGCGAGCCCGAGCATGTCGAGCGCGGCGTGCTCGACGCGGTGCTGAAGGCCGAGCTGATCCCGGTCCTCGCCCCCGTGGCCTACGGCGAGGACGGCAAGACCTACAACGTCAACGCCGACACCTTCGCCGGCGCCATCGCGGGTGCACTGCGGGCCAAGCGCCTGCTGCTGCTCACCGACGTGCCCGGCGTGCTCGACAAGGACAAGAACCTGATCCAGGAATTGACCATCGAGGATTGCCGCCGTCTGATCGCCGACGGCACCATCACCGGCGGCATGATCCCGAAGGTCGAGACCTGCATCTACGCCCTCGAACAGGGCGTGGAGGCGGTGGTCATCCTCAACGGCAAGGTGGCGCACGCGGCGCTGCTCGAGCTGTTCACCGATTTCGGTGCGGGCACCCTGATCCGGCGCACCTGACGGCAGCGCTTCCCTGAGCGACGCGCCTCCCTACATACGGGACGGGACATTCCCGTCCCGTTTCCCCTCACGAGCGTTACCCTCCCCTTGCTGCTTCCCGGCGAGAGCCACTTCACCACCCCCGACGCCCGCGGGTTCTCCCACGTCGATACCTGGGTGTTCGACCTCGACAACACGCTCTACCCGAGCGACGCGCGGGTCTGGCCGCAGGTGGACGAGCGGATCACGCTCTACGTCATGCGGCTCTACGGCCTCGACGCGATCTCGGCGCGCGCGCTGCAGAAGCATTTCTACCATCGCTACGGCACCACTCTGAAGGCGCTGATGGTGGAGGAAGGGGTCGATCCGCACGACTTCCTCGACTTCGCCCACGACATCGACCACTCGACGATCAAGCTCGACGAAGCCCTCGGCACGGCGATCGGGCATCTGCCGGGGCGCAAGCTGATCCTCACCAACGGCTCGCGCCGCCACGCGGAACGGGTCGCGGGCAAGCTCGGCATCCTCGACCATTTCGAGGACGTGTTCGACATCGCCGACGCCGACTTCATCCCCAAGCCCGACCGCGGCACCTACGAGCGCTTCCTCCTTCGCCACGAAGTCGATCCCCGGCGCTCGGCCCTGTTCGAGGACATCGCCCGCAACCTCGTGGTGCCGCACGACCTCGGCATGGCGACCGTGCTGGTGGTGCCGCCGACGCTCGATCCGTTCCGCGAGCTCTTCGAGCAGGAGGCGGTGCAGGAGCCGCATATCGACCACATCACCAGCGATCTGGCATCCTTCCTGGTCCGCTGCGTGCTGCCGGTCGTCCCACCCGAGCCCGCGGCGCCGTGAGTGACGCGGCTGCGGGCCACTGGGCCGGGGCCAAGGCTCCGAGCCTAGCCGAGATCGAGGCTCTCGCCGATGCCGCCTTCGCCGCCCTGCCGGTGGAATTCCGGGTGCTCTGCGCGGGCGTTCGCATCCACGTCGATGACTTTCCCGACGACGAGACCCTGACCGAGATGGGCTGCGAGTCGGAGTTCGACCTGCTCGGCCTGTTCCGCGGCGTCGGCCTGGCGCAGGCGGGCGAGGTCGCCACGGGGCAGATGCCCAACGCCGTCTGGCTCTACCGCCGGCCGCTGCTCGATTACTGGGCCGAGCATGACGAGACACTGGGCCACCTCGTCACCCACGTCCTCGTTCACGAGATCGGCCACCATTTCGGCCTCTCCGACGACGACATGGCCGGCATCGAGGCGGCGGCCGACGCGATCGAGACGTCTGAAGCCTGAGGCTTCAACTCCGCGCAGGCAGACGCGGGATCAGCCCGACCTTGGGCCGGCGGGAGCGGAACTGCCCGCGCTCGATCGCCACGAAGGTCAGGATCGCCAGGGCGAGCGTGGTGAGCCACCAGATCGTGGTGAGGCCGACGCCGACGCAGCCGATGGCAAAGGCGGTCGCGAAGGCCGCCATGGCGCAAGGCGCCAGCACCGACGCGTCGCGGCCCGCACGATGGATTGCGCCGTAGAGGGCGAACGCCGCGGCGAAGGCGCCGACGATGCCGAGTTCGTACCAGAACTCGAACAGCATCGTGGTCGGCGCATTGATCGGCAGGATCCCGAAGATCTTTCCGCGCAGGGTCGTCTCGAGGCCATGGCCGGTCACGAGCCGCACCGGCTCCAGGGTGACGACCTTCTGCCACGCCTTGAGCGCCAGCACGCCGGGCGCCACGGGCCCGAACAGGGCGATGCCGATGGGGCGCGCGAGAAACGGCAGCAGCGGCGCGACCACGAGCAGGCCGGCGGCAACCAGCGCGGTGACGCGCACGCCGAGCGACAGGCGCCAATGCGTCAGCGCGAAGGCCAGCGCCCCCACCGCCAGCGCGAACAGGGCGGTGACGCCCGGCGCCAGCAGCAGCGCGCCCGCGACGAGCACGACCACGACGAGCGAGCCCATGTCGCGGCGGCGCGAGCGCAGCCACGCCACGGCGGGCCAAGCGAGCAGCGCCAGCAGCACCGCGCCGCGCTCCAGGGCGCTGTCACCGTCCGGATTGTCGTTGAGCATCGCGTCGCCGACGAGGTTGATCAGGATCGCGACGATGGCCGCTGTGCCGACGCCGAGCGGCAGCAGGTAGAGGTTGGCCGAACGCATCCGGTCGGGCAGCGCGAGATAGGCGAGCAGCGTCATCACCACGGTGGCGACGAGGTTGGCCAGCCGCTCGCTCGCGGGTCCGGGAAACGGCGTCCAGACCAGCGACAGCCCCGACCAGAACACCACCAGCATGCCAGCGAGGAAGGACGGCGCGGTCAGCAGCCGCTTCAGGGCCGGGCCGACGGCGCGCTGGTGCTGGTCGATGGCGCTCGCGGTGATCAGCAGGACGACGGCGATGGGTGCGAGCACCACGGTGGCGCGGCGCGAGACCTGCGCGGCCACCGGCAGCACCACGAACAGGCCGAAGAAGCCGATACGGCGCAGCAGGGCCGCCGCGTCGAGGGCGGGATCGACGGTCGTGGTCGGGGGACGCGGCATGATCGAGGGAGGACCGGATCCGGCGCCCCTGCGGAGTGCGGGCGCTTAGCCTACACCTAGTGCAGTGGGATGGGCCGGGCTGTAGAGGCGCTGCAACACCTCAGCCCGTGCAGCAGCGCGAAATTTGCATCAAGCTGCCGTGGTCTCTGGCCGCGCGCGGCGACGGCGGCGGGCGAGGTGGCGTCCGACATCGCTGGTGACGCGCCAGCCGCCCCAGGCGGCGAGGAAGCCGAGCAGCCCGGCGACGAGGCCGTCCGCCGTGGTCGGCACCGCCGGCTGATAGTCGCGATAGGCGGCGCGGGCGATGCTCATGTCGGGGTCGCGCGCCATCACGCCGAGGCGTCCGAGCGGGCTCGCCGCCGTGTCGAGGGCGAGCTTCTGCGCTTCCAGCCGCTTGAGCCGCTCGACATCGGCCCGGGCCGACTCGCCGCGCCGGGCGATGAAGGCATCCGGGTTGGTCCGCAGCAGCGCCAGCGCCTCGTCCCGGCTGCGGCCGGTGGCCTGGGCGTCGGCATCGAGGGAAGCGATGGAGCGGCGCAGCTCGTCCAGGGCCCCGCCGAGGCGCTGGGTGTATTGCTGGGCGAATTCCGGTGCCTGCGCGGCGATGACCGCCGCGAGCAGTCCGAAGGCAAGGCCGAGCGTTCGGACGACACGGAACATCAACATTTCCTTTGCGGGGGCCACCCGGTTTGTAGGGCGATCCGCGTCCCTCGGGGAGGGCCGCGGCTCAATCTTGGCAGAGGGCGGCCGCCACATCCGCCTCGGTGAGGGCGTCGAGGGCGCCGGTGATCTTCACCGCCCGCGTCTTCTCGCCGGGCGGGAACAGCAGAACCACGGTCTCGGTGCCGGGGCAGGCCGGATCGGTGCAGACGATCTCGCTCACGCTCATCGCCGTATCGAGGCCGTAGCCGCCCGCCTTGCGCAGCCAAGCCTCCACCCGCCGCCGGGCGACGGCATCGGGCTTTGGTGCGCGTCCGAACAGGGCCACGGCGCGGGCGTCAGGCCGGCAGGGTCAGCAGGCCGGCCTGCCCGTCGGCGCAGCCGAAGGCGAGGCGGGCGCCGGCCGGGTCCCAGGCGAGCGCCGAGATCGCGCTGCCCTTCACGGCCGGGCGCACCAGCAGCTCCGAAGCGTCGGAGAAGCGCACCAGCAGCACGCAGCCATCCTCGTAGCCGATCGCCAGGACCGGCGCCTTCGGGTGGAACGCGACCTGCGAGACCCGCGCCGGCCGTACGCCGCATTCCCGCGGCGCCTTGCCGGTGGGGCCCTCCTTCGAGTCGAACGGCCAGACGATGGCCGCCTCGGCGCCGCTGGTGGCGAGCCACTTGCCGTCCGCCGACCACGAAAGCGAACGCACCTTGGCGGGATAGCCCGACATCCGCATGTGGCCGCGGTCGGGCTGGAGGCGCCAGCCATGCAGCGCGTTCTCCTGCATGGTCGAGACGACGAAGCGGCCGTCGGACGACCACGTCACGTCGAGATGCGAGCCCTTCCACTCGATGAATTCGGGCGGCGTCTCGAGGTTCGGATACCAGAGGCTGACGCCGTTGTAGTGCGCCACCGCCAGCCGGTAGCCCTTCGGCGCGAAGGCGAGGCCGCGGCCGGTGGTGGGCGCGGTGAAGGTCTTCTCGCGGCCCTTGGCATCGCGGGCGATGATGGTGCGTCCCGAGGCGAAGGCGAACGAGCCGTCGCCGTGAAGCGACAGCGCATCAATCCAGCCGCCGTTCTTGGCTCGCGCCAGCTCGCTCGACCGGCCGTCCGCTTCCGTCGCGACCACGCGGCCGTCGTCGCCCCCGCTCACCAGCCGGGCGCCGTCGCTCGCTGCCACGAGGATGCCGCTGTCCGGGTGGGCGGCAACGGTCTCGGTCGCGCCGTCACGGGCCAGCAGCACGCCGCCATCGGCGAGCGCCAGCGCCAATGTCCCCTTGAGCCAGTGGGCGGCGGTGACGTGAGCGCCGGCGGCGATGTCCGCGACGTGCTCGGTGAGAGAGGGAGCGGAGACGCTCATGCCGGAGGGGTCTTCCTTCAGATCTTGGTCAGCGGCACCGGCGCGCGCCGGTAGGCCAGGGTGAACAGCGTCGCGGCCAGACATAGCCCGGCCGCGACGCAGGCGGGAATCGCCAGGGCCACGATTCCGAGATGCGCATGGGCGAGCGTGCCCGCAACCGCCCCGACGAGGAGCGAGAGCCAGACCGAGCCGTCGCCGACCCAGCCCAGCCGGGGCCCCCGTCCGGCGAGCGCCAGCGCCGCCTTCTGGCCGAACGCGAACAGCGCGCCCGTGACGAAGGTGGTGCCAGCGCGAAAGCCCTGGACATGGGCGAGCACCGCATTCTGCCCGCCCATGGCAAGCGCCAGGAACAACGAGGCCACGCCGACATGGGCGTGCTCGGCGGCCAGGGCGACCGCCGCCGTCAGGGCGACGGCTTCCAGGCCGAGTACCGCGGGCGTGACCCAGCGTGGCGGGCACAGGGCGGCGATGGCGCCCCCCGAGACCGCGCCGACGAGGAAGGCGCCGATCAGCAGCGCCGGCAGCACGGCGCCGAGCGGCTCGCCATGGCCCAGCGAGACGGCGAGCTGCGTCGTGTTCCCGCTCATGAGCGAGGTGTAGAGGCCGCCGAGCCGGATGAAGCCGAGCGCGTCCACGAATCCGGCGAGCGCCGTGAGCACGACGCCGAAGCCGATCTGCCAGGGTCGGGTCACGGGGCGGGCACGATCGTTAAGGCGCTCTTCGAAAGGCGGGCGGGTGCGGGGGCGAAAGACGGCCTCATCCGACAAGGGTTTAGGCGTGTCATCGCGGCAGGCGCGACTGAGAACAGTTCCTGCACGCTGCCGTCAAGGTTAACCGATCGGTTACCAAATGCGCGCAAATCGAAGCAATCACGGTGAACGAGGCCCTTCACGGCCCCGTTGGTCCGGCGATCCGCAAGCTCGGCTGTTGCCCGAGCACGGGTGAGTTGGAGTTCTGCCATGATCCCCTTCGCCTGCGTCCCCGCTGCCCTGCCGCCGTTCTCCCTGGCGCCGCATGCCGACACGATCCTCGTGGTCGAGGACGAGTTCTTCGTCTGCGAGCTGGCCGCCGAGGCCCTGCTCGACGAAGGCTACCGGGTGCTGACCGCGGCCGACGCGGAGGAGGCTGAGGCGATCCTGTCGAGCGAGCACGTCGACCTGCTCTTCACCGATATCGATCTGGCCCGCAACACGAACGGCATCGCGCTGGCCCGCAGCGCCCGTCGCAGCCTGCCGCGCCTGCCGGTGGTCTACACCTCCGGCGGCCGCGACGGCCTCTCCGCCGCGGAGGCCGTGAACGAATCGGTGTTCATGCCCAAACCCTACCGCGCGTCGCAGCTCGTGGCCGTGACCAACGACCTGCTGCGCCACCGCGACTGAGTTTCCCCGCCCTCAACCCATACGAGACGTGACCATGCGTCGCCTGATTACCTGCGCCTTCCTGATGCTCGCCGCGATTCCGGCCGCCCGAGCCGAATGCAATGTCGAGGATACCGGGCTCGAACCGACGATCGCGGCGAAGAAGGAACTTCAGGAGGTCAAGAACGCCCAGATCGTGCGCGACCTGCGGACTCTGCGCGATGCCGCGATCGTGCTCGAATCCTACGGCTTCCCGGACGAGTGCAAGCGCCTTGTCGCCATCGTGAAGGGTCTGGCCGCCAAGCCCGACGACACGATCAAGCGCAGCAGCGACACCGACGAGGAGAAGGCCGAGGAGATCCAGGAATCCCGCGAGCCGAAGGCGCCCCGCGCACGCTGAGACTTCAATCCAGCGCGGCGAGCCCATCCGGAAAATCCCCTCCGCGCCTCAGGCAGACGACCGGTACGGAAACGTAGCGCACGATCTGCCCGGCCACGGTTTCAGGGGGGATCGGTGCCCCCTCGCTCTCGCTGACGACGATGCCGACGAGTGGGATGCCATGCGCCCTCAGCGTCTCGACGGCCGTCAGCGCGTGGCTGATGGCGCCGAGATAGCTGCCGGACACGAGCAGCGACGGAATTCCCTGCGATCTCAGCCAGTCGAGGCCGGTGGCGTCCTCGGTGATCGGGCTCATCAAACCGCCGACGCCCTCGATCACTACGGTCTCACCGTCATCGGCCTCGGCCAGACGCGCGCCGCACCACGCGACAAGCTCAGGCAGCCCGAGGCTGCGCCCCTCGCGGGCGGCGGCGAGGTCGGGTGCCAGCGGCGCAGCGAAGCGCCAGGGCGAACAGGCCTCGACCGTTTCCGGCGTGACGGCGAGCCCCTGCGCCGCGAGCAGGCGCCCGGTGTCGCTCTCGGCGAAGTCGGGATGGTCGAGCGGAGGAACGCCGCTCGCGAGCGGCTTCAGCGCCCGCACCCGCCAGCCCTGCCCACGCAGGCGGCGGACAAGAGCGGCGGTGGTGTAGGTCTTGCCGATCTCGGTGCCGGCGCCGACGACGAACAAGGCGGGCGGGGGCATGGCGTGCGGATCGCTCGGTTAGGAAAACGGCGTTGTCCCACCAGCGCCCTCATCCTGCGATGCCGGCGCCAGCGCGACTCGAAGGATCATCCGGTTCGCGCACGGATCCCCGGAGCATCCTTCGAGGTTGCCGCGCGGCACCTCAGGGTGCGGTGGAGCGGCTGAGCCAGCCGCTCGCTACTGGAGGATCTACTTCTCGACGAAGGCCTTCTCGATCACGTAGTGGGCCGCCTCGCCGTGGTTGCCCTCCTCGTAGCCGAGGCTGGTCAGCAGCTCGCGGGTGTCCTTGATCATTTCAGGACTGCCGCACAGCATGAACCGGTCGTTCTCGATCGACATCGGCGGCAGGCCGATATCCTCGAACAGCTTGCCCGAGGTCATCAGGTCGGTGATCCGGCCGCGGTTGCGGAACGGCTCGCGGGTGACCGTCGGGTAGTAGATCAGCTGGTTGGCGATCATCTCGCCGAGGAACTCGTGCTTCGGCAGCGTCTCGGTGATGGTCTCGCCGTAGGCCAGTTCCTGCACCTGACGGCAGCCGTGGATCAGCACGACCTTCTCGAAGCGGTCGTAGGTCTCCGGATCCTTGATGATCGACAGGAAGGGGGCGAGCCCCGTGCCGGTGCCGAGCAGGTAGAGGTTCTTGCCGGGCAGCAGGTTGTCGAGCACCAGCGTGCCGGTCGGCTTCTTGCCGATCATGATCGGATCGCCGACCTTGAGGTGCTGGAGCTTCGAGGTGAGCGGGCCGTTCGGCACCTTGATCGAGAAGAACTCCAGCTCCTCCTCGTAATTGGCCGAGACCACCGAGTACGCACGCAGCAGCGGCCGGCCCTCGACCTCGATGCCGATCATCGTGAACTCGCCGTTGCGGAAACGGAACGAGGGATCGCGCGTCGTGCGGAAGGAGAAGAGCGTGTCGGTCCAGTGATGGACGGAGAGGACGCGCTCCTCGTTGTACTTGCTCATCGTTCTAAAGAGCCCAGTTGCAGGAGTTTTCCGGCCGCTCTTCTCGCAAGTGCGGGACAAACGTCAAGCCGCAGGAAGAGCGCAGGCGATCTGACGGCAGCGCATCATCCGAAGCCGTCGGCTCGTCTCGGCGGGCATACCGACCGGCTGGAGCGGACCCGGCCGAGCTACCACCAAATTGATGTTGATGCCGAAGCCTGTTTATATCCAGCTAAATCTGTAAATTTTCTGATTCGAAGCACATCGATGCTGCCTATCGATCAATAAATACTTCTTCCAACACCTGTTTCTGCGGAGGACGCCATGGCGATCGACATCACGGAACCTCTATCCTGGAAGCAAGCCGACTCAGAAGAACTTCTGATGCTGGAGGGGCTTCAGGGCAATATCTTGAAAGGACACGGACGGCATTTTACGGCGAACCTGTTCTTTCGGCTCGATCCGACGCGCAGTCTCGAAGCGAGACGCCTGCTGCGAGAGCTTGCCAACTTTCACATTGTCAGCGCCTATCGGCAACTGATCGATGCCGACAGTTACAAGAAGGCCGGAAAGAAGCGCGAGGGTGGCCGAGGTGCGGGCGCCTTCGTCCACGTCGCGCTGTCGGCCGCAGGATACGAGGCGATCGGACGAGGCGACCTCGCCCCCGTCGATCCGGATTTCGCCCTCGGGATGGGACACCCGGACAGTATCGAGGCCCTCAAGGATCCACCTCTTGAGACTTGGGAGCAGGAATTCCGCACCCCCATCCACGGACTCGTCATCGCCGCGCACGAGACGCCAAGTGCGCGGGCGAAACTCGCAGCGCAGATCCGCGAACTGATCCACGTAGCCGGCGGCACAGTGTTCATCCAGCACGGAGCCGCCCTCTTCAACGCAGCCGGCGAGGGCATCGAGCATTTCGGCTACGTTGACGGCCGCAGCCAGCCCCTGATGCTGATCGAAGACATCGAAGCGGAACGAAAGGAGACCGGGACCGACCGATGGGACCCGGCCTTCCCCCTCGGACTTGCCCTGGTCCCCGATCCCGGCGTGCCAGACGATCCGACGGCCTTCGGCAGCTACCTGGTGTTTCGCAAGCTTGAGCAGCAGGTACGCTCCTTCAAGTTGCGTGAGCAGGTCGTCGCGGATAATTTGGGTCTGATGGGCGCCGACGACCGCGAGTTGGCCGGCGCCCTCATCGTCGGTCGCTTCGAGGACGGCACACCGGTGACGCTGTCGCCCGAGGCCAGAGCCCTCAAGCCGGGGAACAATTTTGACTACACGGCGGATGCCGGCAGTCGGTGCCCGTTCCACGCCCATATCCGCAAGACCAATCCGCGCGGGGCCGGCGGCGCGGAACCGGAAGAAGAGGAGCGCAGCCACCTGATGCCGCGGCGAGGCATCCCCTACGAGGACGCCCGGCGTGAGGTTCACCCAGCCGAGTTGCCGGAAGCGGACAGCCTGCAGGAATTTCAGGAAAAGGTCGCCGAAAAGCTGCCGAAGAACGGCGTCGGACTGCTGTTCATGGCCTACAATTCCGAAATTGCCCACCAGTTCGCGTTCACGCAGGCCATCTGGGCGAACAACGCCAACTTCCCCTTACAGCCGACGCCGCCCCATGGAATCGATCCGGTTATCGGCCAGGGATCTCTGACGGCCGGCGAGCAGAAGCTGCCGCGGGCGTGGGACGATCCAACGGAGGGCGTCGCGACGGATGTCGATTTCGGCGGCTTCGTTCACATGAGGGGCGGCGAGTATTTCTTCTCGCCGAGTCTCACCTTCCTGCGGAATCTATAGGCCCCCGCCCCCCCGGATTCCGACGAACGGGCGTGCTGCATCATAAAGGCTTCAGCCCTGCTTCGATCTCCGCCCGGCGCGGTTCGAGGAATGGCGGCAGCGCGAGACGCTCGCCGAGTGATTCCATCGCCTCGTCGGTGGCGAAGCCCGGCCCGTCGGTGGCGATCTCGAACAGGATGCCGTTCGGCTCGCGGAAGTACAGGCTGCGGAAGTAGTAGCGGTCGACGGGGCCGCTGGAGGGGACGCGGCGCTGCTTGAGCCGGTCGGCCCAGGCGTCGTAATCGGCATCCGGGATGCGGAAGGCGACGTGGTGGACGGCGCCCGCGCCCTGGCGGGCCGGCGCACCCGTTCCCCTGAGAAGCTGGACCTCCGCGGCGGGACCGCCCTGACCGGTCTCGAACACCGTCACCTCGCCCTCGGGCAGCTCGAAGGTCCGTGCGCGGCGAAAACCGAGAACCTGCGTCAGCACCGCTTCGGTGCGCTCGGGCTGCGAGACGGTGAGGCGGATCGGCCCCAGCCCCCGGATCTGATGCTCGGCCGGCACCGGGCTGCCCGCCCAGGGATGCGCCGGCCCCACGCCACCATCATCCACGAAGCTGAGGCGCTGGCCCTCGCCGTCCTCGAAATCGAGGGTGAGACGCCCGTCCCGCTCGATCGCCGAACCGTGGTTCACGCCTTGGCGGGCGAGATGCTCGCGCCACCAGTCGAAGCTCGCCGCACCACCGACGCGCAGCAGCGTGCGCGAGATGCTGTCGGTGCCGCGGTGCTCGGCGGGCGCCGGCCAGTCGAAGAAGGTGATGTCGGTGCCGGGCGAGGCGCGGCCGTCGGCGTAGAACAGGTGGTAGGCCGACACATCGTCCTGATTGACGGTCTTCTTGACCAGCCGAAGCCCCAGCACGCGGGTGTAGAAGGCGAGGTTGTCGGCCGCCTGTGCCGTGATGGCGGTGACGTGGTGGAGTCCGGTGAGCTGCATCGCTTGAGGCCTCGCGCGGGAAGCGGTTTCAGCCTTCAACAGATAGGAGGTTCGGGCGCAAGCCCAAGGCGCCGGCCTCAACGGGGCACCGCGCCGCGAACCAAAGACCTTGGGCAGCAAAGAAAAAGGCCGGCAACGCGCTTACCGCGTGCCGGCCTCATCAAACCCGTATCGAGCAGAAACGCTTACAGCCCCGTGGGCCGCCCCGCGGCGACGACCAGCATCTTGCCGTCGCCGAGCGTGCGCGCGCCGGCCCGGCGGATGTCGGCCTGGGTCACGCTCGCCACGAGGTCGTTCCGGCGGGCGATGTAGTCCATGCCGAGCCCCTCGAAGGCGATCTGCACCAGTTGGTTGGCGATCTTGGTCGAGGTGTCGAAGCCGAGGGCGTAGGAGCCCGTGAGGTAGTCCTTGGCCTTCTGCAACTCCTCGTCGGAGGGGCCTTCGGTGATGAGGCGCTGGATCTCGTCGCCGATCACGTCGAGGGCCTCGACAACGCGCTCGTTCTTGGTGGCGGTGTAGCCCCAGGTCATGGCGACCGCGCGATGCGAGGTCAGCGAGGTGCCGACCGAGTAGGCCAGGCCGCGCTTCTCGCGCACTTCCTGGAACAGGCGCGAGGTGAAGGCGCCGCCGCCCAGGATGTGGTTCAGCACGTAGGCCGGGATGAAGTCGGGGTCGCGCCACGCCACGCCCGGCATGCCGAAGCGGATCACCGATTGCGGCACATCGAGATCGACGACGATGCGGCGGCCGAGTTCGTTGATCGCGGTCGGCGGAATTGATTTGAGCGGGCCTGCCTCGGGCAGAGCGCCGAAGGCGCGGGCGATCATGCCGGTGATCGTCGCCTCGTCGAAGGCACCCACGGCGGCGACCTTCAGGCTGCCGCGGCCGATCACGGCCCGATGCAAGGCCACGAGGTCGTCGCGGGTGATCGCCGACAGGGTCTCGATGGTGCCCGCCGAGGAGCGGCCGTAGGCGTGCCCCGGGAAGGCCTCGCGGAAGTAGCGGCGGGAGGCGAGTACGCCCGGATCGTTCTGCTGGTAGCGCAGGCTGGCGATCATCTGCGCCCGCACGCGCTCGATTGCGGGCTGATCGAAGCGAGGCTCGGCCAGCGACAGAGCCAGCAGGCGGATCGCCTCATCGGCGTGGGTGAGCAGCGTCTTGAGCGAGCCGCCGATGGAATCGGGGCCGGTGTGGAAGCTCAGCTCGATCGCGCGGGCCGCGAGCGCCTCTTGGAAGGCGTCCGAGTCGAGGTCGCCCGCGCCCTCGTCGAGCAGCCGCGCCATCATCTGCGCGGTGCCCGCCTTGCCCTCCACGTCCTGCGCGGCGCCGCCCTCGAAGGTGAAAGAGAGCGCGATCATCGGCACCACCGGCGAGGCGACGTGCCAAGCCTCGATGCCGGGGGCGGCCGCAAGCGGCAACGCCTGGGTCGGCGACGTCGCGGCGCGGGTGCCGGTCTCGGCGAGATTCATCGGAAGTTCCTTAAAGCGTCTTTTCGCAAACGGCGCCGCCAAAGCGGGCAGCGCGAAGAATCAGGTCGTCTCAGGCGATCGTCACGTCCGTGTCGCGCGCCTTGGTGAGGTAGCCGGTCACCGAGCGGGCGGGCACGAGGTAGCGGGCGGCGACCGCGACGAGCCGGTCATGGGTGACCGCATCGATCTCGACCGGCCAGCGGCGCACCTCCTCGACGGTCTCGCCGATGGCAAGCGCCGAGCCGTAGATGCGCGCGAGCGAACTCTGCGAATCGGAGGAATAGACCGTCTCGGCCACGAGCCGGATCTTGGCCCGCTCGATCGCCTCGGCGCCGAGCGCCTCGGGAACGCGGCGCAGCACGCGATCGATATGCTCTTCCAGCGCCTCCAGGGTCACGCCCTCGGCCGGCACGGCGTAGACGGCAAAGCGCGTGTCATCCATGGCCGAGCCCATGTACCAAGCGCCGGCATTCACCGCGACGCCCATCTCCAGCACCAGCTTGCGGTAGAGGAACGAGGTCGCACCGCCGCCGATGACCTCGGCGAGCAGTTCGAGCGCGTAGCCCTCGCCGTCGCGGGCGGTCATGCAAGAGGGGGTGAGGTAGAGGCGCTGCAGGGTCGGCTGTTCGACCTTCGGGTCGGCCACCGCGATCCGACGCATCGCCCGCGGCTCCGGCTCGCGCGGGCGCAGCCGCTGGGGCCGCGCGCCCTGCGGCGTCACACGGCCGTAGGTGTCCTCGGCCAGACGCCGCACCTCGTCCGGCGTCACGTCGCCGGCCACCACGAGGATCGCGTTCTCGGGGGTGTAGAAGCGCTTGTAGTAGTCGATGGCGTGGCTGCGGTTCAGCTCCTCGATCTCGTGCATCCAGCCGATGATCGGGATGCCGTAGGGGTGATGCACGAACAGCGAGGCGGCCATCGCCTCGGAGAGCTGCGCCGAGGGATCGGTCTCGACCCGCATCCGGCGCTCTTCCAGCACCACGTCGCGCTCCGGCGCCACCACGGCATCGTCAAGGACGAGGCCGCTCATCCGGTCGGCCTCGAAGGCCATCATCGTCGAGAGGTGATCGCGGGCGACGCGCTGGAAATAGGCGGTGTAGTCGTAGCTGGTGAAGGCGTTCTCCTGGCCGCCGAGCGACGAGACCGCCTTCGAGAAGGCGCCCGCCGGATGCGCTTCGGTGCCCTTGAACATCAGGTGTTCGAGGAAGTGGGCGATGCCGGACTGGCCGATCGGATCATCGGCCGAGCCGTTGCGGTACCAGACCATGTGCGTCGCGACCGGCGCCCGGTGGTCGGGCACCACCACCACGTCGAGCCCGTTGTCGAGCACGAAGGCGGAGACCTCCGGGCCGCCGGCCTCGGAGCGCCCGAACGGGGCGGCGTTCACGCGGCCAGCGTGATTCAGGCCTCGCTGCGGTCCTACGGGCGCGATGGCCTTCCGGTAGAGGTGCATCCCACTTTCCTTATGCGGGGGCTCTTCCGCCCTCCGCGCTTTCCGTCCCACGAATCCCGGCATTGTCCCGAGATCGGTTGCCGGTGGCAAATCCCATACCGCGCGGCGTGTCCGCGCGGTGACGGTCCGCCCGAGTGCTTCGTGCCTTTGCCGGCCCGCCGTAAGCGGCGCAACCGGGCGAAGGTCCGCTCTCAGCGCCCGGACGAATTTCTCATATAGGCACGCGGGTCGGCCTCTTCACGGTCGCTGATCGGACCGCCGACCGGGCCGCCCTGCGGCTTGGCGACCTTGATCGGCGCCTTGCGGTAGCCGTTGGGCGGATCGGTCAGCGTATCGCGGTCGGGCTCGACCAGCGACGGCTCGGTCTTGTCCGGCGTGCCCTTGAGCAGTTCGAACGGGTTGAGCCAAGTCGAATCGCGGGTATCGCCCTGGCCGGGTGCGTTCGCCGGCCCGGTGAGCGCGCCGGCGCCCGCGCGGCGGCCAGCATCCATCTCGTAGACCGAGAGCGTCTCGTTGTTGTCGTTCATGCGCCCTTGCGCACCGCGCACGATCGGCTTCTTCGCCTCGATGGCGGCGCGCTCGCGCTGGACCACCTCCGGATCCTTCGGCCAGGCCGGATCGGCCTGACGGGCGCGGGGCGCGGGTAGGCCGGCAGTCAGATCCTCCCGGCCGCCGAGCTTGGGCGGCATGGCCAGCGGCGCGCGCTCGCGATAGGTGATGGCGGGGCGGTCCGGCTCGATCAGGCCGAGATTGCTCAGCGTATCGCGCATGAACTCACCCTCGGCGTGGGCCGCGCCGACGGAAAGGCCGGGCAGCAGGGCTGCCCCCAAGGCCAGAGGGCGGATTGATCCGAAAGCCCGCGAGACGCTGCGCCGCCCGTTCATGCGATGTTCCCCAAGGTTTCAAGGATCGGCTCCGCCCGCTTTTCATCCGGGGCAGTCAGCCGAACTGCGATTCAACGTGAATCGCGGATAGAGACCTTCGTGAACGAGGTGAGCCGGGTTTCGGGCGAAGGTATGGCGCCTTGACGCGGGCGGGATGGGCTTCGTTTCAAGCCTGGGGACGGCCGCCGTTCCCGGCGACGTCCGTGGCCGGCGCGCGCTGGGCCGGCCGCAGGCTGTCGAGGATCAGGCCGATGACGCCCGCGACGATGGCCGCATCCGCCACGTTGAACACGTACCAGGACCAGCCGCCCGCGTGCAGGTGAACGAAGTCGAACACCGCCCCGTAGGCCGCCCGGTCGACGGCGTTGCCCAGCGCGCCGCCGACGATGAGGCCGAGCGCCACCGCAAGCAGCCGCGAGCCGGCCCAGCGCATCCACACCGAGAGGCCGATGGCGGCGGCAAGCGAGATCGCCACCAGCAGCCAGCGTCCGAGACCGCCCTCCTGCTGGAACAGGCCGTAGGAGACCCCCCGATTCCAGACCACGACGAAATCCGCGAACGGCGCCAGCCGCCAGGGTTGCGTCATCACGAGGTCGGTGCCGAAATAGAGCCAGAGCTTGGAGGCCTGATCGAGCACCAGCGTGGCCAGCAAAGCGATCAGGCCGGCGCGAAAGGGGGTCACGCCGCCTCCGGATGGGCGGCGTCCCACTCCCGCAGGGCCCGCGCGTCGCGGGGCGTCACGTCGGGATAGGCAGGATCGCTGCCGACCTCGGGTGTCACACGCCAGGAACGGGCGCATTTGATGCCCTCGGCCCGCTCGGGCACCACGGCCACGCCCTTCACCTCGTCGAGGCGGAACGCGTCGGCCGGGCCCTCACCGGCGCGAACCGTGATCGCCGAGGTGATGCAGGTGTCGGCGAAGTCCACGCCGTCGAGTGCCGCCAGAAGATCGGAATCCGACACGTAGACGGTCGGCGCGGCTTCCAAGCTGGCGCCGATGCGCTTGGCCGCGCGCTCGATCTCGAGCGCGCCGGTGACGACGCGGCGGACCTTGCGGATCTTCTGCCAGCGGGTGGCGAGCGCCTCGTCGCGCCATTCGGCGGGCGTCTCGGGCAGGGTCTGGAGATGCACCGAGCTGTCCTGCGACGGGTAGCGGTCGAGCCACGCTTCCTCGGCCGTGAAGGCGAGGACGGGCGCGAGCCAGATCACGACCCGGCGGAACGCCTCGTCGATGACCTGGAGCGCGGCCCGGCGGGTCACCGAGGAGATCGGATCGCAGTAGAGCGCGTCCTTGCGCACGTCGAAGTAGAAGGCCGAGAGGTCGCCGGTCATGAAGCCGTTGAGCAGCGCGACGATCCGCTTGGTGTCGAAGGCCGTGTAGGCGTCGCGGATCTCGCCGTCGAGCTGGGCGAGGCGATGCAGGATGAAGCGCTCCAGTTCCGGCATCTCGGCGAAGGGCACGTCGTCGCCGGGCACCCGGTGGGCGAGCGAGCCGAGCATCCAGCGCAGAGAGTTGCGCAGCTTGCGGTAGGTCTCGGCGAAGGTCTTCACGATTTCCGGGCCGATGCGCAGGTCGTCGGAATAATCGGCCGCAGCGACCCAGAGGCGCAGGATGTCGGCGCCAGATTCCTTGATGACGTTCTGCGGCGCGACGACGTTGCCGCGCGACTTCGACATCTTCTCGCCCTTGGCATCGAGGACGAAGCCGTGGGTGAGCACCACGTCGTAGGGGGCATGGCCGCGCGTGCCGCAGGATTCGAGCAGCGAGGACTGGAACCAGCCGCGATGCTGGTCGGAGCCTTCGAGATACATCACCGTATCCGGCCCGCCATCGACGGCGCGGCGGATGCCGGCAAGGCCGGGGAAGGCTTGTGCGTCGTCCAGCACGAAGGCGTGGGTCGAGCCGGAATCGAACCACACGTCGAGGACGTCTGTCACCTTCTCGTAGTTCGCCGGATCGTAATCGGGCGCCAGGAAGCGCTCGGTGGCGCCCTCCGCGAACCACGCATCCGCGCCTTCCGCCGCAAAGGCTTCGGCGATGCGGGCGTTCACCGCCGCGTCGCGCAGCACCGCCCCGGTCTCGCGCTCGACGAAGACGGTGATCGGCACGCCCCAGGCGCGCTGGCGCGAGACGACCCAATCCGGCCGGCCGGCGACCATGCCGTTGATGCGGTTCTTGCCCTGCGGCGGAACCCACTGCGTCTGCTCGATGGCGTGGAGCGCCGTCTCGCGGAGCGTGCGGTTGCCGAGCGCATCCACCGGCCGGTCCATGGCGATGAACCATTGCGGCGTGTTGCGGAACAGGACCGGCTTCTTCGAGCGCCAGGAATGCGGGTACTGGTGGCGCAGAACCCCGCGGGCGACCAGCGCGCCGACCTCGGTGAGCGCGGCGATGAGCGCCTTGTTGGCGTCGCCCTTCTCGCCCTTGGCGGTGAAGACGAAGCGGCCGGTGAAGCCCGGCGCCTCCGCGGTCAGCCGGCCGTCGGCATCGACGGTGTAGGGGATGCGGGTGTCGATGCCGGATTCCGTGAGGCGGCGGCCATTGGCCATCCAGACCTCGAAATCCTCGCGACCGTGGCTCGGCGCCGTGTGGACGAAACCGGTGCCGGCCTCGTCGGTGACGTGCTCGCCCTCCAGCATCGGCACCGGAAAGCCGTAGCCGGGATCGAAGGTGCCAAGTGGATGCGACAGGGTAAGCCCGGCGAGATTCGCTGCCGGCACGTCGGCCACGCGCTCGTAGGCCTCGACGCGGGCGGCCTTGAACACGCCTTCGGCCAGCGCGTCGGCAAGCAGGTAGCTTTCGCCGACCTTGGCCCAGTTGTCCTCCGCCGCTTCCGTGACGCGGTAGAGCCCGTAGGCGACGCGCTTCGAGTAGGCGACGGCGCGGTTGGCCGGCAGCGTCCAGGGCGTGGTCGTCCAGATCACGACGCGGGCGCCAGTCAGTTCCGCCGGAGCGCCCTCGCGGATCGGGAACGCCACGAACACCGTGTCGCTGACATGCTCCTCGTACTCGACCTCGGCCTCGGCGAGCGCGGTCTTCTCCACCACCGACCACATCACCGGCTTCGAGCCGCGATAGAGCTGGCCGGAGGCGGCGAACTTCATCAGCTCCGCGGCGATGCGCGCCTCGGCCGGATAAGCCATGGTCGAGTATGGATGATCCCAGTCGCCGGTGACGCCGAGCCGCTTGAACTCGTCTCTTTGTATGTTCAGCCAGTCCGCCGCGAAAGCCCGGCATTGCTGGCGGAATTCCAGCACCGGCACCTCGTCCTTGTTCTTGCCCTTGGCGCGGTACTGCTCCTCGATCTTCCACTCGATCGGCAGGCCATGGCAGTCCCAGCCCGGCACGTAATCCGCGTCGCGGCCGAGCGCGCCCTGCGAGCGGACGACGACGTCCTTCAGGATCTTGTTGAGCGCGTGCCCGATATGGATGTTGCCGTTGGCGTAGGGCGGGCCATCATGCAGCACGAAGCGCGGACGGCCCTTCGCGGCGGCGCGGATCTTTTCGTACAAGCCGATATCCTTCCAGCGCTCCAGCAGGAGCGGCTCGCGGGTCGGCAGCCCCGCGCGCATCGGAAAATCGGTCTTCGGCAGGAAGAGGGTCCGCGAATAATCGCGGGCAGCCACGGGGGCGGCGTCGGTCTGGTCGCTCATGGCAGGGTTCGGCGGGCTCTCGTCGCGGGGACGGTCGAAGAAAAACGGGCGGAAGCGCTTCACCCGGCATCCGGCGCGGCCGCTGAACGCGGCGCCTACGCGGAGGCCGGGCCCGTAATTCGCGGCGGAACGAGGATGAGGCCGAACATGGAGCGCTTCTAGAGCGCCCGCCCGCCAAGGGGAAGCCGCTTCGTCGCGGGGACGGAGGACAACGCCGAGGACCCGCCCCGACGCAGTGGACAGCGGAGGGAGGACGACTTGCACCGGCCCCGCTTCCTTGCCATCAGCCCGGCCCGAAGGTCGCCCAGGCAACCGTGACGCGATGCCCGGGCAAGACATGCGGCCAAGATGCCCGGCCAAGTCGAAAGACTCATTAGTTACAAACGCCGCGCCGACTACCGGGGTGCGATTGAGCACCGCGATCAAACGGAATAGCGTCCGCCCAAAGCCGCCCGGGCGAGGCCGCGCAACACGGTATCGGTGAGGAAACATGGCCCATTCCGCAACGCATGATGCGGGCGCGCCCGGCACGCCCAGCGCGCACACACCGTGGTACCGGGTGCTCTACATCCAGGTGCTGATCGCCATCGTGCTGGGCGTCCTGCTCGGCTGGCTCAGCCCGGAATGGGGCAAGTCGTTCAAATGGATGGGCGACGCCTTCATCGCGCTGATCAAGATGCTGATCGCGCCGATCATCTTCTGCACCATCGTCCACGGCATCGCCTCGATCGGCGACCTGAAGAAGGTCGGCCGCGTCGGCCTCAAGGCCTTGATCTACTTCGAGGTCGTCTCCTCCCTCGCGCTCCTTATCGGCATCATCGTCGGCGAGGTGATCCAGCCGGGCGCGGGCTTCGGCGCCGACGTGTCGAAGCTCGACGCCAAGGCGGTCGAGGGCTACGCCAGCAAGGCGGCCGCCGACTCCACGATCGCCCACCTCATGGCGATCATCCCCAAGAGCTTCTTCGACGCCTTCGCCACCGGCGACCTGCTTCAGGTGCTGCTGATCTCGATCCTGACCGGCGTCGTGCTCACCGGCATGGGCAAGAAGGGCGAGAGCATCACCCACGGCATCGATGCGGCGGGTCAGGTCTTCTTCCGCATCATCGGCCTCGTGGTGAAGCTCGCCCCCCTCGGCGCCTTCGGCGCCATGGCCTTCACGGTGGGCCAGTACGGCATCGGCAAGGTCATCGACCTCGCTTGGCTGGTGGGCACCTTCTACACCACCTCGCTGCTGTTCATCTTCGTCGTGCTCGGCGGCATCGCGGCGTTTGCCGGCTTCTCGATCTTCAAGTTCCTCGCCTACATCAAGGACGAGCTGCTGATCGTGCTCGGCACCTCCTCCTCCGAGACCGTGCTGCCGCACATGATGACCAAGATGAAGCGCCTCGGCGCGTCGGACTCGGTCGTCGGCCTCGTGATCCCGACGGGCTACTCGTTCAACCTCGACGGCACCAACATCTACATGACGCTCACCACCCTGTTCCTGGCGCAGGCGGTGGGGGCCGACCTCACGGTCGGGCAGTACGCAACGATCTTCATCGTCGCCATGCTGACCTCGAAGGGCGCCTCGGGCGTCACCGGCGCCGGCTTCATCACGCTGGCCGCGACCCTGGCCGCCATCCCCGGCGCCCCGGTGCCGGTGGCGGCGATGACCCTGGTGCTCGGCGTCGACAAGTTCATGTCGGAGTGCCGCGCGCTCACCAACCTCATCGGCAACGGTGTCGCCACCATCGTCGTCTCCCGCTGGGAGGGCGAGCTCGACAAGAAGAAGCTCGCCGAGGTGATGGCGCATCCGTTCTCGATCGGCACCGAGATCTCCGACGAGGCGCCGGAAGGCCCCGGCGAGGATGTGCCGGCCACCGCGCCGAAGGTCGTGGCGGCCCAGTAAGCCCGCCTTGATCTCCGACCGGTTGCGGATCGGGATCGATCTCGGCGGCACCAAGATCTCCGGGATCGCGCTCGACGCCGACGGGGCGACGCGGGCGGAGACCCGCGTGCCGACCCCGCGGGACGACTATGCCGGCACCCTCGACGCCATCGCCGGCGTCGTCGCCGCTTTGGAGCGGCAGGCCGGCGCGACCGGAGCAAGCGTCGGCGTCGGCATGCCCGGCGCGGTCTCCCGCGCCACCGGCCTGATCAAGAACGCCAACTCGGTCTGGCTGAACGGCCGGCCGTTCGCGGGAGATCTCGCGGCCTGCCTCGACCGCCCGGTGCGGGTCGAGAACGACGCCAACTGCCTTGCCGTGTCGGAGTCGGTGGATGGCGCCGGGGCGGGCGAGACCCTCGTTTGGGCGATCATTCTCGGCACCGGCGTCGGCTCCGGGATCGCCCTGCGGGGGCAGGCGCTGACAGGCCGCAACGCGATCAGTGGGGAGTGGGGGGCACAACCCGCTGCCCCAACCCCGCGACGACGAGCGCCCCGGCCCCGCCTGCTATTGCGGCCGCCACGGCTGCATCGAGACCTGGCTCTCCGGTCCCGGACTCGCCGCGGATTTCTTTCGGTGTACGGACCAAAATCTAACCGGCGAGGCAATCGTCGCTCGGGCGCAGGCCGGGGATGCGGACGCCGCCGCGGCGATGGCGCGCTATCGCGACCGGCTCGGGCGCAGCATTGCCCATGTGGTCAACATCCTCGACCCCGACGCCATCGTGCTCGGTGGCGGCCTCTCGCGGGTCGAGGGCCTCGCCGCCGCTCTCCCGGGCACAATCGCGCCGCACGTCTTCTCCGACCGCTTCGACACGCCGGTGCGGACGAGCCTGCACGGCGACGCCTCGGGCGTGCGCGGCGCGGCGTGGCTGTGGGGGACGACATGATCGATTGGCTCCGGCGCCTGTTCGGCCGGAATCGCCCGCCCGCGCCGGCCCTGCCCGTGACGGCCTGGAAGTCGCCGCTGCCGCAACAATGGCACGGCGAGGCGGAGATCGAGGCTCCGGCCCCATCCGGAGCGGTCTGGGAGCCGCAGCCGCCGCAACAGCGCAGCGAGGCGGAAATCGACGCCGTCGAGGCGGCTCTGGAGGGACTGATCTCCGCCGGCCTCCGTCTCGGCCCGCACTACGCGGGGATGGACCGGCGCGCCGCCGCGCGGGCGATGGCGGAGCATCCCGAATTCGCCGTCGGCGACGACAACGCGACCCGGCCGCTGACGCAGCGCGGCCCGGAGGCGCTGTCGATCGACATCCTGTGGAGCTACCGCGCCCTTGCCGACGGGATCGAGGACGAATTCTCCAACGCCGCGATCTTCGAAGATCACTGCTACGACGGGGCCGACGAGGACACCTATCGCGCGCTGTTCGCCCGACTGATCGCGGTCGCCGGGGTCTGGACCGGCCGCGGCGTCACCGTCGCCCGCGTGCCGGGTCTCGGCCCCTACGGCCATGGCTTCCGCGTCGCGTTCGGGACCGAACCACCGATCCCGCCGCTGACCTTCCCCGCCGACAAGAACTTCGATTGGAGCCTGCTCGAACAGCTCGATGCGAGCCGGCCGGCGGGTGAGACGCGCCGGTTCCGGATCGCCGCCGATGGCGGGGCGGGACTGGTGCTGTTCCTCGACGACGCCGAAGCAAGCGCGATCGCCGCGCGCCTCGGCTGGGGACCGGACGACCTCTGAGGGCTGCTGTTGTCTTTCGGTGTGATGAGTCAGCATTGACTTCGCCCGTCCGCCTTCCGAAAACCCGCCGTCCCCTCCGCGGGGCGCGCTTGGCAAAAAACACGGTCCCATCATGCCCATCCTGACCTTCCCCGACGGCAACACCCGCGCGTACGACGCCGCGGTGACCGGCCGGACCGTGGTGGAGGGCATCGCCAAGTCGCTCGCCAAGCGCACGGTCGCCATGGCGCTCGACGGCACGGTCTGCGATCTCGACGAGACGATCGAGCGGGATGCCGCGATCGAGTTCATTTCGCGCGACGATGCGCGGGCGCTCGAACTGATCCGCCACGACTGCGCGCACGTGCTGGCGGAAGCCGTGCAGGCTTTGTGGCCCGGCACGCAGGTCACGATCGGCCCCGTCATCGAGAACGGCTTCTACTACGACTTCGCCAAGGATGAGCCGTTCACGCCGGAGGACTTCCCGAAGATCGAGGCGAAGATGCGCGAGATCATTGCGCGCGACGCGCCCTTCACCCGGGAAGTCTGGAAGCGCGACGACGTGAAGGCGCTCTTCGCCGAGCGGGGCGAGCGCTACAAGGTCGAGCTGGTCGATGCGATCCCGCCGGGCGAGGATCTGAAGATCTACCGCCAGGGCGAGTGGTTCGACCTCTGCCGCGGCCCGCACATGACCTCAACGGGCAAGGTCGGCGCGGCCTTCAAGCTGATGAAGGTCGCGGGCGCCTATTGGCGGGGCGATTCCAACAACCCGATGCTGACCCGCATCTACGGCACGGCCTGGGCGACGAAGGAGGATCTCGACGCCTACCTGCACCGGCTGGAGGAGGCGGAGCGCCGCGACCACCGCCGCCTCGGACGTGAGATGGACCTGTTCCACTTCCAGGAAGAAGGGCCGGGCGTCGTGTTCTGGCACGCCAAGGGCTGGACCATCTTTCAAGAGCTGATCGCCTACATGCGCCGCCGCCTGAAGGGCGACTACGCCGAGGTGAACGCGCCGCAGATCCTCGACAAGTCGCTCTGGGAGACCTCAGGCCACTGGGGCTGGTACCGCGAGAACATGTTCGCGGCCCAATCCGCCGGCGAGGAGGCCGAGGACAAGCGCTGGTTTGCCTTGAAGCCGATGAACTGCCCCGGCCACGTCCAGATCTTCAAGCACGGGCTGAAGTCGTATCGCGACCTGCCCCTGCGCATGGCCGAGTTCGGCGTGGTCCACCGCTACGAGCCGTCGGGCGCCATGCACGGCCTGATGCGCGTGCGCGGCTTCACCCAGGACGACGCGCACATTTTCTGCACCGAGGACCAGCTCGCCGCCGAGTGCCTGAAGATCAACGACCTGATCCTCTCGACCTACGCGGATTTCGGCTTCGACCAGATCCTGGTGAAACTCTCGACGCGGCCCGAGAAGCGCGTCGGCTCCGACGCCCTGTGGGACCATGCCGAAGCGGTGATGACGCAGGTGCTGGCTCAGATCGAGGAGCAGTCCGGCGGGCGGATCAAGACCGCCGTCAATCCCGGCGAGGGCGCGTTCTACGGGCCGAAATTCGAGTACGTGCTGCGCGACGCCATCGGCCGCGACTGGCAGTGCGGCACGACGCAGGTGGACTTCAACCTGCCGGAGCGGTTCGACGCGAGCTACATCGACGCCGACAGCCAGAAGAAGCCGCCGGTGATGATCCACCGCGCCATCTGCGGCTCGATGGAGCGCTTCACCGGTATCCTGATCGAGCATTTCGCCGGGCACTTCCCGCTTTGGCTCGCGCCGGTGCAGGTGGTGGTGGCGACGATCACCAGCGACGCCGACCCTTACGCCCGCGAGGTCGTGCGGGTTCTGGAGCGCGCCGGGCTCCGGGTGGAAGCGGATCTCCGCAACGAGAAGATCAACTACAAGGTCCGCGAGCATTCGCTGGCCAAGGTGCCGGTGCTGCTGGCGCTCGGCCGCCGGGAGGCGGAGGAGCGCACGGTCTCGGTGCGCCGCATGGGTAGCCAGAAGACCACGACGATGGCACTCGACGCGGCGCTCGCCGCCTTCCTTGAGGAGGCGACCTCCCCGGATCGCCGCCGGGCCGACGCCGCTGCGGAGAGCCGTCCGAGTACCGATACGGTGCTCGATGGTCAGCACGTCGAGCTTCCGGCGCCTTGAGGCGAGGCGGGGTGGGGCCTTCGCGCCTTACCCCTCCATCGCCCGCGCGAGTTCGGAGAAAACCTGCGGGTCGGCGCATTGCGCCACGTTGAAGCGCATGGAGCCGGCGGCGCCCTGGCTCAACGAGAACACGTTGCCCGGCGCCAGCACGACGCCGCGGGCGAGGGCCCGGCGGGAAATCTCAGCCGCGTCGAGGCCGTCCGGCAGGCGCGCCCAGAGGAACATGCCCCCCTTCGGCACGAAGGGCACGGTGAGGCCGACCTCGGCCAGCCGTCGCACCACCGTGCCGCGAGCCTCCGCGAGCCGGGTACGCATGGCATCGACGTGGTGGCGGTAGCTGCCGTCATCGAGGAAGCGGTGGAGGGTCGCCGCGGTGAGGTGGTTGTCGCTCAACGACACGGCGAGCTTGAGATCGACGAGGCGCTCGACCCAGTCGTCGCGGATCGCGATCACGCCGACGCGGGCGCCGGTGGAGATCGTCTTCGAGAAGCCGCCGACATGGATCACCCGGTCGAGCCCGTCGAAGCCGGCGAGACGCGGGCCCGGCTCCGCCTCGAAATCGGCATAGGCGTCGTCCTCGACGATGAGCGTGCCGTGCATCTCGGCGAGCCGCAGGATGCGGTGGACGGCCACCGGGCTCAAGGTCGCGCCAATCGGGTTCTGGAGGCCGGAATTGGTGATGTAGAATCGAGGTTTATGTTCGATCAGCGCCGCCTCGAACGCGGCGAGATCCGGCCCGTCGGGTCCGAACGGCACCCCGACCATCTGCAAGCGGTGAGCGCGGGCGAGGGCCTGGAACGAGAAATAGCAGGGATCGTCGAGCAGCACCGTGTCGCCCGGATCGGCGAGGAAGCGGATGATCAGGTCCAGAGCGTGGGTGACGGAGTCGGTCAGCACGAGCTGATCGGGATGGGCGCGGATGCCACGCTCGGTCAGCCGCAAAGCGAGGTGCTGGCGCAAGGGGGCGTGGCCCTGCGGCGTGTCGTAGAACATCACCGCCTCGCTCTGGCGGGCGACTCGGCGCAGCGCCCGGCGCAGCTCGGCTTCCGGTAGCCAATCCGGCGGGAGCCAACCGCAACCGGGCCTCAGGGAGTCCGGGCGGGCTTCGAGCGATTGCCGGGTGATCCAGACCGGATCGACCGCCCGGTCGAGCCGCGGGCCGATCGCGGTGAGGCAGAGCGGCTCCGGGCGGGCGGAGACGAAGAAGCCCGAGCCCGGCCGCGAGACGATGGCGCCGCGCGCCGCCAGCCGGTCATAGGCCTCGACCACGGTCGATTTCGAGACCTGCATGCTGTCGGCGAGGCCCCGAACCGAGGGTAACCGGGCGCCGGGGCCGAGCGCCCGACCCTCGATCCGCGCCTCGATGGCGCGCATCACCGTCTCGACCCGTGAGAGGACCGGTTCCGCGACCGTAACCGTCATGGCTGTCCCTCCGAACTGTACCGTCACTCGTCCCGGACAGTTCTTCGAAATCGTACCGCAACCGTCTCTGTTGGGAAAGCGATGGCGCCGTCATATCGAGGCCATCGAAAGACAGGAGACGAAAGATGACGTTTTCGGAAGACACCCAAGCGCAGCATCCCAGCGCTCATGCCTGGATCGGCCGGCGCCTGCGCGACGCGATCGTTCTGGCCGCGGGCGCGCTGCTCGCCCTCCCGCTGATCGTGCCGTTCGCCTGAGCGCCCCTTCGACGGCTTTTCCCAGGATCTCACCTCATCCCGAGGTGCCGCCGAGCGGCCTCGAAGGAGGGCTCCAGGGATCGCGGCGTCTTCGGGAGGCCTCCGCTTCGCTCCGCTACTTCAGGTTGAGGCAGTTGGCCGGACGAGCGGATCCGATCCACGAACCGGCTGACCTCGTTCGCCAGACAGACGCTCAGCCCGCGGTGCAGTTCGCTTCGAACAGGGACTTCGCCCGCTCCATGGCCCGGAACGCCGCCATCGAACCCGGGCTGCGCAGTTCCGGCCCCTCGGGCAGACGCCCGAGGAATTTCTCGGAGAGGTCGGCGACGAACGGCCGGGGGCCGGTATAGGCGCCCATGCGGTTGCGCACATCGACCGTGCCGCACAGGGCCCCGGCCCGGCCGATGCGCAGGTCGGCGACCTTCGCCTCGGGGTCGCG
The DNA here is from genome assembly GCF_022829505.1 of Methylobacterium sp. J-043. Taxonomy (NCBI): domain Bacteria; kingdom Pseudomonadati; phylum Pseudomonadota; class Alphaproteobacteria; order Hyphomicrobiales; family Methylobacteriaceae; genus Methylobacterium; species Methylobacterium sp. J-043. Next base: position 226,052 of record NZ_JAKSYB010000042.1, on the reverse strand, counting down.
CATCTGCCGCTCGATCAGACTCAACGCGGTGCGCGCCGCCTCCGCCCCGACGCCGGACTCCGAGCCGTCCACGACGGTCTGAGCACCCGCCGCGCTCGCGCCGGACAGGATCAGGAGGGCCGCGAAGGCGGTCTTGCACAGGCTCATCGGGCTCAGCTTCCTTTCGCCACCACTTCGATGTCGCGGTCCATGCCGCTCTCCACCTTGAACTCGCGGGTGAAGACCTGGCCGTCGTGGCGGGCGATCAGCACGTAGTCCCCCTCCGCCAGCGTCACCGACGGAAAAGCGCCGATTGCCTCGCGGATCGTGTCGCCGCCCGGCGTCAGCACGCTGAAGGCGGTGCCGGCGAAGGCCTCGGAGCCGGGGGCGGCCACGAGCTTCAGGGTCACGGTCGCGGCGCGGTGGTTCATGGTCGCGTCGGTGACCCGGCCGTTCTCGACCCGGAGGTCGGCGCGCTGGATCGCGTTCGAATCGCCGTAGCTCGACACGACGTGGTAGGTGCCCTCGGGCAGCCGCACGATCTCGCCGGCCTTGATGCCGCTGCGCACGAGGCGCCCTTCCGAGTTCGTCCCGATCGGCACGTAGACCGAGAAGCCGAGCTGGTTGCCCGGGATCTTCTGGTCGCCGACCGCGCCGGACAGCTTGAGCGCCCCCGCGGCCACGCGGAGCTGATCCGTGCTGGCGGTGCCCGCCATGGTGATCCGCTTCGAGGCGCTGGCATAGCCGTAGGTGACGGTGGCGACATAGGCGCCGGCCGCGAGCTTGAAGGTCGGGGCGGGCTCGTTCGAGCGGGCGACAATCGTCGGGCGGGCGCCGTCGCCGTTCTCGCCGTAGACGCGCCAGGTCAGGCCGGAGCGGATCGGCCCGTTCGCGCCGACGAAGACCGCCGAGAGCGTGAGGTCCGCCTCGCCCTCCGCCGCAGGCGGGGGCAGCATCGGCCCGGTCACGCCCGGCGAGGGCAGGCCCGGCCCGAACGGCGTCGGCGCCTGCGCGGCGGCCGGGATCGCGAGGAGTGCGGCCAGAGCGACGACCGAGGCGACGATTCGGCAGCCTGCGGACCCGCGTCCCATCGTCCCTCGATCCTTCTGCCCGCGCCGTCCGGGGCCATCTTGGCCTTCGATGCGCCCTGATGCACCCGCGCGCTCTTGAAACTCGACCGTGGCGGCGGCATGGCGGTCAGCAGTTCAGCGTCACCCATCCTTCAGCCCCCGCAACCGGATTGTCCATGACCGAGCTTCGAGATGCCGCTGGAGATCGCACCCTCGACCTGCTGCGCACCCGCCGCTCGGTGCCGCCGATGTTGCTCGACGGGCCCGGCCCCGCGCCGGAAGAACTCGAGGGCTGGCTGACGGTCGCGGCGCGGGTGCCCGACCACGGCAAGCTCAGCCCCTGGCGCTTCCTCGTGATCGAGGGGGAGGCGCGCGAGCGCGTCGGCGCGATCATCGAGCGCACCTTCCTCGCTGACTTTCCGGAGGCCGAGGAGAAGCGGCGCGCGCAGGAGCGGCAGCGCCTGACCCATGCGCCGACGGTGGTGGGCGTGGTCTCCCGCGCCGGGCCCCACGTCAAAATCCCGGAATGGGAGCAGGTGCTCTCGGCGGGCGCCGTCTGCATGAACCTCGTGGTCGCCGCCAACGCGGCGGGCTACGCCACCTCTTGGCTCACCGAATGGTTCGCCTACGACCGCCGGGTGCTCGATGCCCTCGGTCTCGACCCGGCCGAGCGGATCGCCGGCTTCATCCACATAGGCCGCGCCCGCGAGGTGCCGTCGGACCGGCCGCGGCCGGACCTCGTCCAGATCGTCACCCGGCTCTGAGGGATTCCCCATGCATTACGAGGCCGAGACGCCCAGTCTGCCGCATAACCCGCTGAAAGCCATCGTCGCCCCGCGTCCGATCGGCTGGATCAGCGCCATGGACCGGGCGGGGCGGGTGAACCTTGCGCCCTACTCGTTCTTCAACGCGGTGGGCGGCGAACCCGACATGGTGATGTTCTCCTCCTCGGGCCGCAAGGACGCGATGACCTTTGCCGAAGAGGGCGGCGAGTTCGTGTGCAGCCTCGCCACCTTCGACCTGCGCGAGGCGGTCAACGCCACCTCGGCGCCGCTGGCACGGGGCGAAAGCGAGTTCGGCTTTGCCGGGTTGACCCCCGCACCCTCGCGCCGCGTGCGCCCGCCCCGCGTCGCGGAATCGCCCGCGGCGATCGAGTGCAAGTGGCTTCAGACCGTGCCGCTGGTGCCGCTCGGCGGCGGAGAGCCGGCGAATTTCATGGTGATCGGGCAGGTGGTCTCGATCTACGTCGACGACCGCTTCGTGCGGGACGGCCGGGTCGATACCGGCGCCATGCGCCCGATCCTGCGCGGCGGCTATTTCGACTATTTCACCACCGAGTCCGAGAACCGGTTCGAGTTGCACCGGCCGAAGGGCGCTTGAGCGCGCGGGGTGAGATCCCACCCCGCGTGACCGCTGTCCGATCCGCTGAGTGCGGCAAGCGGACTGCGATGTGACTCCCGCGCGCTTCGGAACATGGCCAAGCGCCTGCGGTTGGTCACGCGGACGGCACCGACGACTGGCCGCATTCGGGAGCGAACGCATGATGGGATTGTCTGGACGCGGAATTCTCCTCGGCGCTTCGCTTTTCGCCGGTCTCGTCAGCAGTGCTGCGGCGGCCGAAGACAAACGGGCTGCGTCCCCACCCCCGGCCCAGGACCGGAATGCGGCCGGCCCCTCCACGGGCAGCGTGGGCGCAGGGGGCCTGACCGGCTCGGGCGCCACGAAGGACGGTGCCCGCACCGGTACCCCGGATGCGCCCCGTCCCGCCGGATCCTCGGCTCCCGCCACCGGGACCGCCCGTTAGGTGGAGCGATCCCGGTGGCCCCGATCCCCTACTGCGCGCGTCGTCCGAACGACACCGCATAGGCCTGGACGCGGGCGTCGATCAGCGGATCGTCCGACACCTCGATGCCGTCGGTGAGTGCGTTCGGCATGAACAGGAGTGCCTTCTCGGCCTCCGCGCTGTCTGCCACGCCCTTCGTGACCGTCAGCGTGCCGAGGTCGAGGGTCTTGCGGCTCTCCGGCCACGGCTTCGTGGCGTCGTTGGTGGGATCACCCGCCTCGGCGAGCTGAGCCAGCACCCGAAACTTCGCCGGCTCCCGGGCGAGGCGCGGGCCGATCTCGTCCATGAGGTAGTTCGGCCCCTGCTTGGCCGCCGCCTCGGCAGGCAGAATCTCTTCGCCCTGGGCCGGCACGAAGCGGAAGCGGAACGGCTGCCGCTTGCCGTCCTTGTCCACGAAGACGAAGGCGTTGACGCCGTTATAGGTCTGCCGGGCGAAGCTCGACGGGGTCTTGGCCGTGGAACCCGCTGTGGCGGCGGCGGGGTGCGTGGCGACGAAGCGTTCCAGTGCGGTCGGCTTCTTCGCGTCCGGCCCGCTCTCGGACACCGCCTTCAGGAGGTCGCGGAATTCCTCGCCGGTGGCGACCGGGAAATAGGCGAGCGAGTTCACGACGACGTCCATGTCCGCGCCGTCGCTGAGCTTGAACTTGAGCGACATGCCGTGCGGATTGGCGTTGGCGGCGCCATCCGCGATCGTCGGCACGCCGGTCGCGTCCGAGAAGCGGATCGTCACCGGCACGGCCGGCCCGGCGAACAGGGACGCCTTGCTGACCTTCGCCGCCTCGGCGGAGGGGGTAAAGCTGCCCTCGGCGACTACGCCCTTGGCGTGGTTGGCGCGCTTGCCGGCATGCTTGCCGAACAGGGTGTTCATGACGTCGATCGTCTGCTCGGCCGTCGAGCTGTCCTGCGCTCGGGCCGGAAGGCCGCCGATAAGCGCCAGCGCGACGCCCGCAGCCAGGGCACGTCCGTATGTTGAGACCAACATTCATTCCTCTCAGGCGCGCGCGACATGGGACAAGCGCCGCTCCTGCGAAATGGAACGATTTTAATCCGAAGCAAGCTTCGGTGATTTGGCGACGAAAGCGCGTGGCGGGTCGGCAAGCCGCCGGAGCCTCGATGCCGATGGCCCGCTTTCAGGACGAAAGCTCTAACCCACGATCCCGAGCCCAGCCTCGACGCGAGCGATCCAGCCCCGCACGGCCGGATAGGGCGTGAGATCGAAACCGCCCTCATGGGCGAGGCGGGTATAGGCCACGAGCGCCACGTCGGCGAGGCTCAAGGCGGAGCCGACGAGGAACGGCCGATCCGCCAGGGCGCCCTCCATCAGGGCGAGCGCGGCGTGACCCCGCTCGAATAGCTTCGGTTCCAGCTCCGCCTCGTCCCGGCCGAGATAGAGAAGCTGGAAGCGGCGCACGGCGATGGTGGGCTCGTGGCTGTACTGCTCCCAGAACAGCCATTGCTGCATCTTCGCCTGCGCGAAGGCATCCGCCGGGATCAGAGCGGAATCGCGGGCGAGATAGCCGATGATCGCGTTCGACTCGGCGAGGCTGCGCCCGTCCTCCAGCACGAGGGTCGGCACGCGTCCGTCCGGGTTGAGGGCAAGGAAATCGGGCGTGCGCGTCTCACCCTTCAGGATATCGACCTCGCGCCAGTCCAGGTCGATCCCGAGATGCGCCGCGACCCAGGCCACCTTCAGGCAATTGCCCGACTTGGCGTCGCCGTAGACAGTGAGCATGAGAACCTCTTCTGTCCCGCTTGCAACCGAGGGGTGCCTCACCCGGCCCCGCCGCGCGTCCGGGCCGCGACGCGTGCCGGAGCACGCAGCACGACCCATTCGAAACCGTCCTGCCACGCCACCGCAAGCCGTTCGGGTGAGTCATCCTCGCCCGTTGTCAGCATCTCGAAGGCGGTGACACCCGCCGCCGCCGCGGCAAGGCGAATGAGGCTGCGGGCCTGGGCGAGCGCGGCCGCCTCTCGCAGACCCGCCGCAAGCGCCGTCCCGTCGAGGCCGAGGCCGGCGAGCCGCGGGCTCGCTCCGGCAAAGCTGCGGGCGTCGAGCACGCCGAGGGGATGGGCGATCGCGGCGAGGATCACCGTTGCCCCTTCGGGCAGGCCGGCCAGCGCTTCGCAGACGGCGAGCCGGCCCCCGAGGGCGGCGACATCCCGGCCGGAGCGCGCATCGCGCAGCAGCACGCCGTCCGGCCCTTGCGCCATGAGCGCATCGAGGCCGGACGCGTCGGGGCCGTCGAGAGCGGCGTAGAGCGTCAGACCCGGCCGGCGCGCCCGCAGAGCCGCCACGAGCCGGGGCGGAAGCGCAGCCTCGAACACCAGGGCGTCGGCGCCCGCCGCCAGAGCCGCATCGGCCGACGCCGCATCCACGATGGTGACGGCGCGGCGCGGCGCGTCAGGCTCAAGACGAGGAGAGGCGGGGGTCATGCGGCCTTCAAGGGAACGGGGCGGATTCGGCCGGCGCCTCTCCGCTCAAGCCGGCGGAAAACCTACGCTTTCTCGCAAAGCGACGCGTCGGAAGCCACCATATTCAAGCTTCCTTTACCATAGGTGCAGGAATGTCAGGGCTCGCGGGGCCGAGTGACGGTCCCGGCGGGACACGTCATGTTCCTGTTCACCAATGCTCCCACCGCCACCCGCGAGACCGCCGCCCCGGCGCGGGCCGCCGCGGCGAGCGGCGAGGTCGTCGATGCGATCCGCGAGGGCGCGCAAACGAGCGGCGTCGGCTTCGACTACCTGCTCGCCACGGCCCAGCGCGAATCGAGCCTCAACCCCTCGGCCAAGGCGAGCACCTCCACGGCGACCGGCCTGTTCCAGTTCATCGAGCAGACCTGGCTCGGCGTCATGAAGAATGCCGGGCCCAAGCTCGGCCTCTCCTCCTACGCCGACGCCATCACGGCCGGCACGGATGGCCGCTACACCGTGGCGGATCCGGCGGCGCGGCAGGCGATCCTCGATCTGCGCCGCGATCCCAAAGTCTCGGCGGCGATGGCGGGCGCGCTGACGCAGCGCAACGGCGAGGCGCTGAGCACGGCGCTCGGGCGCGAACCGAATGCGGGCGACCTCTATGCCGCCCATGTCCTCGGGGCGAAGGGCGCGAGCGCCCTGATCGCGTCGGCGCAGGCGAACCCGTCGCGGCCCGCCGCCCTCGACATGCCGGAGGCGGCCGCCGCCAACCGCAGCCTGTTCTACGACCGCGCCGGGCGCCCGCGCAGCGCCTCCGAACTCTACGGCCTGTTGAGCCAAACGACGTCCGGCGTGGCGACCCCGGTCGCGACCGCCGCGGCCGAAGCAAACCCGCCGACCGCCTACGCCTCGCTGGAAGGCGGCCTGCGCTCGCTGTTCCAGACCGACCGGCGCCAGGGCGCGGTCTCGGAAGGGGTGGCCAAGCTCTGGCAGAACCGCGCCGCCGCCAGCAGCGCGGACCGCACCGGCCCGACTTACTTTCCGCGCTCCGACGCCTGGAACGAGACCGAGAGCACGACCACTCCGAGCGCCGCCACGAGCATTGGCACGGCCGTGGCGGAAACTGCGGCCGCCTCGGAGCCCATCGTCGTGCCGCTTCCGCCGCGCCGGCCCGCCGGACTGACGGCAATGGCTGCCGCGACCACCACCCTCATGGCCGGCCCGACGACGGACCGGCCGACCGCCACGCAAGCGAAAAACTCGCTGTTCGATCCCTCCGCCTTCCGGCTCAGGAGCGGCTCATGATCCTCCGCCAGTTCCTCACCCTCACCCAGAACGCATCCCCCGAGCGGCGCGCCGAGGCCGCGGGCGCGCTGACGCGCAGCTACCTCCAGGGCACGCTGGGGCCGGAGGCGGCCTGGGAGGCCAAGACCGCCCTGCTCGCCCTGCTCGACGACCCCGCCGCGGCGGTGCGCCGGGCGCTGGCGCAAGCCTGCGCCGACTCGGATCAGGCACCGCGCCCTCTGATCGTGGCATTGGCCTCCGACCAGCCGGACATCGCCTGCCTCGTGCTGGCGCGCTCGCCCGTGCTGATGGATGCCGACCTCGTCGATTGCGTCGCCATGGGCTGCGAGGAAACCCGCACCGCCGTGGCCGGGCGGCTCGACCTGTCGAAGCCGGTGGCCGCGGCGCTGGCGGAGGTGGGCGACGCTCCCTCGCTCATCGCCCTGGCAAACAACCCCTTCGCCGCGATCGGCACCGCCGCGCTGCTGCGGATGGTCGAGCGGCACGGCGACGACGCGGCCCTGCGCCAAGCCCTGCTCGCACGCACCGATCTCGCCATCGAGGTGCGCCACGCCATCGTCACCCTGATCGCCGAGCAGCTCTCGCGCTTCGGCCAGGATGCCGGCTGGATCAGCTCCGAGCGCGGCGCCCGCACCGCCCGCGAGGCCCGCGACGCCGCCGCCCTCGCGCTGAGCGACGAGGCCGGGGAAGCGGGCCTCGCCCGGCTCGTCGCGCATCTGCGGGTGCAGGAACAGCTCACCGCCGGGCTGATGCTGCGGGCGGTTCTCTCCCTGCGCCTGCCCTTCGCGGAGATGGCGCTGGCCGAGTTGAGCGGACTGAGCCGCGCCCGCGTCGCCGGGCTGATGCGCGAGCCGCACGGGGCGGGCTTTTCCGCCCTGCACCGCCGCGCCGGATTGCCCGACCTGCTGCTGCCGGCGGTGCGCGCGGCGCTGACCGTGTGGCGCGATTCCAACGACGGCCGCAACGGCATCGACGGGCCGCGCCTCGCCCGTTCGATGATCGAGGCGGCGCTGACCGCCTGCGAGACCCTGCCCTTCGCAGAGGCCCGCGGCCTGATGGCGCTGCTCGCCCGCTTCGAGGCCGAGGCCGCCCGTGACGAGGCCCGCATTCTCGCGCACGAACAGGCGGAGGCGCAGGCGAAGGAAACGGGCGGAGCCGCCATCCTGCTCACTGCACCGGTGCCGGTGGACGTCGTCGTCGCGACGGCGCCGTCCGAGATCCTCGTCCTGTCCCCGGCCTCCGCCGCGCCGGAGCCGAACATGCCCGACGCCTCCACCGCGTGGCCGCTGGCACCGCGGCCGGAAGACCGGATCGGCGCGGCCGTGGTCTCGGCCGGGCCGGACGCGGCGATCGTGCCGGATTCGGCCGAGATCGTGCTTGCCGGCCTCGCCGACGCGATCATCGCGCAGTTCATGGCCGACCGTGCCGCGGCATCAGCACCGATCGTGGCGCTCTCGCCGGAGCCGCTGCTCGAGGTCGTTGCGGACATCGTGCCCGAAACCATCCCGAAGATCTCGGTCGAGCCGAAGCGCATCGCACGCCCGCGCGCGATCGCCGTCGCGGTGGCCGCGGGCATGATCCCGGAGCACCTGATCCTCAGCTACCGCGCGGACCGGGAGCGCCTCGCGGCGTAAAACGGCACTGGTGCGGAGACGGCTTGCCCCCGCCTCGGCCGGCGTCCAGGCCCGCATCGCCTGCGGCCCGACGATGTCGAGCGACTCGAGGAAACCGCTTCGGCGACCATCATCGCTGCGGACCCGGCGCGAGGGGCGCAGCGGCGCCCGTGACAAGTTGCGGGCGCAGGCCACGTCGAGCGCGGTGGCACCGGCCAGCGCCATGAACGCATTCATCGCGTTGCCCCCGCGGGTTGGCCTCTTCCGGGGCCGGCAGCACCGTGGCGATGGAGCCAGGATTTCGTTTCATGCTGCCAGGGCGTGTGCCCGCCGCAGGTCGTCGACGAAAGCTCGATAGGCCGCCGCCTTCGCCGCCTCGTCGGGTAGGCGTAGCAGGTAGGACGGGTGGACCGTGATGAAGCCCGCGAACGGCCGCCCGAAATCGGCGGGGCCGCGGGCGCGGGTGACCGGGATTGGCTTGCCCGTCAGCGACAGCACCGCGGTGGCCCCCAGCGCCACGACGAGTTTGGGGGCGACGAAGTCGAGTTCCCTCTCGAGCCACCAGCGGTAATGACTCACCTCGCCCGCCGTCGGCTTCTCGTGGATGCGGCGTTTGCCGCGCAGAGTGAACTTGAAGTGCTTGACCGCATTCGTGAGGTAGGCCTCGCGCCGGTCGATCCCCGCCTCTTCGAGCGCGCGGGAGAGAAGCTGCCCCGCCGGGCCGACGAAGGGCCGGCCCTGGCGGTCCTCCTGATCGCCCGGCTGCTCGCCGACGAAGGCGATCCGGGCGCCGACCGGTCCTTCGCCGAGCACGGCCTGGGTGGCGCCGGGCACAAGCGGTTCGGAGCGAGAGATGATCGCGTTGAGGGCTTCCAGCGAGTCCGGTTCGTCCTGGGCCATCTTCGCCACGGCGCGGACGGGGTCACGCTTGACCGGCATCGTCGGCGCCTTCTCGATCATCGCCTGCGCGCGGGCGCTCGCGGCCCGGACGAGGGCGGGAATCGCCGCCGTCTCCGGCATGTTCCGCCAGTACTTGCGGGGCATCTCGGCGCGCATGGCATCGAGGTTGAGCCGGGCCGGATTGAACGTGCTCTCGTAATAGTCGCGCCAGCCGGCCTCGAAGCCGTCGCCCTCCGGCACGTCCTCGCGGCGGCCGGGCGGGCCGAAGCGGAGCGAACCGTCCCAGTGGGCCGAGCCCTCCGGCGTCAGGATCGACCATGTCAGCGCGCGGAAGCGATCGACGAAGAAGGGTGCGGCGGCTTCCAGGATGTGATGGTCGGGCTCGAACCACGCGACGAAGCGCTCGGGCCCCTCCCCCGGCATCCGCCGGAAGCGCAGGAAGGCGTGCATCTTGTGCAGGTCGCGCCCGATCGCCTTTCGCATCCGGTGCAGCCGGTGGACGAGCGGATCGCTCAGGACCTCCATCAGTGCCCGCTCACCGTGCAGGACGCGCCAGAGCAAGGCGTAGAGCAAGCCGTAACGCTCGGGGTCGCGATGGGGCACCACCATCGGGATCAGTTCGGTCACCGCGCGGGGGAGCCGCAGCGGCAGGCCGTCCACGGGGGCGGTCTCGGCGCCGAACAGGCTCGGGGCTTCACTCTGCCAGACGGTGTTTTCAGGCGGTATCTCGGCCGCGATCAAGCGGCGAGCCGCCGCGCGAAAGCCTGAAAGATCCGCACCGGGGGCGAGGCTGACGACGTGAATGCCGCCGAAATCCCCTGCCCGCTCCGTGAGGGGAAGGTCACGCGACGGCTTGCCCATCAGAACAGGCTCAACTGCTCGGCAGGCTCGGCGAGCTTCGCCCGCAGATCGAGCCGGTCGGTCAGCGTCGTCGGCCGGAAATCCTCCGCGATCAGGAACGGCCGCGCCCGCTTCAGCCCCGAACTCAGCCGGGCGACGTCGTCGAGACGCAGGCGCGCGTGGCGGCGGGCCTTGATGATGGCATCGACCGCCCGCGCCCCGAGCCCCGGCACCCGCAGCAGCATCTCCCGGTCGGCGCGGTTCACATCGACGGGGAAGCGGTGGCGGTTCTTCAGCGCCCAGGCGAGCTTGGGATCGATGTCGAGGGCGAGCATCCCGTCCTCGGACGCTCCGGCCACGTCGTCGGCGGAGAACTCGTAGTACCGGATCAGCCAATCGGCCTGGTACAGCCGGTGCTCGCGCCGCAGGGGCGGGGCCTGCGGCGGCAGGGCGGCGGAGGCGTCGGGGATCGGGCTGAAGGCCGAGTAGTAGACGCGCTTGAGCCCGTAGGTGCCGTAGAGCAAAGCGGATTTGCGGATCATCGCCTCGTCGGTGGTGGCGTCGGCCCCGACGATCACTTGCGTCGATTGCCCGGCCGGCGAGAAGCGGCGGCGCTCCTCCTTGGCCTCGATGATACGCTCGCCGATCTGGCCCATCGCACTCTCGATCGCCGCGCCGTCCTTCTCCGGCGCGAGTCGGTTAAGGCTCTCTTCCGTCGGCAGTTCGAGGTTGATCGAGAGCCGGTCGGCGTAGAGCCCCGCCTCCTCGATCAGCCAGGGGCTCGCCTCGGGGATCGACTTCAGATGGATGTAGCCGCGAAATCCGTGCTCGCGCCGGAGCTTCTTGGCGACGCGGGTCAGCATCTCCATCGTATAGTCGGGCGAGCGGATGATGCCCGACGAGAGGAACAATCCCTCGATGTAGTTGCGCTTGTAGAACTCGATCGTCAGCGTCACGACCTCCTCGACCGAGAATCGCGCGCGGGCAACGTTCGAGGAGCGCCGGTTCACGCAGTAGACGCAGTCGAACAGGCAATAATTCGTCAGCAGGATCTTCAGCAGCGAAACGCAACGCCCGTCCGGCGTGTAGGCGTGGCAGATGCCCGCCCCGGTGGTCGAGCCGAGTTCCCCCGCGCCGGCCTTGCGCTTCGGGGCGCCCGACGAGGAACAGGAGGCGTCGTATTTGGCGGCATCCGCGAGGATGCGCAGCTTGCGCGCGAGCTTGTCGTCCATCGAACGGAAGATGAACGCAAGGGCTCGCGGATCAATGTGGCGCATTGGCCTGCGCACCGGAAAAGTGCCCTCCCGCCGCGCAAACGCGGCGCGACGGAAGGGCCGGGACGCGTCAGCCCTGGGCGAGCGTCTTGTCGAGGGTGATCTCGGCGTTGAGCAGCTTCGAGATCGGGCAGCCCTTCTCGGCGTTGCCGGCGAGTTCGGCGAACTTCGCCTCGTCGATGCCGGGGATCACCGCCTTGAGGGTGAGGGCCGACTTCGTGACCTTGAAGCCGTCGCCGTCCTGCACGAGCGTGACGACCGCCTTGGTGTCGAGCGAGGTCGCCTTGAGGCCGGCCGACTGGAGCTGGAAGGCCAGCGCCATGGTGAAGCAGCTCGCATGTGCGGCAGCGATCAGCTCTTCCGGGTTGGTGCCGGGCTCGTTTTCGAAGCGGGTGTTGAAACCGTAGGGGTTGTCCGAGAGCACGCCGGATTGCGTCGTGATTTTGCCCTTGCCGGTCTTGCCGTCGCCTTCCCAGTGGGCGCTCGCATGGCGGTCGGTCATGTCCGTCGTCCTCGTCGTCTTGAAGCGGAAGCGATCCGCGTGGCCTCCGACGTGGAGCGGTGAGCGAGCCTGTCGAGGGGCATACCTCACTCTTGGTTGATGGATGTCGCGTCTTCATCTGCCTCGCCGGCGAGCACGGCCTTGGCGAGCGCGTAGGAGAATCCGGCCCGCGCCATGGCGGCGAGGTCGCGCTCGCGGTGGGCCTCGCGGGTTTCCGGCCGGCGATAGGGGCCGAGGCGGCGGCGGCGGGCATAAGCGAGGGCTGCCTTTTCCTCGGTATCGGCCTCGCCACCTTGCGTCCCGGCCGCCTCGTCCTCTTCGGCGAGGGTCGCCGCGATCGTCTCCCGGTCGATCCCCTTGGCGGCAAGCCGCGCCTGCGCCTGCCGGGTCGACGTGCCGCGCCGCCTCAGGCCCCGCAGGCGGGCGGCGGCAAAGCGCGCATCGTCCACGAGCCCGGCGCGCTGCGCACGGGCGACTGTCTCCTCGATCAACCCGGCATGAGCGCTCGCATCCTCGTCGCGGGAGCGGCAGCGGCGCTCGACACGGCGGGCGAGCACCCGGCGCAGCATCTCGGACGAGGCGCCGTAGCGGTCGAGGTAATGCGTCGTCACCCGTTCCAGCCACGCAGGCGTGACCGGCGGCTCGGGCCTTGCTTCGGGTCTGCCTTCACTTCGGCTTGAAACGGTTCGGGCAATCATTCGTTCTTCACGATCCGGACAGGTTTTCGATTCATGAATCTCGGATGGATCGCACGCGATTTCGAGGGCTCCGCCGCCGCATGGTGGCCACGCTCATGAGGCGCGAATGGCTCTACGTGCTGCTGGCCCTCGGCTTCGCGGCGGTAGCCGGCCTCGTCGTCAGCCTATCACGTCCCACACTGCTCACGGTGGCGGTCGGCCCGCGCGATGGCGTCGAAGCGGGGCTGATCGAGACCTATGCGCGGGCGCTGACCCGCAATCACGAGGACGTGCGCCTGAAGGTCGCGCCCTTTGACGACGTGCGCGACAGTGCCGCCGCCCTGGAGCAGGGCCGCGCCGACCTCGCCGTGGTGCGGCCCGATGTGAAGCTACCGGATAATGGCCTGACGCTGGCCATCCTCCACGACGAGGCGCTGATCGTCGCCGCCCCGGAAACCAGCGGAATCGGGAGTTTTTCGGATCTCTCGACCCGGCGCCTCGGAGTCGTCACGCGCCACGAGGCCGACCTGCCGGTGCTGACGAGCCTGCTCGACTTCTACGACTTCAAGGCGGCCCCGGAGGCCGAGGCGCTTGGCAGCGACGCCCTCGCGGCCGGTCGCATCGGCCTCGTGCCGCTGAAAGCCTCCGAGATCACCGGGGCGCTGGAAGCCAAGCGGGTCGATGCGGTGGCGATCATCGCCTCGCCCACCGCCAAGCCGGCGCAGGCGATGCTGCGGGCGGTCGAGGCGGCCGCGCCGGAGCGCAAGGTCACCCTCGTCAGCGTGCCCGACGGCAAGGCGATCGTGCAGCGCATGCCGACGCTCCAGGCCGTCACCCTCTCGGCAGGCACCTTCGGCGGACGGCCCAAGCGCCCGGAGGAGGATGTCGAGACGGTGGGCGTCTCCTACCGGCTGATGGCCCGCGGCGCGGTGAGCCGCGTCGCCGTCGCCTCCGTGGTGCAGCACCTGTTCGAGTGGCGCTCGCGCCTCGCGGCCTCCGCCCCGATCGCCCACCAGATGAAGCCGCCGGACTACGACACCACCGTCACGGCCACGAGCGCCCAGCTTCCCAACCATCCCGGCGCGGTGGACTATTTCGAGCGCGAGCAGCAGACCTTCCTCGATCGCTACGAGGATTGGATCTACCTGTTCGCCTTCTTCGGCGGCACGCTGGGCTCGGGCGTCGCATGGCTCGGCCAGCGCCTCGCCCGCAAACGGCGCGAGCGTATCGACATCGTCCTCGACCGCCTGCTCGACATCCTGGCCGAGGCCCGCGAAGCGCAATCGTCGGCCGCCCTCGACGCGCTCACCCGCGAGACCGACGCGCTGATCGCCGACGTGGTGCGCCAAGCCCGCGAGCGCAGCATCGATTCGCGGATGATCTCCGCACTGATCCTGGCCATCGACGCGGTGAACGGCGCCCTCGATGACGGCCGCCGTGCGTTCGAGCCCGGCGCCGACCCGAACACCGGCAGCCGCTCGCGCACGGCGCGGCTGCTATCGCTGAGCCTGCCGGCGGCGGAGTAGGCGCGAGCCTCATCTCGAAAGGGTGTCGCCGGTCCTCGGAAAACTCCGATGCGCTATCCCACCCCCACCGGGTGCTTCACCACATGGGGCGTCCGCATCGTCACCAGTTCCTCGCCGAGCGTCGGGTGCACGGCGATGGTGCGGTCGAAATCGGCCTTGGTCGCGCCCATGGTGACCGCAATGCCGATGGCCTGGATGATCTCGCCGGCATCCGTCCCGAGGACGTGGACGCCGACCACCCGGTCGCTGGCGCGGTCCACCAGAACCTTCATGATCACCCGCTCGTCGCGGCCCGAGAGCGTCGCCTTCATCGGGCGGAAGCTTGCTTTGTAGACGTCGATGTCGCCGTAGCAGCGCCGGGCGACGTCCTCGTTGTGGCCGATCACGCCGATCTCCGGCGTCGAGAACACGGCGGTGGCGATCAGGCGGTGATCGACGCACCAGGGTTTTTGCCCGAACACCGTGTCGGCGAAGGCGTGGCCCTCGCGGATCGCCACGGGGGTGAGTGCGGCGCGGCCGTTCACGTCGCCGACGGCGTAGATCGAGGGCACCTTCGTGCGCGAATCCGCCTCGACCGGGATCGCGCCGCGTTCGTCGAGGTCGATCCCGACCCGCTCCAGCCCGAGCCCGGCGACGTTGGGGCGCCGGCCGGTGGCCACCAGCACGCAATCGACGGTGAGGCTCTCGCCCCCGTTCAGGGTGGCGCGGATCGCCGAGCCGTCGCGCTCCAGGCGCTCGACGGTCTGATCCAGGCGCAGGTCCATCCGCTTGGCATAGGCCTCGCCGAGCGCGTCGGCGATCTCGGGGTCGAAGCCGCGCAGCAGGCTTTTTCCGCGGTGGAGCAGCGTGGTCTTCGATCCGAGGCTGGCGAAGACGCCCGCGAATTCCACGGCGATGTAGCCGCCGCCGACCACGAGGATACGCTTCGGCTGGGTCTCCAGCTCGAACACGCCGTTCGAATCGATCGCGAGTTCCGCGCCGGGAATCAGCGGCTCGCGCACGGGCGTGGCGCCGGTCGCGATCAGGATGAACTTCGCGCGCACGCGCCGGCCGGAATTGACGAGACGCACCGTGTGCGGGTCCTCGATCACCGCGCGGTCGGCCACGACCTCGACGCCGGCACCGGCGAGGTTGCGGCCGTAGATGCCTTCCAGCCGTGCCACCTCGGCATCGCGGGAGCGCTTCAGCGCGGCCCAGTCGAAGCGCGGTGGCTCGATGTGCCAGCCGAAGCCGGCGGCGTCCTCGAAGTCGTCGGTGAAGCGGCCGGCATAGACCATCAGCTTCTTCGGCACGCAGCCGCGGATCACGCAGGTGCCGCCGACGCGGTACTCCTCGGCCAGCATCACCCGCGCGCCGTGGCCGGCGGCGATGCGGGCCGCCCGCACCCCGCCCGAACCGCCGCCGATCACGAACAGGTCGACGTCGCAAGACTCGCCCATCTCGGTCTCGCCCATCTTGGACTCGCTCATCTCGGTCTCGCTCATGCGCGCGCGGCTTCGCTCTCGCGTGCGGGCTCGTATGGGGATTTGGCGCAAGCCGCCGCCCGCAGCCATGTGATGGCGGCCGCGAGGCCCGCCGTCCACCATCCCTGCCACGCGCCGTGCTCGACGAACATCACCGCCACCGCCGCGCCCAGCAACCCGAGCGCCGTGGCGAACAGCAGAGGCGGCAGCGTCGCCGCCGCGCGGAGAGAAAGGAAGGCGACCAGCGCCGCGAGCGCCGCGCCGACAAGGCCGAGTTCGGCCCAGATCTGAAGGAAGCTGTTATGCGGGTGGCCGACGGCCAGCATCGCCCGCATCTCCGGTTCGAGCGCCGCCGCCGCCGGCACGTCGGCGAAGCGCAGGCCCATGCCGTAGCCGGAGCCGATCCACGGGGCCTGGGCCACCGCGGCGCCGAAGCTCTGGGCGATGGCGACCCGCGCCCGCGACGAAGACTGGGTCAGCCGCTCATGCGCCGCCTCCGGCATCAGCCGGTGGAGGATGTCGCCCTCGACCGGGGCCAGGGCGAAGGAGAGCCCGAGGACCAGCGCCGCAAGCGCCAGGGCCATGGGTCTCGGGAACAGGCGCCCGACCCCAAACATCGCAGCGCCCGCGAGCAGTCCGAGGATGGCCGCGCCGCTGATCGAGCGCAGGATGGCGAGGCCCGCCAACGCGAGCAGGACCCCGGCGGCGAGGCGGTGGCCGCGCAGGGCGAGGAAGGCAGCGAGCGGCCCGGCCAGCAGAAGCACCGTCAGCAGCGGGCGATTGAACATGAACAGGGCCACGCGCTGCCCGAGCCACGCCTGCGGCGCCAGCCCGAGGGCGAGGCTTCCCGCGATAAAAAGGCAGGCGGCAGCGAGCAGGCCGGCGCCGAGGGGCAGCGCCCAGGCCGGAAGCCGGGCCGGCGCGAGCCGGGCCAGGATCGCCGCGGCAGCGAGCGTCGGCAGGAATTCGGACAGCACCCGGCCCCAGAGCGCGGGAAACGGGCTCCAGGCCAGCGAGACGAGGCACCAGCCGAGGAAGGCCAGCGCGGCAAGGCCGAGTGGGGCGCGCAGGGGTGCGATCAAATCGGCGGCGGCGCGCCCGCCGCGCTCGGCAACGGCGCCGGCGAGGAACAGCAGCGCCGCGATACCGACGACGAGCGGGCTCGACCGGTTGGCGAGCGCCATCATCGGCGCCACCAGCGCCAGGGCGACGGCACCGGCCGCGTAGAACCGCGGGGCCGCGGCGGTGCCGAGGGTCACTGGAGCTGGTGGCCGCGCTTGCCCATCTCGGCGCGGGTGCGGACCATGATGTATTCCGAGACTTCCTGGGTCCAATCCTGCATGGCGCCGACCATGTCATCGAGGATCTGCGGCTGGGTCTCGACGTAGCGCTTGCCCGCGGGCGAGCGGAAGAAGGCGACGATGTCCTTCAGCTCGGCCTCGTTCAGGCGCTTGGCGTAGATGCGCGCGGCGATGGTGATGAGCCGCTGCTTCTGCAGTTCCATCTCGGAATCGAGACCTTTCAGCACCTCGTCCAGATCCTTGGCGAGGTCGGGCCGCGTGACCGCGTTCTTGCGGATCTGCTCGGCCATGGTCGGGATGATCGAGTCGAAGGAGCGGGCGATGCCGGAACTCAGCATCACCTCGCGGGCGAGTGCGAGGTGGGCGGCGCTGAGATCCGGCTCCGGCGCGGGGGCCGGCGGCGGGGCCGTTCCGGGCTTCGCCGTCGGCTTGGGAGAGGCGGCCGGGGGCTTGGCGGCCGGCTGCTGCGCGTGCGCCGCCGGCACGAGAGCGGCCTGCGACAGAAGGGCCGCGAGGCAGGGGCCGCCCAGGGCGGCAAGACGGAGAACCATGCGGGAGAAGCTCCGAAAAAAGGAAGGGCGGCGATCAGGCGTCAGAGGCGGCCGAGAACGCTGACCACGGCCGCATCCCCCTCGGCCGCAGCGAGGATGGCCGCGTCGGCGACGCCGAGGAACAGGCCGTGCTCGACCACGCCCGGCACCGCCCAGAGCCGGGCGGACAGGGCCTCCGGATCGGGAATGCGGCCGAGCCGCAGATCGAGGATGGCGTGGCCGCCGTCGGTCAGTAGCGGCGCGCCGGACGCGTCGTGGCGGCGCACGATCTCGCCCGTGCAGCCGGCTCCCGCCACCGCCGCCTCGACGGCGCGGGTGGTGGCGCCGATGCCGAACAAGTTCACCTCTACCGGCAGCGGAAAGGCGCCCAAGGTCTCGACGTGCTTCCCGGCGTCGGCGATCACCACCATGCGGCGGCTCGCGACCGCGACGATCTTCTCGCGCAACAGGGCGGCACCGCCCCCCTTGATGAGGCGCAAGCTTCCATCGATCTCGTCGGCCCCGTCGATGGTGAGATCGAGTTCGGGCAGGTCTTCGAGGGTAGCGAGCGGGATACCCTCGCGCTCGCAGGCGAGGCGGGTCGCCTCCGAGGTCGGCACGCCGGTCAGTTTGAGGCCGGCACGCACGCGCTCGCCCAGAAGCGTGATGAAGGCCGCGGCCGTGCTGCCCGTGCCGATGCCGAGGCGCATCCCGTCCTCGACCAGGGGGATCGCGCGCTCGGCCGCCGCCCGCTTCAGATCCGGCGCGCTCACGAAACGACCTCGGGAAGCGAATTCATCGGCTGCATCGGGGGCTGCATCGAACCGTCGAATCTGGGGTGGAATGGGAGGCAGGCCCTAGCACGCCTCCCAGCGACCGCAAAAGGCGGACGCAAAGAAGCACGGATGCTTCCCAAAGCGCGTCCGGCGCTTCGTCTGCGGTCAGGGCCGTGTTCCCTGCGGCGGCGTGGCGCTCGGGCCGGCGCGACCGGGGGCCGGTCCGGTCGCGGCGGCGCCCGCCCCGCTCGCGGTGCCGGCGGGCGGCGGACCGGCCTGCTCGGTGCAGACGACCAGCTCCTGACGGATCTGGACGTAGCAGGCGCTGGTCTCTCCGGTGCGGTAGTTGACCCGGTAGATTCCCGACTCGCGGGCGTGGCGCGAGGCGACCAGGCCGTACTCGCCCGGACTCTGCGGGCCGGCGCCCTCGCCGGCGGCAAAGCACAGGGTGACGCCGACGCTGTCGTCGCGCAGGCCGTACTGGCAGGAGGTGACCTCGCCGTTGGCGCGGTCGATCCGGTAGATCCGGTTCAGATCGACCGCGGGCGCGGCCACGAACTCATAAGGCCCGGCCGCCTCGGCCGCCACCGGCAGGCAGGCCAGAGCCACGGCGAGCAAGCCGGCGGACGACCGGGGGAGAGAAAGACGCGAAGGGACACGCATGGGGCGGGACATCGTCTTGTTGCGGAAGAGCGAAAACGGCGAATCATCGGCGGCGCGATCAAGCACCCGCTCCGTGGCGGAGCTTGGGCAGAGAGGCAACACTGAGTGTCCGCGCTAACCGGGCATCAACCGCCAGGGTTGATCGTAGGAGAGACGACCGCTAGCCAGCTTGACAACGGAACGCACCGGGACGCCGATGAACGCGCACAGCTCCCCGATCGTCGTGTTCGATCTCGACGGGACCCTCGCCGAGACCGCGGGCGACCTGATCGGCACCCTCAATGTCATCCTCGCCCGGGACGGCCACGCGCCACTCCCCCTCGAACAGGCCCGCGACCTGCTAGGTGCAGGCGCGCGTGCCCTGATCCAGCGCGGCTTCACGGTCGCGGGCGCGAGCCTGACACCGGAGCGGCTCGAGACGTTGTTCCAGGACTTCCTCGCCTATTACGGCGAGCATCTCACCGACAATTCCTATCTCTTCCCCGGCGTGGTCGAGGCGCTGGACCGGCTGGAGGCGGCGGGCTTTCGCCTCGCGATCTGTACCAACAAGGTCGAGTCGCACGCCGTGGCGTTGCTCGATGCGCTGGGCATCGGCCATCGCTTCCACACGATCGTCGGCAAGGAGACCTTCGCCTTCTCGAAGCCGGATCCGCGCCACATCACCGCGACCATCGAGCGCGCCGGGGGCGATCTCCACCGCGCCGTGATGGTGGGTGATTCCAAGGCTGACGTCGCCGCGGCCAAGGCGGCCGGCATCCCGGTCGTCGGCGTGACCTTCGGCTATACCCCCGTGCCGATGCGCGAACTCGCGCCCGACTGGGTCATCCAGCATTTCGACGCCCTGCCCGAGGCGGTCGATGCCCTCCTCGCCCGCGAGACCGTGAAACCGGCCGCCTAACAAGACATCGCACGGCTTGCACCCGCGCGGGCGCTGGGCCACTGAGCGTTGCGACGGGGCCCTCCACCGCCCCGTGGGGCGCGAGAGGCAGACCGGCGACATGAGCGAGACGGACACCTTCGACCTGACGCTGGAGCGCATCGCGCTGATCCGGCGGATGGTCGTGGCCTGGAACGGAGCGGAGACCGGCGCGCCGATGATCCATCCGGACGCGCCCTACGGCAGCACCGACCGCGACGGCGACATCTTCAACGTCACCGGCGACGACGAGGGCGCGGACGAGGAGCACCGGGCGATGGGCGACGCGCTCGCCGTGTTTCTGCAGAACGCGACGCTGAAGCCCGGCCGCTACCAGTATCACAACCCGCTCGCCAAGCTCGCGACGGGGGATGTCTTCGACGTGTTCCGCGACGAGGCCACCGGCGAGACGCCCGAGCACATCACCTTCGAAGTCACCGACGAGCACCTTCGGCTGCTGCGGGCGTTCAGCCTCGAATGGGACGAGGAGTACGACGTGCCGAGCGTCGATCCGAAGCGGCCCTACGGCCACATGACGTGGTACACGGTGGAGATGGCGGTCCATCTCGGCGAACCGCCCGATAAGGACGCGGAAGGCCGCGCCATCCTGACCGACGAACAGGAGGCCCGCCTGGAGCGCCTGCACCGCGAAATGCAGCCGGCGATGCAGATCTTCCTGCGCTACGGCGATCTCGGGCCGGGCCCGTTCCGGCAGCCCGAGGGCACGATCGGCTGGGAGCCGGCCTGAGCGCATCCTTCCCCCCTTTGCGAATCGCTGTGCCGCCCGCCTATCAGCGGTGCAGCGTTTGCAAGAGGGAGCGGCCGGATGAAGCGAGGATGGATCACGGGAACGGTGCCGGGCGCCCTCATCCTGGCGCTGGCATCCGTGACCTTACCCGTCCGGGCGAACGACAGCGCCGCCACCCTCGACGCGGGCGGCCTCGTTCTGGTGCGCGATGCCGAGATCGAACTGGCGAGCGAGGATCTTCGCATCGGCATCGACCGCATCGACGTCGATTACGTCTTCCGCAACCGCTCGAAGGCGCCGCGCACCCTGCGCCTCGCCTTCCCGCTCCCGCCCATCGATGGGGCCGAACTCTCGTTCAGCGCCCTCTCGCTGCCGGTTCAGGGAAGCGCCAACTTCGTCGGCTTCACGGTCAAGGCCGACGGCCGAACGATCGAGCCGGCCCTGGAGGAGCGCGCCTTCCACGGTACGCAGGAGATCACGGAACGCCTCAAACAGCAGGGGCTTCCGCTCAACCCGCTGCGGCGCGAGGAATTGGAAACGGCGCTCAAGCGGCTCTCGCCGGCCGACCTCCAGGCCTTGCACAAGGCCGACCTGCTGTCCGATGCGACGCCGGACGCCGGCGCGCAGTGGCGCAGCGAGGCCAAGTTCCACTGGGAACAGGTGTTTCCGGCGGACGCCGAGCTGCGCATCGCCCATAGCTATGCGCCGATCGCCGGCAACTGGTTCCTCTCGCCCAAGGACGCCGCGGCGCGCGATTTCCGCGCGCGCTACTGCCTCGACGATGCCGGCCTCTCCGGAATCCGACGCCTCGCCGCGGCGAAGCCCGAGGGCTACACCCGCGCCTTCGAGGTGCCCTACATCGTCACCACGGCCCGCAACTGGGCCGGGCGAATCGGCCGCTTCACCCTGACGGTGGACAAGGGCCGCGCGGAGGCCCTCGTCAGCTTCTGCCGCCAGGGCGTGCGCAAGACGGGTCCGACCACCTTCGTCTGGGAAGCCCGCGACTACGTCCCGGATTCCGACCTGCGCGTGCTCTTGGTCTCGAACGATCCCGCCTTCCTGGGGGATCGCTGAAGCGCGGGGCTCAGCCCTCGCGCTTCTTGCGCTGCGCCAGGGTACGCAGGCGCAGGGCGTTGAGCTTGATGAAGCCGGCCGCGTCCCGGTGGTCGTAGGCGACGGCGCCCTCCTCGAAGGTGACGAGGTCCTGATCGTAGAGCGAGTGCGGGCTCGTCCGGCCGATGACGTGGACGCCGCCCTTGTAGAGCTTGAGCCGTACCTCGCCGGTCACCTTCTCCTGGCTCTTGTCGATCAGCGCCTGGAGCATCTCGCGCTCGGGCGAGAACCAGAAGCCGTTGTAGATCAGCTCTGCGTATTGCGGCATCAGCTGGTCCTTGAGGTGGGCGGCGCCCCGATCCAGCGTGATCGACTCGATGGCGCGGTGGGCCGGCAGCAGGATCGTGCCGCCGGGCGTCTCGTACATGCCGCGGCTCTTCATGCCGACGAAGCGGTTCTCGACCAGATCGAGCCGGCCGATGCCGTTGGCGTGGCCGAGCTCGTTCAGCTTGGCCAGCAGCGTGGCGGGCGAGAGCGCCTCACCGTCGATGGAGACGGCGTCGCCCCGCTCGAAGCCGATGGTGACGATGGTGGGCGTATCGGGCGCCTCTTCCGGCGAGAGGGTGCGCGAATAGACGTAATCCGGCACCTCGACCGCCGGATCCTCCAGAACCTTGCCCTCGGAGGAGGCGTGCAGGAGGTTGGCATCGACCGAGAACGGGCTCTCGCCGCGCTTGTCCTTGGCGATCGGGATCTGGTGCTGCTCGGCAAACGCGATGAGCTGCTCGCGCGAGCGCAGGTCCCACTCGCGCCAGGGGGCGATCACCGTCACGTCGGGCTTCAGCGCATAGTAGCCGAGTTCGAACCGGACCTGGTCGTTGCCCTTGCCGGTGGCGCCGTGACACACGGCGTCGGCCCCGACGCGTTCGGCGATCTCGATCTGCTTCTTGGCGATCAGCGGCCGGGCGATCGAAGTGCCCAGCAGGTAGATCCCCTCGTAGACCGCGTTGGCCCGGAACATTGGGAACACGTAGTCGCGGACGAATTCCTCGCGCAGGTCTTCGATGAAGATGTTTTCCGGCTTGATGCCGAGCAGCTCGGCCTTGCGGCGCGCCGGCTCCAGCTCTTCGCCCTGGCCGAGATCGGCGGTGAAGGTCACGACCTCACAGCCATAGGTGGTCTGAAGCCACTTGAGGATGATCGAGGTGTCGAGCCCGCCGGAATAGGCGAGAACGACCTTCTTGACGGATTTGTTGGGGCTGGCGTCGGACATGGTGTTGGGCTCGGGCAACAGGGTGCAGGCGGATTAACAGCGGAGGCGCGCGGCGCGCAACCGGCGGGGCGGCATGCCCGTTGCCTCGTTTCCGATCCAGCCTGCCCCGGAGTGCCGCCGCAGACGTGGTAGGGTCACCGGCAGGACGGACGAGCCGATCCGGAGAATCGACGAATGCCGCGGCGAGCGACCCTGGAATTCTGGTACGAGTTCGCCTCGACCTACTCCTACCTCTCGGCCATGCGCATCGAGGCGCTGGCCAAGACCGCCGATGTCGAGCTGCGCTGGCGACCGTTCCTGCTCGGGCCGATCTTCGCGTCGCAGGGCTGGACCAACTCGCCTTTCAACCTCTACCCGGCCAAGGGGCGCAACATGTGGCGCGACCTGGACCGCGAGGCCGCCCGGCTCGGGCTCCCGCCGGTCACGCGCCCCAATCCCTTCCCGCAGAATTCGCTGAGCGCGGTGCGCGTGGCGACCTACGGCGCCGACCAGGACTGGCTGGTGCCGTTCTCGAAGGCGGTATTCGAGACGAGTTTTGCCAAGGGCGGCTCCATCGCCGAGCCGGCAGCAGTGGGGCGCATCCTCGATGCGCTCGGGCTCGACGGCACCCAGATCCTCAAGGCGGCAGCCTCGGAGGCCAACAAGGGCCGCCTGAAGGTGGCCGGCGAGGAGGCCCGCTCCCGCGGCATCTACGGCGCGCCGAGCTTTCTCACCGAGGACGGCGAACTGTTCTGGGGCAACGACCGCCTGGAACAGGCGCTCGCCTGGGCTGCGGGCGACCGGCCCGATGGCCTGCAGTAAGCGGGCAGAGACGAAGGAACACGGGCAGCGCGAGGCGCCCCGG
Source organism: Methylobacterium sp. J-043 (assembly GCF_022829505.1). Lineage (NCBI taxonomy): Bacteria > Pseudomonadati > Pseudomonadota > Alphaproteobacteria > Hyphomicrobiales > Methylobacteriaceae > Methylobacterium > Methylobacterium sp. J-043. Next base: position 202,544 of record NZ_JAKSYB010000042.1, on the reverse strand, counting down.
CCGCTTCAGGCGGAAACCGGGTGCGCCTCCGCCACGCCGCGAAGGCCGCCGAGCAACTCCGACATCGGCTTCGGCATGCCGATCAGATAGCCCTGAACGTAGCGACAGCCGTGGCGGCGCACCGCGCTCAATTGCGCCGTGGTCTCGATCCCCTCGGCGATGCCGTCCAGCCCGAGGTTCTGGCACAGATCGAGGATGGTGATCACGACGCTGCGCCCGAGATCGGATTCGACATTGGCCATGAAGCCGCGGTCGATCTTGATCCGGTCCAGCGGCAGGCGGTGGACGTAGTTCAGGCTCGAATACCCCGTCCCGAAATCGTCCAGCGCGATCTTGATACCGAGCGCGCGCAGGAGCGTGATCGCCTTCTGCGCTCCTTCGAAGTCGCGCATCAGCGCGGTCTCCGTCAGTTCCAGCGTGATCCGCCGGGGATCGATCCCGCTCTGCCGGACCGCGGCGAGGATCGCGATGACCGTCTCCGAAGAAGCGAGGTCGTGCGAGGAGAGGTTGAACGACAGGCCGATCTCGGGCGGGAGCCTGCCTGCGTCGGCGAGCGCCTTGCGCAGGAGAAGCAGGGTCACCGAGTGAATCATCCCGCAGCGCTCCGCCACGGCGATGAAGCGGTCGGGCGGCACGCGGCCGAGCTTGGGGCTCGTCCAGCGGGCCAGCGCTTCCACCGTCGTGATGCGATCCGTCAGCGTGTCGAGGATCGGCTGGTAGTGCATCTCGATCTCGGTGGCGAGATCCGCGCTCTGGAGGGCGGTCTCGACCGCGCGCTCGGCCCGGATCGCGTCCTCGTGCTCCTGCGAGAACAGGGTCGTGGTCCCGCGTTTCCGCTCCTTGGAATGGTAGAGCGCATAATCGGCCCGGTCGAACAGCGCGTCCGCGGCGCGTCCGGCGCTGGGATACAGCGCCAGGCCGCCCGAGCATCCCGGCACGACTTGCGTCTCGCCGAGTGAGATCGGTGTGTGCAGCGCCGAACAGATGCGGTTGCAAAGCTCGACCGCGGCGGCCGTGCAGTCGACCGCGTGGATCAGCACGCCGAACTCGTCGCCGCCGAGGCGCGCGACCGTCACGCCGTCCACGGCGAAGGCGCCGAGACGGCGGCCGGTTTCCTCCAGCACCCGGTCTCCGGCGGTGTGGCCGAACGTGTCGTTGATCGGCTTGAAGCGGTCGAGGTCGAAGATCGCGAGGGCGAAGGCGGCGTTTTCGGTCGCCGAGGCGGTGATCAAAGCGTCGAGACGCTGGAAGAAATAGCGCCGATTGGGCAACCCGGTGAGGCTGTCGGTATGCGCCAGCCGCTGGTTCTCCGCGCCGAGTCGCTGCGCTTCGGCCTTGGACTCGACCAGTTGCAGGAAGGCCAGGAAGTTGTTGGTGAGGATACGCACCATCACCACCGTGACGAAGGCGGTGTTGAGCGCGATCGCGATGAAGACGCTGTTGCCGCTCGTGAAGCAGTGAATCAGGAAGCTGCCCATGACGATGACGGTCACCATCAGCGCCGCGGCCGGCAGATGCGTCAGGCAGAAGATGCAGGCGATGACGGTGATCGCGACGAAGATCGCGACGTGGCCCTGCTCGAACGGGCCGCCATAGGCGTTGAGCGTCATCGCCCAAGCGACGAAGAGGACCGAGAACAGGACGGTGAGGAAGCTGGTGCCGCGCATCCGTTTGACGGCGGCAGCCCCGGACATCGCCTGCGGCCGAAGACGCCACCAATGCACGGCCCGTACTGCACACAAGCCGATCATTGCGCCGGGGAGCCCGACGGTCAGCCAAGCCGGCGCAAAAGGGTAATGGGTGAAGGCGAGGGCGCAGGCGTTGACGGAGAGCAGCGCATAGAGCGACGGGATCTGCTTCTGCAACTCCCTGAGCTGGCGGATGCAAGCTTCCGGGTCCGTATAAATTGGCACGATACCGCTCAGAAGTTCTCGGCGGCCGCGAAAGAATCTCATTCTCATCTTACCGGGCACCGGGCCACGAACACGTCGTCGTGCGTCCTCTGACAGAGACACACTAAGTCTTATTTCTCCTAAGGATTCATTGCACCGAAATACTCGGTCTCCGTACCCGCGGACATTGGCGAGAGAGCGCTCTCACCGCGAACGCAACGCTTTCCGCCCGACGTGCAGGCCGGATCCGCCCGCTCTCACCGATCGCCTTGGATGCCCGGGCCCGATCGGGCTCTCTCCGGCTCGCCACGGCCTACACCTCGGCGATGACGCGCTGCCGGGATTCACCTCTGCGTCGCTGTGTCAACATGGATATCCCGCCCCCGCGTCTCCGGCAGCAGCAGGGCGGCGAGTGTGCCGACGAGGCTGAAGGCGGCGAGGTAGTAGGCCGGCACCATCCGGTCGCCGGTCGCGGCAATCAGCCAGTTCACGACGTAGTTCGTGCTGCCGCCGAAGATCGAGACCGAGAGCGCGTAGACGATGGACAGCCCGGCGCTGCGCACCGCCCGCGGCAGGGCTTCGGGAATGGCGACGATGATCGCCGCCGCGTTGATCGAGGACAGGGCCGAGAGCAGGAAGGTGACGGCGTAGACGCTGAGCGCGCTCGGCTCTCGCAGCATCCACAGGAAGACCGGCACGGCGAGCACGAGGATCAGGGCCCGCGGCCAGATCAGCACCGGCTTGCGCCCGAACCGGTCGGCAAGCCAACCGCCGAGGAGCGGAAAGATCACCGAGGCCAGCCCCAGGGCGATCGGCACGGCGTTGGCCGCCATCTCCGAGAGACCGAGCGTCGCCCCGGCATAGACCGGCATGTTGGTGCCGATGGCGTTCGAGACGGTCGAGGCGGCGATGACGAGGAAGGTCAGGCCGAGCATCCGTCCGTGCTGGCGCAGCAGGCGGCCGAGCACGGCCCCCGTCGAACCCGCGGCGGCGGGATCGTGACCCTCGCCCGCCGTCTCCGGCAGATGGCTGCGGATCACGAGGCCGACCGGCACGACGAGGAGGCCGAGGCCGAACATCAGCCGCCAGCCCCAATCGGCCATGGCCGCATCGCCGAGCACCAGGGTCAGCACGGTGGCGAACAGGCCGGCGAACAGGGCGGCGCAGCCCTGGCTCGCGATCTGCCAACTCGCGACGAAGCCGCGGTGCCGCGCCGGGGCTGCCTCGATCAGGAAGGCGGTGGAGGGGCCGACCTCGCCGCCGAGCGCCAGGCCCTGGATCAGCCGCCCGGCGATCACGATCACCTGAGCCCAGACGCCGAGGACCGCCGTGCCGGGGCAGGCCGCCAGCATCAGCATGCCGACGGCCATCAGCGCGATGGTGATGAGCATGGCGGGCTTGCGCCCGGCCCGGTCGGCGAAGGCGCCGATCAGCACGCCGCCCACGGGGCGCATCACGTAGCCGATCCCGAACAGGGCGAGCGAGGCGAGCAGGCTGTCGGTCGGGCTGTCCGAGGGGAAGAAGGTCGCGCCGATCGACTTGGCGAAGAAGGCGTAGATCGTGAAGTCGTAGAATTCGAGGGCATTGCCGAGCACGACCGCTCCCACGGCCTTGCGGTCGAGGCGCGTCGGGGCGGCGCTGGCGGGCGAGTGCATCGTGATCCTGTCGTGAGATCCCGGACGGGTGGGCGCGGCGGAAGGCCGGCTCCGGGCCAAAGGCGTTCGTGAGGGCGGCAGGTAGGTCGCCGCCGCCGCGCCGCCACCCCGTCTCGGCCGTGCTCCCGTCTCGCAGACTGCATTGCCGGCGACATTTTCCGGCGCGATCGGCTCCCCGCCCCCGGCATGATCGTGCTATCGCGCCCCGTCACCTCGCTTCCGGGATCGCTCACGCCCCTTGCGCCTGCTCGTCGTCGCCATCGGACGCCTGAAGAACGGGCCGGAGCGGGATCTCGCCGCCCGCTACCGCGAGCGCGCCGTCGCGCTCGGGAAGGGCCTCGGCGTCACCGCCTGCGACCTCGCCGAAATCCCCGAATCGCGCGCGCGCCGTTCGGCCGACCGCATCGCCGAGGAGGCGGCGGCGATCCTCGCCCTGGTGCCGGGCGACGCGGCAGTGATCGCCTGCGACGAGCGCGGCCGCTCCGACTGGCCGAGCGAGCGCATCGCCGACAAGATCGGGTCATGGCGCGATGCGGGGCGGGGCAGCCTCGTCCTCGTCGTCGGCGGGGCGGATGGCCTTCACGAGAATGTGCGCGGGCGTGCCGACCATATTCTCGCCTTCGGGGCGGCGACACTGCCGCACGGCCTGGTGCGCGTGCTCGCCCTCGAGCAGGTCTACCGGGCGCTGACCATCCTGGCCGGACACCCCTATCACCGGGGCGATCCCGAGGCATGAGATCCAAGGTGACGGCGCATTCCCGGTCGGCAACGATCCTGACGGCCACGCTGACGGCTCTTGCCTGCCTTGCAGGCGGCCTTGCCCTGCCCGTGCGCGCGCAGACGGTGCCTGATCCGGAGGCGATGCGGCGCACGCAGGAGGAGCGGGACCGCCGCGCCCAGAGCCTCAAGCAGATCGAGGACGCGCTGGCGGCCAGCAGCGGCAACCGGGCAGCACTCGAGTCCGAGATCGCCGCGATCGGCTCCGACCGGACCAAGCTCAGCGCCGCGCTGCTCGATGCCGGGCGGCAAGCCCAGGCGACCGAGGACCGGATGAACCGGCTGGAGGAGCGCCTGCGCGCGCTGACCGACAGCGACGCGGCGATCCGCAAATCGCTGGAGGCGCGCCGCGCGGTCATCGCCGAGATCCTGGCCGCGCTCCAGCGCATGGGCCGCCGCCCGCCGCCGGCCGTGCTGGTGCGCCCCGAGGACGTGCTGGCGGCGATCCGCACCTCGATGATGCTCGGCGCGGTGGTGCCGGAGCTGCGCGGCGAGGCCGACACCCTGGCCGGCGACCTCACCGAACTGGTGCGGGTGCGCGGCCTCATCGCCGCCGACCGCGAGGCGCTGAAGAAAGATCTCGCGGGGTGGGCCGCCGAGCGCCAGCGCCTCGACGCGCTGATCGCGGCCCGCCGCAGCCGTCAGGCGGAGGTCGAGACCAGCCTCACCGCCGAGCGCCAGAAGAGTACCGAGCTCGGCACTCAGGCCAAATCGCTCAAGGAACTCGTGGACCGGATGGAGGGCGAGCTGTCGAGCGCCCGCCGCGCCGCCGACGCCGTCCGCGCCGCCGCCGAACGCGAGCAGCGGGCGATCCAGGACAAGTTCGCGGCGGCCGGCGCGCGCGATCCGGCGCGGCTCGCCCCCAAGGTGAAGTTCACGGAAGCCCGCGGCGATCTGCCCAGGCCGGTGAGCGGCCCCCTGCTGCGCGGCTTCAACCAGCCCGACGGCCAGGGCGGCACCACCCGCGGCATCTCGCTGCGGGCACGGCCGAAGGCGGTGGTCTCCTCGCCCGCGGACGGGTGGGTCTCGTTTGCCGGACCCTTTCGCTCCTACGGGCGTCTCTTGATCATCAATGCGGGCGACGGCTACTATCTGTTGCTCGCGGGGATGGATCAGATCAACGTCGAGGTCGGCCAGTTCGTACTGGCGGGCGAACCGGTAGCCGTGATGGGCGAGGGCAGCGGCACCCCGGCAAGCACGCCGGCGAACGTGACGCAGGCTGCGTCACAGAAGGACGATGATCGGATTGATCCCGTCCTGTACGTCGAATTCAGGAAAGACGGCGGCTCCATCGATCCGGAGCCGTGGTGGGCCAGAAGTTCCAGCGAGAAGGTTCGCGGATAATGCGCAAAGTGTCCCTCGTGTTACTCGGCGCGGTCCTCGGCGTCGGCGCCTCGGCCCTGTCGACCCAGACCCAGCTCCTGTCCGGCACGAGCGCCATCGCGGCCTCGGCGGAGACCTACCGGCAGCTGAGCCTGTTCGGCGACGTGTTCGAGAAGGTGCGGACCGACTACGTCGAGAAGCCCGAGGAGTCGAAGCTGATCGAGTCGGCCGTCAACGGCATGCTGACCTCGCTCGATCCGCATTCGAGCTACATGGACGCGAAATCCTTCCGCGACATGCAGACGACGACGAAGGGCGAGTTCGGCGGCCTCGGCATCGAGGTCACCATGGAGGACGGCCTGATCAAGGTCGTCTCGCCGATCGACGACACGCCCGCCTCCAAGGCCGGCCTGCTCGCCAACGACATCATCACCCAGATCGATGAGGATCAGGTCCAGGGTCTCACCCTGAACCAAGCCGTCGACAAGATGCGCGGCCCCGTGAACTCCACGGTGAAGCTGAAGATCTCCCGCAAGGAGGCCAAGGAGCCGCTCGACGTCTCGCTGACGCGCGACGTCATCAAGATCCGCCCCGTGCGCTCGAAGGTCGAGAGCGGCGATGTCGGCTATGTCCGCCTGACTCAGTTCAACGAGCAGACCTATGACGGCCTGAAGACCGCGATCGACAAGCTCCAAAGCGAGATCGGCGGCGACAAGCTCAAGGGCTACGTGCTCGATCTGCGCAACAACCCCGGCGGCCTGCTCGATCAGGCGGTGATGGTGTCCGACGCCTTCCTCGACCGCGGCGAGATCGTCTCGACCCGCGGCCGCAACCCAGACGAGACGCAGCGCTTCTCCGCCAAGGCCGGGGATCTGGCCAAGGGCAAGCCCATCGTGGTGCTGGTGAACGGCGGCGCGGCCTCTGCCTCCGAGATCGTGGCCGGCGCCCTGCAGGATCACAAGCGCGCGACCATCATGGGCACGCGCTCCTTCGGCAAGGGCTCGGTGCAGTCGATCATCCCGCTCGGCGGCCAGGGCGCCCTGCGCCTGACCACCGCGCGCTACTACACGCCGTCCGGCCGCTCGATCCAGGCGAAGGGCATCGAGCCGGATCAGGAGGTGCTGCAGGAGGTGCCCGACGACCTGAAGGGCAAGGACGAGACCAAGGGCGAGGCCGGCCTGAAGGGCCACCTGAAGCAGAAGGATACCGAGGAGCGCGGTGGTTCCTCGGCCTACATCCCGCCGGATCCGGCCAAGGACAAGCAGCTCATCTCTGCGGTCGATTTCCTGCACGGCATCCAGAAGGGTGCAGCCAACGTGACGAAGCCGGCTACGCAGAACTGATTGTGCCGGCCCGCAGCGGGCATCCGCCGCGGTGTTAGGGAAAGATTAACCATGACGGCCCGCAATACCGGTTCAGACCGGGATTGCGGGCCGTTTCTCGTTGGAGGCTGCGCCCGGTTCTCAGAGCATGCGCCAACAGGCAGGACGGCGGGTGAGCGACGCGGCCGACGACATCCTGACGAAGCCTCTCGGTGTCGCGGACAAGGCGGCCCGTCCGCGCTTTGCCCTGCGCCCGTCCGCAGGCGCGGCGGCGGCGGGCGGCGGCGCCGTGATTCTGGCGCTGATCGCCGGTGGCATCGCGCTCACAGGCGATCCCCGCGGCGGCGAGCCTCGGGGCCAAGCGCTCATCGAGATCCGCGAGGCCCCTGCCTCGGCCCCCCGCATCGCAGACGCCGCACCGCCCGCCTCGAAGGGACCGGCACAATCCGCCAGCGAGGTCGAACAAGCCTCCGGCGTCAGCGTGTTCCGCCCCGACGGTTCGACGGCCCCCGATGCACCGGTGATCATCCGCGTCCCGAACGCGGCCCAGGTGAAGCTCGCGCCGGCCCCCGATGCGCGCCTGACCGAGCGCGGGCGCCACGGCCCCCTGCCCCGCCTCGGCGAAGGACGGCTGCGCCCGCTCGACGTCTATGCCCGCCCGGACGAGCCCGGCACCGGGCCGCGCATCGCGATCCTCGTCTCCGGTCTCGGCATCGGCGAGAACGCCACCCTCGGCGCCATCGCCCGGCTTCCGGCGGCGGTCAGCCTCGCGCTCTCGCCCTACGGCAACGATCTCGAAAAGACTGCGACCCGCGCCCGCGAGGCCGGCCACGAGATCCTGCTCCAACTACCGATGGAGCCGTTCGACTATCCCGACAGCGATCCGGGGCCGCAGACGCTCCTGGCCTCGGCCCGCCCCGGCGAGAACCTCGACCGGGCGGCCTGGGCGATGAGCCGGTTCCCCGGCTTCGTCGCGGCCGTGAACTTCATGGGCGCCAAGCTGATGAGCGAGCCCGCCGCCCTCGAACCGGTGCTGAAGGACCTATCCGCCCGCGGGCTCGGCTTCGTCGATGACGGTGCGGCGCCCGGCTCGCAGGTCGCGACCGCCGCGGCGAAGACCAAGCTGCCGACCGCGCGGGCCGAGATCGTGATCGACGCCGTCGCGAGGCCCGACGCCATCGACGCGGAACTCGCACGCCTGGAGACGCTGGCTCGGCAGAAGGGCCTCGTGCTGGCCTCGTCCAGTGCCTCGCCCTTGACGATCGAGCGCCTGTCGCGGTGGTCGCGCGATCTGGAGGCACGCGGCATCCGGCTCGTGCCGGTGAGCGCGATCCTGCGCCGCCCGGGCAGCGTCTCCAAGCTGACGAGCGCCGCGCCCTAAACATCGCCCGAACGGCGGTTGCCGATGGTGGGATGGCGGCCATCCAAAATCGGTCATCCGGCCGGATTGGTCAGGACCCGGCCCGATCGAGCGAGTTCGTCGGCGTGATGCCGTCTGAGCCCGGCAAATCTCCGGACGGCACACCGTGACACGCTTGCCCTGCATTTCTGGCGCATGGGACACGCGCAGATCGCATGAAGATCATCCCATATCAGTCTTCGGCTCACTGCGAAGCATACATCCATTTAATCCCGTCACGCTGCGAGAAATCATTTGAACAATTCGCGATCCGGTAAGTGTTTTCGGGCCAGGATCCCGCCGCTCGCTCAGCAGAATCGCGCGAGCCGTTCCTGTCGGAGTCCTCCGTGTCGCTCCAAACTCTCCCCATTCGCAGCAAGCTCATCGCTTCATTCACGGTGCTGACGATCCTTCTCGTCAGCTTAGGGGTTCTGGGCCTCGTCGGAACGCAGACGATGCGCGACCAAGCACTCGACATCGAGCGCAACTGGCTTCCCAGCGTGCGCCTGCTCGGCGAGATCGACACGGCGGCGGCGCGGATGAACGGCGTGATGCTGCGGCACACGCAAGCGACCGACCCGCAACTGATCGCGTCCATGGACAAGGATTTCGAGCGCTTCGGCAAGCTCATCACCGATAAGCGCGCGGCCTACGAGACCCTAATCACCGATGCCGCGGAGCGGGCGCTCTACGACACCTATGCGCGGGAAACCGCCACCTTCGAGGCCGAGCGGCGGACCGTGATGGATCTCTCGCGTCAGGGCCGGAAGGCGGACGCCTTCTCCTACTACGAGGCGAAAGGCCTCGCCCCGCGCCGGGCGATGTCGAACGCCCTGGAGAAGCTGATCGCCTTCAACAACGAAGGCGCCGCCCGCGCAATGGCGAAGGGCGAGACCGTGTTCCAGCAGGTGCGAACGATCGGCCTTGCCGTCCTCGTCTTCGGGCTCGTCCTCGCGATCCTGCTCGCGGTGCTGATCACCCGCGGCGTGACCCGCGGTATCGCCTCCGTGGTCGAGCCGATGCAGGCGCTGGCTGCGGGCGACCTTACGGTGACGATCCCGCATCAGGGTCGGCGGACCGAGATCGGGACGATCGCCGACGCGGTGCAGATCTTCAAGGCGGGGTTGATCCGCATGCGCAACCTTGAGGAGGAGAGCGCCGCGGCCCGCGCCGGGGCGGAAGCGCAGCGCAAGGCGGCGATGCGCGAGATGGCGGAGCGGTTCGAGGGCGCGGTCGGCGGCGTCGTCAGCCTCGTCTCGTCCGCCGCAGCCCAATTGCAGGCCTCGGCGCATGGCATGACCGGCGCCGCGACCCGTACCGCCGGCCAATCGATCAGCGTGGCGGCGGCGGCGGAAGAAGCCGCGACCAACGTCAACACCGTGGCGGCGGCGGCCGAGGAGCTGGGCGCCTCGGTGCAGGAGATCGGTCGGCAGGTCAGCGGCTCCTCGACGCTCGCCCAGGCGGCGGTGGGAGAGGCCGCGCAAACGGCGGCCCATGTCCGGGCTCTCAGCGCGGCTGTCTCCAAGATCGGCGACGTCGTCACCATGATCACCACGATCGCGGGGCAGACCAACCTGCTCGCCCTCAACGCCACCATCGAGGCGGCGCGCGCGGGTGAGGCCGGCCGCGGCTTCGCGGTGGTCGCGGCGGAAGTGAAGGAGCTCGCCAACCAGACCGCACGGGCGACGGAGGAGATCTCCGGCCAGATCGGCCGCATTCAGGAGACCACGGGCCACGCAGTCTCGGCTATCGGCAGCATCACCGGGCGCATCGAGGAGATCAGTTCGGTGGCGGCCTCGATCGCGGCAGCGGTGGAGCAGCAGGGCGCGGCGACACAGGAGATCGTGCGCAACGTCGCCCAGGCGGCCATGGGTGCGGGCGAGGTGACGAGCAACATCGCGGGCGTGGCGCAGGCCGCCGAGGAGGCAGGGGCGACCGCCGCCGAAGTGCTCGCCGCCTCCTCCGAGCTGTCGCACCAGTCCCAGCATCTCTCGGCGGAAGTCGGCCGCTTCCTCGCCAACGTGCGCGCCGCCTGAGTTCTACCTCGGGAACGGCAGGGAAAGACGTGGGCTCGGCCGAGGCCGCGCCCACGCTCGTTTTACGGCCTCAGATAGGGGTTAGGTCGGCGTTGCCCGCACCGGTTCGGCCTCCTATGGTCGCGCCGCCAGCACGAGCCCGCCATGACCCGCCCCGACGACGACCTCCTGCGCCTGCCCGAGGGCAGCGCGCTGCCCTACCGCCCCTGCGTGGGGGTAACCCTGTTCCACCGCGACGGCCGCGTCTTCATCGGGCGGCGCAAGCGCGAGGCGGGCCCCGAACATGTCGATGGCGATCTCGCGTGGCAGATGCCGCAGGGCGGGATCGACGAGGGGGAAGAGCCCCTCGCCGCGGCGCTCCGCGAACTCCACGAAGAGACCAACGTGCCGGCCGACGCCGTCACGCTGCTCGGCGAGACCCGCGACTGGCTCGCCTACGATCTGCCGCCCGCGGTGATGAAGCAGGCCTGGAAGGGCCGCTACCGCGGCCAGCGCCAGAAATGGTTCGCCTTCGGCCTCACCGGCGACGCGTCGGTGATCGACGTGGAGGCCCCCGGCGACGGCCATCACAAGCCCGAATTCGAGGCGTGGCGCTGGGAGCGGCTCGAAGTGCTGCCGGATCTCATCGTTCCCTTCAAGCGCCCCGTCTACGAGGGCGTCGTCGCGGCTTTTTCCGGGCTGACGGGCTGGCATGGCGCCGGGGACAATGGGGCCGGGGACAACCCGGCATGATCCATCCGCGCGTCCGCGGCTGATCCGATGCGGTGGTGGCTCATTCCCCTTCTCGCGGTGGCGGCTTGGTTCGCCTACACGCTGACGCCGTTCTGGTCGCTCTACGGCTTCGCTGCCGCGGTGCAGGCGGGCGACGCGGCCGCCGTGGAGCAGCGGGTCAACTTCCGCACGCTGCGCCTGTCGCTCGCGCGCCAGATCAGCGCCGCCGTGAAGGCCGACAGCAACGCCCTCGATCCGCGCGAGCGGCAGCGCATCGCCGACGCGGCGGCGGCGGTCGCGCTCCCGATCATGGAATCGGCGCTGACGCCGAAGGCCGTGATCGACCTCCTCGACGACGGCTGGCCGCAGGGCGCCGACCTCGCCGCCCCGGCCGGCCGGCACGAGCGGCGCGACGGCCTGCGCATCCCCGATCTCAAGCGGCTGCTGGGCTACTATCTCGCCGCCGACATGCGTGGCTTCCGCTCCGTGCTGGTCGCCGTGCCGCCGGACCGGCCCCGCCACGAGCAGTTCCGCATCCGCCTGCGCCTGCGCGATTGGGGTTGGCGCCTCGTCGATATCGAGCTGTCCGACGACCTGCGCCGCCGCATCGCCGAGAAGGCGGCGGCCGCCGCCGCCCGGCTGCGCGACGGCCGCCCCAACCCCGACAAGACCGGGCCGGATGCCTCCCCGTCTCGCGAGCCGTGATCGACCCCGGCACACAATTACGAAAGACCCTGGCTTTTAATCCGCCGCCCCCATAGGTGAATCGCCACCAACGGCCCCGCCTTTCGGAGCGCAGTCTTGAGCGAGCCCGCTGCCCCCCTCTCCGGAGCGGACGGATCGGTATCCGGGCCGGGCCGCCGCCTTGGCGCCGGCCTGCTGATCGCCACCCTCGGCGTCGTCTACGGCGATATCGGCACGAGCCCGCTCTACGCCCTCAAGGAGGCGGTGCGCGCCGCAAGTCCGGGCGGAAATCCGAGCCCGGTCGCGGTGACCGGCGCCGTCTCGCTGATCCTGTGGGCGCTGATCCTCGTCGTCTCGCTGAAATACGCGGTGCTGATCCTGCGCGCCGACAACCGTGGCGAGGGCGGCATCGTCGCCATGCTGGCGCTGCTCGGCGCCCGCCATGCGCAACCCGGCTCGCGGCAGGCACTGCTGCTCGTGGTCGGCCTCGTCGGTGCCGCCCTGCTCTACGGCGACGGCGCGATCACCCCGGCGATCTCGGTGCTCTCGGCGGTGGAGGGCCTGCGGGTCGATGCGCCCGCCCTCGACCGCTTCATCGTGCCGATCACGCTGGTCATCCTCGTCGGCCTGTTCCTCGTGCAGCGCCAGGGGGCGGCCTTCATCGGCCGGATTTTCGGGCCGGTGATGCTGGTCTGGTTCCTCGTGCTGGCCGCCCTCGGCATCGGCGGCATCGTGCAGGCGCCGCAGATCCTGGCGGCGGTCAATCCGCTGCGCGCGGTCGAGTTCACGGCGCATGCCGGCCTGCATGTCGGCTTCACGATGCTGGGCGCGGCCTTCCTCGCCGTCACCGGCGGCGAGGCGATGTATGCCGATCTCGGCCATTTCGGCGCGCGGGCGATCCGCGTCGCGTGGTTCGTTCTCGTGCTGCCGGCGCTGGTGATCCACTATTTCGGGCAGGGCGCGATCCTGTTGGTCGATCCGTCCGCGGCCGAGAACCCGTTCTACCGCCTGACGCCGGGCGTCCTGCATTACCCGCTGATCGGGCTGGCGACGCTGGCCGCCGTCATCGCCTCACAGGCCGTGATCTCGGGGGTGTTCTCGCTGACCCGGCAATCGATCCAGCTCGGCTTCCTGCCGCCGCTGCGCATCGTCCACACCGCGCCCGACGAGAGCGGGCAGATCTATGTGCCGCTGGTGAACTGGCTGCTGGCCGCCGCGACGCTCGCGGCCGTTCTGATCTTCCGTTCCTCCGACGCGCTGGCCGGGGCCTACGGCATCGCCGTCTCGCTGCTGATGGCGATCACGACCCTGCTCGCCGGCCTCGTCGCCCGCAAATGGGGTTTCGGCTGGCCCATCGTGCTCGCGGTCAACGGCTTCTTCCTCGTGATCGACCTGATCTTCCTCTCGGCCAACAGCGTGAAGCTGTTCGAGGGTGGCTGGTTTCCGCTGCTGCTGGCGGGTGCGATCGCCTTCCTGATGCTGACATGGCTCAAGGGCAACACCTGCCTGGAACAGGCGCGCACGGGCCTGCGCCCGCCGGAGGCGCACTTCCTCGAGAGCCTCCGCCACGAGCCGCCGACGACCCTGCCGGGCTCGGCTGCCTTCCTGTCCTCGGCGACCGAAGGTATCCCGCTGCCGATGCTGCGCTTCGTCGAGCGCCTGGGCGCACTGCACGCCCGCGTGCTGATCGTGACCGCCCTGTTCGAGGAGACGCCGACGGTGCCGCGCGAGGAGCGCGCCCGCGTCACCGAGATCACCCCCGACATCCGCCGCGTCGTGCTGCATTACGGCTTCATGCAATCGGCCTCGATACCCGAGGGGCTGGATTGTGCCGTCGGCGCCGGCCTCCTACCGAAGGAATTCACCGAGGATCTCACCGTCTTCGTCGGCCACGAGACGATCATCCCGGTCTCCGACCAGCGCGGCATGTCGGACTGGCGCGAGGCGGTCTTCGCGGTGATGCAGAACAACGCCGAGCGCACCGGCGCCCATTTCTGCGTGCCGGCGCGGCAGGTGATCGAGATCGGCACGGAGATCGAGATTTGAGAGGCGGCTACTCGTCCGCCTGTCCCTTGCCCGTCATCCGGAGCTGCGAGGCGACGCATTCGCGGACCGCGTCCTCGATCTTGGCCTTCTGCGCATTGGAATAGCCCGCTACCTCGTCGATGCATTTGACGAAGTAGCCCGCCGTGAAGCTCTCGTTGACCGACACGAACGACTTGCCGAAGCGGGTCGCGAGTTGGAGGCGATCCATGGTCGAGCTCTGCCGCCACGCCTCCAGCGTGTCGGTCATCGACAGGGCGCTGGCGGCGCCGGGCGCGAGGATCGCGGCGAGAAGGAGGATGGAGTAGCGGCACGTCATGCTGAAACCTCCCGAATGTCTTTTCTGTTTTTCCCGATCAGATTTTCCGAACATTCCGCCCGATCCGACAATCGAGTTGGATGTACCGGCCGATCTCGCCAGATAAACCCTTCGGGACTGCCAGACAGCCGAACACCTGGATCGTTCTTCTTATTTTGCTCTGAGAGTTTGACGGATGCCCGCAGCGATGGCGACGAGGGCTCATCTCACGGCGTCCAATGCGAAAACCCTGCGACGCGATGGATCAGGCGCCGGCCGCGCGCGGTCTCTCCGAACGGAGCGAGCTCCCAGGTCCAGGCCTGCTCAGGGCGTCCGAGCCGCACGCCGTAGAGAAGGTCGTGCCGCGCGTGGACCTGCCCCTGCCGGTCCTCCTCGGTCTCGTCGATGTCGGTGACGAGACAGACACGCGCCGTCAGGCCCGCCAGCGCATCGAGATGGCCCTCGACGATCCGGCGGCCGAAGGCGTCGCCGTCCGCCGAGGTCCAGGCCCCGAGGGGATGGCGCGAGGCCTCGAGCCGCTCGACCGGGCGGATCGGCAGTTGCGAGAGGAGGTTGGCGGAGATGACGAGGCCGGTGCCGGGTTCGGCGCAGACCGGCGGCAGGCGGGGATCGAGATCGCGCGCCGCACCGGTCATCAGCGCCATCGCGCCACTGAGATCCGCCGTCAGCGTCTCGACATGGGGGAAGGCGCGGATCGCGCGCCGGGCGGGCCGGAGATGCACGGCATCGATCAGCACCACCCGCCGGAAGGTTCTGGCGAGATCCGCCAACGGCACGTCGAGCAGGAGCCCGGAGCCCAGCACCACCGCGGTGTCGCGCCGCTCGGTGGCGGCGATGGCCGCGCGCATCACCGCCCGGCTCGCCTCCAGATGCGGCGCCCAGGCCCGGCGGCAGCGGCGCGCCCGCGACATCAGCCAGATGCTGTCGCGCAGGTAGCCGAGCCGGCGCTGGGCCCGCGGCGCGGGCGTGGTGAGGAGATGCAGGAGATCGAGCAGCACGGGCCGGTGGCGTCCGGCACGGGGCCTCGCGTGTCAAGCCGCGTCACGTCTTGGTCGCGAACAGGAGCCAGAAGCTGCTGCCACTTCCGCCCAGACGTGATCCGGCCATGAATTCCCGCTCCGCCCGCCTCTCTGCGGCCCTGATCGCACTTTGCGCCGCCGTCGGCGTCGGGTTCGGCTTCTCCGCCGTTTTCGGCCGGACCGGCTCGGTGCCGCTCGCGGCCTGGATCATGGCCGCCTACTTCACGAACCTCACCGGGCTCCTCGTCTTCGCGGTGTTCGGCGGGATCGCCCTGCGGGTGCCGGCCCTGGCCCAGCCCCGGCTCGTCGCCACAACCGTGCTCGCGACCCTGCTCGTCGGCCTCGTGCAGCGGTTGCTGCTCTACGGTGTCAGGACCCTGCGCGGCGGCGACCTCGTCGGCGATGTCCTGCTCCACCAAGCGCTGCCGGTGATGGTGCCGCTGTTCTGGCTCGCCTTCGTGCCGAAGGGGCGCCTTGCGCTGCGCGATCTCGCGCTGTTTGCCAGCTACCCGCTGATCTACCTCGGCTACACGCTCGCCCGCGGCGCCTACGACGCGCGCTATCCGTACCCGTTCCTCGATGTGGGCAAGATCGGCTGGGGGCCGGTGGCGGCCTATGCCGGGGCGATCGCGGCGGCCTTCCTCGCGGTCGGATGGACGCTGGTGCTCCTCGACCGGCGCCTCGCGCGGCGCAAGGCCTTGGCGGGATAGAGCGCTACCCCTCGAACAAAGTGGCGATCTCGCCAGGCCCCAGGATCCGGAACTCGCCCGCCGGCAAGTCCGCGGGGAGCGCCAGGCCGCCGACGCGGTCGCGGTGGAGTGCATCGACGTGGTTGCCGAGCGCGGCGAACATGCGCCGGACCTGATGGTAGCGGCCCTCGTGCAGGGTCACGGTGCAATGGGTCGGGCCGTCGGTCTCCATCTCCACCGGCAGGAGCGGCTTGTCCTCGTCCTCCAGCATCATCTCGCCCGAGGCGAGGATCGCGGTCTCGTCGCCCTGGAGCGGGCGGGCCAGGGTCACCCGATAGCGCTTGGACACCTTGGCCTTCGGCGCGATGATCCGGTGCAGCAGCGCGCCGTCATCGGTCATCAGCAGGAGGCCCGAGGTCTCCTTGTCGAGGCGCCCGACGGTGGAGAGCGCCGGATCGCGCCGCCGCCAGCGCTCGGGCAGCAGGCTGTAGACCAGCGGCCCGACCTCCTTGTGCGAGCAGGTGACGCCGAGCGGCTTGTGCAGCATCAGGCAGAGGCCCGGCAGCGGATCGAGCGCCTCGCCCTGCACCCGCATCCGGGCGGAGAGATCGGGCGCGAGCGGGATGCGCTGCGAGGCGTCCCGCAGGGCCTGCCCGTCGAGGCGGACGAGGCCGGCGCGGGCCAGCCCCTCGACCTCCCGGCGCGAGCCGTAACCGAGATTGGCCAGCAGCCGGTCGAGGCGGAGCGCCTTCATTTACGCGCCTCGAACAGCTTGTAGCCCCCCTCCGTCGCCAGCGTCGTGACGGTGCGGAAGGCGGCGCGCAGGGGCGCCTCGTAGGGCAGGTGGGTGTTGGCGACGAGATAGAGCGTTCCACTCGGCCGCAGTACCGCCGCCGCGCGGTTGATGAAGACCTGGCCGAGCGCCTGATCCTCGGCGCCGCCATCGTGGAAGGGCGGGTTGGTGACGACGAAGTCGAGGCCCGATAGGGCCAGCTCGGCGCTGCGCAGATCCGCCCAGTGCAGGGTGGCGCCGGGCTCGCCGACGTTGCGGCGGGCCATCTCGATGGCGCGGCGGTCGATGTCGATCAGGGCGAGCGACGCGACCTTCGCCGATTTCAGCACCGCACGGGCCAGGATGCCGAGGCCGCAGCCGAAATCGGCGCCGCGCCCCGAGAGCGCGGGCAGATGCCGCAGCAGCAGGGCGCTGCCGGGATCGAGCCGGTCCCAGGAGAAGATTCCGGGCTGGGTGCAGAGCGCGAGGTTGTCGATGTGACGCGGCGCGCCGCCCGCCAATGCGGCCTCGAGGCCGGCGGGCACCTCGGGACGCGTCGCCGTGCAGATGCGGTGGTGGCGTCGCGGTTCGTCGGTGACGGCGCAGCCGAAGCCACGCAGCTCCTTGGCGAGCCGGGTGCCGCCCTTGTCCTTGGGCGCCATCGCCACCAGTCGCCCGCCGGGCCGCACGGCGCGGATCGCGAGCGCCAGGGCGTAGCGCCGCTCCGCCGTGCCGGGCGGGGCCAGCAATAGGGCTGAATCGAGGCTCGCCTCGGCGACATCCTCCAGCCGCGCCGATCCGGGGATCAGCG
The DNA here is from genome assembly GCF_022829505.1 of Methylobacterium sp. J-043. NCBI lineage: Bacteria > Pseudomonadati > Pseudomonadota > Alphaproteobacteria > Hyphomicrobiales > Methylobacteriaceae > Methylobacterium > Methylobacterium sp. J-043. Next base: position 185,092 of record NZ_JAKSYB010000042.1, on the reverse strand, counting down.
GCGAGACCTGGGCGGCCCCATCGGGCACCTCCGCGAGGTCTGCGGGAGGGAGGCCGTAGAGGATGGCTCGGATGTCGGAGTCGGTTTGGGGCATGGGGGTTGGCATTCAGGCTGCGGCCATCGGGATCATGATCCTTCCAGCCCTCGCCCTCATCCTGAGGTGCCGACGCGGAGCAGCGGCCTCGAAGGATCGTCCAGATCCCGCGCGATCCCTGGAGGATCCGTCAAAGCCCGCTCGGGCGGGCACCTCAGGATGAGGGCGAGGATGGGATGGATGAGGGAATAGAGGTCAGCCCGTCGGGAATTCGAGGCCCATCTCGCGATAGCGCGCGGGATCGTCGGCCCAGTTCTCGCGGACCTTCACGTGCAGGAACAGGTGCACCTTGGCCTCGGCCACCTCGGTGATCTCGATGCGGGCCGCCTGCCCGATCGCCTTGATGGTCTGGCCGTTCTTGCCCAGCACGATCGAGCGCTGGCTCTCGCGCTCGACGAAGATCGTCTGCTCGATGCGCACCGATCCGTCGGGCCGCACCTGCCACTGGTCGGTCTCGACGGTGGAGCGGTAGGGCAATTCCTCGTGCAAGCGGTCGTAGATCTTTTCCCGGGTGATCTCGGCGGCCAGCATGCGTAGCGGCGCGTCGGAGATCTGGTCCTCGGGGTAGAGCCATGGGCTCGGCGGCATCCGCGCGGCCAGCGCCTTGCGCAGGTCGGCGACACCGTCGCCCTTGAGCGCCGAGATCAGGAAGGTGTCCTCGAACGGCACCATCGCGTTGAGCTTTGCCACCAGTTCGAGCAGACGCTCGCGGGCGATCAGGTCGATCTTGTTGAGGATCAGGATCTTGGGCCGCTTCACCTCGGGCAGGCGGCGCAGGATGGTCTCGACCTCCTCGTCCGCACCTTTCCGGGCATCGATCAGCAGGCAGATCGCATCGGCATCCGCCGCGCCGCTCCAGGCGGAGTGCACCATGGCCCGGTCGAGGCGGCGCTTCGGGGCGAAGATGCCGGGCGTGTCCACCAGCACGATCTGCGCCTCGCCCTCCATGACGATGCCGCGTACCAGCGCCCGCGTCGTCTGGACCTTTCGCGAGACGATCGAGACCTTGGCGCCGACGAGGGCGTTGAGCAGGGTCGATTTGCCGGCATTCGGCACGCCGATCAGCGCGACGAAGCCTGCACGCGTCCCTTCCTGCGTCGCTTGCCGCACGTCCGGCCGCTGTTCCTGCGGGGCGCCGTCTTCGTCAGCCTCGTGTTCCGGCTCGTGCTCAGACATCCGATTCGACCATCCGCGACCTAACCACCTGATCCATCCTGTCCTTGCGTCCCACCGATGCCCTCGCGTGCGAGCACGGCACGGGCCGCCTCCTGCTCCGCGACGCGCTTCGAGGCGCCCTCGCCATAACCGGGTTCGATGCCTTCGACCCGCGCCGCGATCCGGAAGACCGGGGCGTGGTCGGGCCCGGAGCGCTCCACCACCTCGTAGACCGGGATCGCGAGGCTGCGCGCCATCGCCCATTCCTGCAAGGCCGATTTCGCATCGCGCCCGCGCGGGGCCGCGGTTTCCTCGCCGGGGCGGAAGGCGCGCTGCACGATTGCGCGCGTCGCCTCATAGCCGGCGTCGAGAAACACCGCGCCGAGAATCGCCTCGCAGACATCGGCCAGAATGGTCTGGTTGCGCCGCCCGCCGGTCTGGATCTCGCCGGGGCCGAGATTGAGATGCGGCCCGACCTCCCAGGCCTCGGCCACCACGGCACAGGTCTCGCGCCGCACGAGGCCGGCCAGACGCCGCGACAGCTCGCCCTCCTCCGCGCCCGGCAGGGCCTTGTACAGCGTCTCGGCGACCGCGAGCCCGAGCACCCGGTCGCCCAAGAATTCGAGGCGCTGATAGCTGCCGACCCGGCCGGAGGGACCAGCCTTGCTCACATGGGTGAGCGCCAGCGGCAGCAGCGTGGGGTCGGCGAAAACGTGGCCGATGCGCGCCTCCAGGACGGCGAGGCTCGGCCGGGGACGAGGCGCGCGCCGGGCGCGGCTGGAGCGAGCGGCGCCTTCGCCGTCCTCGCTCATCGCCCTCTTCTCCAAGGGAGAGGGGCGGATCGTCCCGTCGCTGTCACGTTCGTCAGGAGGTCAGTGAATCGTCGAGAAGATGCGGCCCCAGCGCACGTCCGACGGCCAGCGCCAGATCTGCCAGGCGGGGGTGCGCTCGTCGATGGAAAAGAAGATCATCTCGGCGCGGCCGACGAAGTTCTCGAACGGCACGTAGCCGACGCTGGCGAGGTCGCGCGAATCCGTGGAGTTGTCGCGGTTGTCGCCCATCATGAAGAAGTGACCGGCCGGCACCGTGTAGACCTCGGTGTTGTCCCAGAAGCCGCGGTCGCCATCGCGCTCGATCACCCGGTGCGTCACGCCGCCCGGCAGCGTCTCGTTGTACTGCGCGACCTTCACCGTCTGGTCGAAGGCATCGAGCGTCTCGTAATCGGCGATGCGCTCGCGCTTGACCGGCTTGCCGTTGATGTTGAGCACGCCCTCGATCACTTGAATCTTGTCGCCGGGCAGGCCGATCACGCGCTTGATGTAGTCGGTCGAATTGTCCTTCGGCAACTTGAACACGGCGATGTCGCCGCGCTTCGGCTCGGCGCCCCAGACCCGCCCATTCGCCTGGAATGGCAGGTACTCGGAGAGCGGCAGGGAGTATTTCGAGTAGCCGTAGGTGTATTTCGAGACGAACAGATAGTCGCCGATCAGCAGCGTCGGGATCAGCGAGCCCGAGGGGATGTTGAACGGCTGGAACAGCAGCGTGCGCACCACGAGCGCGATGAGCAGCGCCTGCACGCCGACCTTCACGGTTTCCCGGATGCTCGCCCAGGTTCCGGGCTCGGCCGGCCGGATCTCCGTCTTGCCCTCGCGATCCAAGCGCGCGCGTCCCATGCTCATGAGTGAAACAGCCTCCGGCCCCGCCGTAAGATCGGCAGCCGCGTCCCACGTGGCGGTGGCTGTCCTGCTGGGCGGCGGGTCTAGACTATGCTGCGCCGCCCCGCAACGCAGGGGATGTGCGGATACAAACCTATGATGTCGCGGTAATCGGCACCGCCTCGATGATCACGAAGGCTTGTGCGAGAGGCGGCTCATCGGTCAGCGTCAGGTGCAGGCGCGCCTCGTAACCCTCCGGCACCATGCGGGCGAGGTGTTCCCGCGCACCGCCGCTCAAATTGAGCGTCGGCTGGCCGCTGGGCAGGTTGACCACCTCCATGTCGCGCCAGAACACGCCCTGGCTCATGCCGGTGCCGAGCGCCTTGGCGCAAGCCTCCTTGGCGGCGAAGCGCCGCGCGTAGGACGGGCCGCGGGCGGCCCGCCGGTCGCATTTCGCCCGCTCGCCGTCGGTGAAGACGCGATGGGTGAAGCGTTCGCCGAAGCGTTCGAGCGAGGACTCGATGCGGCGGATGTCGCAGAGATCGGTGCCGATGCCGAGGATCACGGCTCGGCCTGCCGCCGCGCCCGGTCCATCGCCGCGCGCATGTCGTGAACCGCCTGCCGCAGGCCGACGAAGATCGCCTCGGCGATCAGGGCGTGGCCGATGTTCAGCTCGCGGATCTGCGGCAGGGCCGCGACGGGGCCGACGCTCTCCACGGTGAGGCCGTGACCGGCATGGATCTCCAGGCCGAGCCCGGCGCCGTGCGCGCTGGCCCGCACGATGCGGCCGAGTTCGTGCGCGATTCTCGTTTGATCGCCCTCGATCACCGCCTCGCAATAGGAGCCGGTATGCAGCTCGACCACGGGCGCGTGCAGGGCGTGGGCCGCCTCCATCACCGCCTCGTCGGGTTCGACGAACAGAGAGACGCGGATGCCGGCCTCCGACAGCGTGGCGATGCGCGGGGCCAGATGCGCGCGGCCGGCGATGATGTCGAGGCCGCCCTCGGTGGTGCGCTCCTCGCGCTTCTCCGGCACGAGGCAGGCGGCATGCGGCCGGGTGGCGAGCGCGATGCCGACCATTTCGTCGGTCGCCGCCATTTCGAGGTTGAGCGGCACCGGCAGCTTCCTGAGCGCCGCGATGTCGGCGTCGCGGATATGGCGGCGATCCTCGCGCAGATGCGCGGTGATGCCGTCGGCCCCCGCCGCCACGGCCTCGTGGGCGGCGCGCACCGGATCGGGCGCGAGCCCGCCGCGGGCGTTGCGGACGGTGGCGACGTGATCGATGTTCACGCCCAGGCGCAGGGACGACACGGCTGGCTTTCCGATACTCGGCGGATCGAAGGGCTGCCGGTGTAGCGGCTGCCGCCGGTGCTTGGAAGGGTCCCGGGTGGCGGCACCGCGCTGCGGCTCGCCGTCGCCGTCCTGATCCTGCTGCCGGCGACCCTGCTGCTCACCCAGCCGGACGCCCGGCCTTTCGCGGAGATGAGCACGCTCGATCCGATCCTGCGGCGCAAGGGCCACGAGGTCCAACACGCCTGTCCTCGACGTCAGCCGGCGCGGCGACACGCGGATCCGGATGGTCGTGCGGGACGACGGCCACGGCATCCCGCGGGAGAACCTGCAGCGGATCTTCGACCCGTTCTTCACCACCGGACGCGACAAGGGCAGCACCGGGCTCGGTCTGCACATCGTCTACAATCTCGTCCTCTCGACCCTGCGCGGGCAGATCGCCATCGAGTGTGAGGAAGGTGTCGGAACACGGGTGACGATCGACCTTCCCGTGACGGTGCCGTGATACTGTCCTGATCCGCATGGATCCGTGCGGCGGTGCGAACAGTTGCGTGCGCCGCTTCAATGCCCAGATTGGCCCCGCCGGCCCGACCGGCGACGAAACGCTCGAGCCCGCATGCACGGCACGCTGTCCCAGCCGGATTCTTCGAAGCCGGTCCCCGCCTCCCGTCTGCCGCTCACCCTCCGGCTGGCCCTGCGCGAGCTGCGCGGCGGGCTCTCGGGCTTCCGGGTGTTCATCGCCTGCATCGCGCTCGGCGTGGCCGCGATCAGCGGCGTCACCTCGATCGCCGCCTCGCTCTCCGGCGGGCTCGGGCGCGAGGGCCGGCGGATTCTCGGCGGCGACATCACCTACAGCCTGATCAACCGCGAGGCGACGCCGGCCGAGCGGACCGTGCTGGAGGGGCAGGCGCCGGTCTCGGAGGTCGCGAGCCTGCGCGCCATGGCGGTGGCGGGCGATGGCGGCGCGGCCCTGGTCGAGTTGAAGGCGGTCGATCCGAGCTATCCGGCAGTCGGCACGGTCGAGACGGACCCGCAGGCGCCGGTGCAGGATCTCATCGCGGAACGGGATGGCGTTTTCGGCGCGGCGGCCGACCCGGCCTTGCTGACCCGGCTCGGGCTCAAGCCCGGCGACCGGGTGACGCTCGGCGGCTTTCCCATCGAAATCCGCGCCGCCCTCGCCTCGGAACCCGACCGGATCGGCTCCGGCATCGGATTCGGGCCGCGCCTGCTCGTCTCGCTCGCCGCGCTGCGCGCCACCGGCTTGATCCAACCCGGCAGCCTCAACCGCTTCACCTACCGCCTGCAAATGCCCGGCGCCGACGACGCGCGCCTGACGGCTGTCAACGCGGCGGTGCAGAAGGCCCTGCCCGAGGCCGGTTTCGAGATGCGCGCGCGCGACAACGCCGATCCGCGCTTCGCCAAGGGCATCGAGCGCTTCACGCAGTTCCTGACGCTCGTCGGGCTCACCGCGCTGATCGTCGGCGGGGTCGGCGTGGCGAATGCCGCGCGCGCCTTCGTCGATGGCAAGCAGGCCTCCATCGCCACCCTCAAGAGCGTCGGCGCGCCGGGCTCGCAGGTGGTCGCGCTCTACCTGATCCAGGTGATGCTGATTGCCGCGGTCAGCACCGTGCTCGGCCTCGCCGTCGGCGCGGCCCTGCCGTTCCTTCTCGACCTTGCGCTGCGCGACCAGCTTCCGCTGCCGCTCAACCCCGAGATCGCCCCGGCCCGCCTCGCTCTGGCGGCGGCCTACGGGCTGCTGACGGCGCTCGCCTTCGCGATCCTGCCGCTCGGCCGCGCCCACGACGTCTCCGTCGCCGGGCTGTTTCGCGATGCCGTCGATCCGTCCGCGCGCCGCCCGCGCTGGCGCTACCTCGCGGTGCTCGCCGCCGCCCTGCTTGCGCTCGCGGGCCTTGCCCTCGTCACCGCTTTCGACCGCAAGGTGGCGCTGATCTTCATGGCGGCCGCCGCGCTTGCCTTTGGGGCCTTACGCCTCGTCGCGGCGGGACTGATGGCCGGGGCCGCCCGCCTGCCGCGGCCGAAGGGCATGGTGCCGCGCATGGCTTTGGCCAACCTGCACCGTCCCGGTGCCCTGACCCCGGCGGTCGTGCTCTCGCTCGGCCTCGGCACGACGCTGCTGGTGACGCTCAGCGCCATCGACAGCAACATCACCCGCGCGCTCGAAAGCTCACTTCCGGGCCGGGCCCCGAGCCTGTTCTTCCTCGACGTGCCCTCGCGTGAGGCGGAGGCGTTCTCCGCCTTCCTCGGCGCCCGCGCGCCCGACGCCAAGATCGAGCGGGTGCCGATGATGCGCGGACGGATCACGGCACTGAACGGCGTGCCGGCCGGCCAGATCAAGCCGCCGGAAGACGCCGCTTGGGTGCTCGACGGCGACCGGGGCATCACCTACGCCGAGACCCCGCCGGACGGCTCGTCGATCGTCGAGGGGGCGTGGTGGAGCGCGGACGAGGCGCGCCAGCCGCTCGTCTCCTTCGATCTCGAACTGGCGCGCGCCCTCGGGCTCAAGGTCGGCGGCACGGTGACCGTCAACGTCCTCGGCCGCCCGATCACTGCGCGGGTCGCCAACCTGCGCAAGATCGAGTGGCGCTCGCTCGGCATCAACTTCGTGATGGTGTTCTCCCCCGGCACCTTCCGCGGCGCGCCGCATGCCGATCTCGCGACCCTGACGCTCCCCAACGGGCCTGACCCGAAGCTGGAAGCCGAGGTGGTGCGTGATGCGGCGAAGGCCTTCCCCTCGGTGACGAGCGTGCGGGTGAAGGACGCGCTCGATGCCGTCAACGACCTCGTGCACAAGCTGGTCCTGGCGATCCGCGGCGCCAGCGTCGTCGCGGTGATCGCGAGCCTTCTGGTTCTGGCCGGCGCGCTCGCCGCCGGCCACCGCGCCCGGCTCTACGACGCGGTGGTGCTGAAGGTTCTCGGCGCCACGCGGATGCGCCTGCTCTCGGCCTACGCCCTGGAATACGGCGCCCTCGGGCTCATCACCGCGTTGTTCGGCATCCTGGCCGGATCGGTTGCGGGCTGGGTGATCGTCTCCCGGGTGATGCGCCTCGACTTCGCGCCCGACCCGGCCGGAGCGCTGGCGGTCGCCGGTTTCGCCGTCGTCTTCGCCGTCGTGGTGGGGCTGGCGGGGACGTGGCGCATCCTCGGCCAGCGGCCGGCTCCCTATCTGCGCCAGTTCTGAAAATAGGTCGCTACGATTGAACGGGATTTTTCATCCCGATCGATCGGCAAAAATCTTCGTTATTCCGGGAGGTTGAAAACGCGGCCGCACGCTGAGGGCCCACTTGTTTATGGTTCTTCAAGCGAACATATTCGAGCCTAAGGCGCGTTCGATGCGCCAGGGGTCGCGCGTGGACCCCGTCACAACTCCGCGCCGAGAGGTTTCAAGGGAAACTTTCATGGCATTCGACAACAGCCCGTTCCGCGCCGGCGCCCAGCCGCAGGGGTACGCCGGCTCTCAGGTCGAAGTCGACCAGGGCCTGCGCAGCTTCATGCTGGGCGTCTACAACAACATGGTCGTCGGCCTCGGGATCTCCGGTCTCGTGGCGCTCGCCCTCAACATGGCCGCCGTCGCGCAGACCGGCGCCGGCCGTGTCGCCCTGACTCCGTTCGGGCAGTTCCTCTACAACAGCCCCTTCAAGTGGGTGCTGATGCTGGCGCCGCTCGCCTTCATCTTCGTGTTCTCGTTCCGGATGGACCGCATGTCGGCCTCGTCCGCACGCATGATGTTCTGGGCGTTCGCGGCGGTAATGGGCGCCTCGATGTCCACCCTGTTGCTCGTGTTCACGGGTGGCAGCGTGGTGCGAGTGTTCTTCATCACGGCGGCGACCTTCGCGGGTCTGAGCCTCTACGGCTACACCACGAAGCGTAGCCTGTCGGGCATGGGCTCGTTCCTGATCATGGGCCTGATAGGCATCATCATCGCCTCGCTGGTGAACCTCTTCCTGGCCTCTTCCGCGCTTCAGTTCGCGATCTCGGTGCTCGGCGTCCTCATCTTCGCCGGCCTGACCGCTTACGACACGCAGAAGCTCAAGGAGATGTACCTCTACAGCGGCTTCGATGCCGAGGGCGCGGCCAAGATGTCCATCAACGGCGCCCTGACGCTGTATCTGGACTTCATCAACATGTTCCAGTTCCTGCTCTCGCTGCTCGGCGACCGCCGCTAAACGACGACGCAGATTCTGAAACGAGAGAGCCCCGGCCGAAAGGTCGGGGCTTTTTCGTGTTCGCTATCGCCTGAACGCCGGTCCCGCTGGCCGCACGAAGTGCCGGCCGGCGGCGCGGTGGCGGACGAATCTCGGAAAACGAAGGCCGTTAGCGGCCCTCTTCCACCGCCTCGCACACCAAGGGCGGCGGCGCCTCGACACCGCGCCAGCGGCCGTAGGACCAGGGCCGGTGCCATGCGGCCCGCTCCGGCAGATGTTCGGGGACGAGGTCGATGCCGTGCGTGCCGAACGGACCGCAGCGGCAGATTCGGGCAAAGCCGATCCAGCCGCCGGCCCAGAGGCCATGCCGTTGGATCGCCTCGTCGGTATAGGCCGAGCAGGACGGCCAGTGCCGACAATGGCGCCCGATAAGCCCGGAAAGCGTGAGCTGGTAGGCGCGGATCGCCCCATGCGCCGCCCGGCGGATCATGCGGCTTCGGGCGCGCCGGAGCCTTTGCGGGCGGCGATCTGGTCGAGGGCGTCCACCACGGCGTCGAAGGTCAGGAGTGTGGAGGCGTGACGGGCTCGGAAGTCGCGCACCGGTTCCAGCACGGAAAGATCCGCCCATTCGCCCTCCGGCGCGGGACCGTTCTCCTTCAGCATCGCCCGCATCCGGGCGCGAACCGCACGCAGCTCCTCGGCCGTCGCGCCGACGACATGGCGGGCCATCAGCGAGGAGGAGGCCTGCCCGAGGGCGCAGGCCTTCACGTCATGGGCGAAGTCGGCGACCGTGACGCCGTCCGCCTCCAGGCTCAGATCGACGGTGACGGTCGAGCCGCACAGCTTGGAATGGGCCGTGGCGGTGGCGTCCGGTGCCGCCAGCCGGCCGAGGCGGGGAATGTCGGCGGCCAGTTCCAGGATGCGGCGGTTGTAGATGTCGTCGATCATCGCTGACACGCCTTTCGCGGCGCCTGTTCGAGTGAGGTCGCAGGATTCGTTGCGCCAGATACGCATGCCATGCATTGCGCGACGGCGCGATTGCGACGATATAGGCGCGACACCGCCATTCCGCGAGAATGGTACCGTCGACCCCGGTCACGCCCTGGCCCAGGATTCGGATCGTTCGAGGGCGTCGGCACTTGAGCTTTTAAGACGCCGGGACGGATCGACGATGTACGCCAAGCCCGACAGCACCACCTTGAAGGCGCGTGTGGCGAAGGCCGGAGATGCCATGGATGCCGCTCTCAAATCCCTGTCCTACGGCATGAGCGACGACGAGCGACGCATGAGTTCGGTCGGCCTACAAGGAATGCGCGGCGCCAACGATCCGGGCCGTCCCGACATCGCCCCCGACATCGCGCCCCTGCCCGAATCGGCCCAGCGGGTGCCGAACGAGGTGGCGCTCGGCCGCCCGAGCCGGCAGGAGGCGGAGGCCGCCGTGCGCACGCTCCTGCGTTGGGCCGGCGACGACCCGACCCGCGAGGGGCTGATTGACACCCCCGCCCGGGTGGTGAAGGCCTATGAGCAGATCTTCGGCGGCTACCGCGCCGACGCGGATGCACTCTTGGAGCGGGTTTTCGAGGAGGTCGAGGGCTACTCCGACGCCGTGCTGGTGCGCGACATCCCGTTCTATTCCCACTGCGAGCACCACATGGTGCCGTTCATGGGGCTCGCCCACATCGCCTACTACCCCACCAAGGGCGTGGTCGGCCTCTCCAAGCTCGCCCGCGTGGTCGATGCCTTCGCCCGTCGCCTGCAGACGCAGGAGACCATGACGGCGCAGATCGCGGACACGATCGAGAGCATCCTTCAGCCGCGCGGCTGCGCGGTGATGATCGAGGCCGAGCATCTCTGCATGGCGATGCGCGGCGTGCAGAAGGCCGGCGTCTCCACTATCACCACGCAGTTCCGTGGCATCTACAAGAACGATCCGTCCGAGCAGGTCCGCTTCCTGACTTTCGTCCGGAACCCGAAGGGCTGAGACGTATCAGCCTGCGATCATGACCGACCGATTCGCTTCCCCCGGCACCCGCGCCGAGATCGAGGAAGGCGCGGGGCTCACGCCGCGCTTCGGCCCCGACGGCCTCGTGGCCTGCATCGCCGTCGATGCGGGGGACGGGCGCGTGCTGATGCTCGCACACATGAACGCCGAGGCCCTCGCCCGCACCCTGGAGACCGGCGAGGCGTGGTACTGGTCGCGCTCGCGCGGCGAACTCTGGCACAAGGGCGCGACCTCCGGGCAGATCCAGCGGGTCGTGGAGATGCGGGTCGATTGCGATCAGGATGCGATTCTGATCCGGGTGGACGTCGCCGGCGACGGCGGCTGCTGCCATACCGGCCGCCGCTCCTGCTTCTACCGCGCGGTCGAGCGCGATCCTGCCACCGGCACCCCTACCCTCGTCCCTGCCGACCCGGATCGATGATGTTCGAGGCGTCCCGTTCCACTGTGCCCCATTTTCCGGAAGGGGCCGTGGAACCGGTGGCGCCGCGCTTCCGCTCCCCCCGCATCGGTCTGGCGCTCGGCGGCGGCTCCGCCCGCGGCTGGTCGCATATCGGCGTGATCGAGGGGTTGGAGGAAGCCGGGATCTTCCCGGAGGTGGTTGCGGGCTGCTCCATCGGTGCCGTGGTCGGCGGGGCCTACGCCGCGGGCCGCATCGGCGCCCTCAAGGCGTTCGCACTCTCGCTCACCCGCCGCCGGGTGGTCGGCCTGCTCGACCCGCGCATCACCGGATCCGGCCTGATCGCGGGCGAGCGCCTGCGCCGCCGTCTCGCTCGCGAACTCGACGGTTTCCGCATTGAGGATCTGCGTCTTGCCTTCGCCAGCGTGGCGACCGAACTCGGCACCGGCCACGAGGTGTGGTTGTCCCGGGGGCCCCTGGTCGAGGCGGTGCGGGCTTCCTACGCCATCCCCGGCATCTTCCCGCCGGTCGCGCTCGAAGGGCGCCTGCTGATGGACGGGACGCTGGTGAATCCGGTGCCCGTCCGCTTGGCCCGCGAGCTCGGCGCCGACCTCGTCATCTGCGTGAATCTCGCGGGCGAGACGCGCGCACCCGCGACGGTGATCCGTCCCGAGCGGGACGATCCCGTGTTCGACCCTCCCGACGAGCCGGTCGAGCGTGCGATCGAGCAGACGCTGGAGGCCACCATGCGCCGCCGGGGCCGCTGGGGGCTACTGAGCGGCGCGAGCCGCCGCCTCATGGGCCGCCGCAGACCGGCGCCAGCACCATCCGCCGTCCCGCCGAGCCCCGGCGTCGCGCGGGTCATGCTCGACGCGTTCAACATCACACAAGATCGGATCTCACGGGCACGGCTCGCGAGCGAACCGCCGGACGTGGCGATCCGGCCGCTTCTTGCCGAGTTCGGACAGTTCGAGTTCCACCGGGCGGCCGACGGAATCGCCCTCGGCCGTCAGGCGGTGCGGACGGCCCTGCCCGAGATCCGGCGCATGATCGAGGGCGCGGCGGCGCGCGGTTAAGGCCGCCGCGAGTGATACGAGCTCGAATTCCAGCCCGAGGTCAGGCCATCGTGATGTAGTCGCGCATTGCACGATGCTCGGCTTCGACGGTCGCGATACGCCGCTTCACCACGTCACCGATCGAGACGACACCGACCAGACGCCCCTCCTCCACCACCGGCAGGTGGCGGAAGCGGCCTTCCGTCATCGTCTCCATCACGTCCTCGATGCTGGCGCGCCGGGTGCAGGTGACGACCTTCGCGGTCATGTGATGCGAGATCGGGCGGTCGAGGGCCGAGGCGCCTTCGCTAGCCAGCGCCCGCATCACGTCGCGCTCGGACAGGATGCCGATCACGCGGCCCTCGGCATCGCCGACCACGAGGGCACCGATCTGCTTCTCGGCCAGCAGGTGGATCGCCTCGTCGATGGTGCGATGCGGCGGCACCGTGACCACCGAGCCGCCTTTCTCTGCCAGGATACGCGCAACGGTCATGAAGTCTCCTCCCAAGGGTGACCGCACCGTCAGCCCGCGGTGCGGGAGCGGATACGACCGGGTTGGCCCCGGCTCTTTCCGTGGCAAGTGTGTGGCGCCTCGGCCGCGCTGGCAAGCGCCGGACGAGGCGCTATTGTTCATGAAAGAGAAAAATCGGAAGAAAAGTTCACTGCCGCCGTGAGGGCCCGATGCGTTCTTGCGTGATGCGCGGCCTTGCACGGCACCGGCACCTCGATCACGGATAGCGTGCAATGAAAAAGCCGACCCGGACGGCGGAGCGCCATCGGGGCCGGCTTCGTATCGTGACGCGGTCGGCGCGTGAGACCTCTCTCAGCGCCCCTCGGCCTGACGGCGGGTGATCAGGGTGCGGTTCGGCTCGGCCTCACCCTTGTTCTGCAGGAACGGGACGATGATGCGCAGCCAGCCGCGGGTTTCCTTGCCGCCGTAATTGCGCTCGGCCACATCGCGGGTGACGTAGCCCTGCACGTTCATGAAGCCGAAATTGTAGCCGACGAGGCCGCCCACCGCGATCTGGCCCTGCTGCCGGTAGCCGACGACGTTGGTCGTGAGATCGACCGAGCCGAAGGCCACGGGGCCGACCTGCCACTTGCCGAACTTCTTGGTCAGGGTGACGTCGAGGTTGAGGTAATCGGGATAGAGCACGCCATTGGGCGAGCGCGGCTCGAGGATGTGGCCGTAGAGCAGGTTGCCTGTGATGGCCCAGTCGTTGGCGGCGTAGGTGAGCGCGAAGCGGTGGCTCAGCGAAGGGGACTGGGTGAGGAAGCGGGTGTCCCAGGGGAGGTAGCCGCCGAGAAGGTAGCTGACGCCGACGCCGCCACCGAGATCCCAGGCGAGCTGGCCCGCGAGCAGGGGCTGACCCCAGCCGCTGTTGTAGGGCGCGCCGCGCACGCTGGAGGCGGCGATGGGCGCGACGAAGACGAACTGCACCTGCCCGCCGAGAACGGAGAAGGGCGTCGCCCACAGCAGGGTCGGCAGGTTGACGTTGCTCTCGGAATCGAGCGGCGAAGTCTCGCGCACGCCGAAGCTCGACAGGTTCACGGCGTAGAAGCCCTTCGGGAACGGCGCACCGAACGGCACACCGACGGTCTGGCCGGGCTGCGCGGCGGAGGCGGCTTGGGCGGCTGTGCCACCGAGGCCCCACGCAGCGGCGGATAGGGCGAGCCCGAGGCGGGCGATGACGGCTGCTCGTTGTTTCACCGGGGTCCACTCTCCATCAGGAACAAAGCGATCATTTGCTGGTTTGGTTTTAATCCGCTTTCGTTCAGATAATCGACGGACGAGGCGGCCGTTTTATTGCCACCTCCATTTCAAAAGAAATCGATGTGGCGCCAAAGTCACAGGCCGTTTTGGCAAACCTTGGAAGTGTCTGAAAAAATTCGTCTATATCCAGGCTATCATCTCGGAATGAAGGCCCCGGGAGCGCTTTCGTAACGGATGATTAACCCCGTTGTGACCTGCCGCCGCGCTCCATCAGCGGCAGAAGAAAGAAGCCGGCGGCGAAGCCGCCGAGATGCGCGTCCCAGGCAATCGGCCCCTCGCTGCCCCCGAGTGGCAAGGCCAGGACTCCGAACAGCAGGTTGGTGACGAACCAGACCCCGAGGAACAGCACCGCCGGGCGGTTGCGCAGCAATTCGGGGATCGTCTGCAGCCTCGGCCGCGGCGGCAATTGCCAGGGCGCCCCGGCCACGAAGGGCGGCGGAGGCTGGAACACGAAGCGGGCCGCCGCCGCCATGAGGGCCGAGATGCCGGCCGAGGCGCCGACCAGCGGCATCAGGCTGTAGGGATCGACGAAGAGGTGGACGAGCGCGCCGACCACGACGCCTGCGAGCGCCAGCAGGCCGTAGCGCAGGACCCCGTAGCGACGCGCAATCGGGGTGCCGAAGACGGCGAGCCACACCGCGTTGAAGATCAGGTGCACCCACGAGCCGTGCAGCAGGGCGTAGGTCGCGCCGGTCCAGGGCATCGCCGACGGCTCGGCGACGAGATAGCGGGCGAATTCCTGCCGCGCCGTGGCGATGTCGGGCCGGGCCGCCCCCTCCCCTGCCGCCCGGACGATCTCGGCCGCGGATGCGGGATCGAACGCGGCGGTCCAGCGGGCAGGAATGAAGGCGAGGTTGAGGAGCACCGACAGGTCGAGTTCATCCGGCAGGACGCTGCGGACGATGTGGATCACGGCCAGAACCGCGATCGAGACCGTGACGACCCTCGGCAGGTTGAAGACGGGTACGCGGCCCTGGTGCGGCAGGTCGGGAGAAGCATCCATTCGGCACCATGTCGGGGGCAGGCGGGACGCCGCAAGGTCCAATCGAGCACAGGGTCGGTCAATTGCCGCCGAATTCGTAAATGGCCTGTTAAGGTTAAGGATGAGTTGCGCGAGCGTGCCGGGACGGGACGGCATAGGGTGTGCGGAGAGGGACCACGAACGGCGCACGGAGACGCGTTCTGTCCCGTGCCGACCGAGAACCGAGCCCGTTTCGAACCGGGCCGTACCGATGCGGAACATCATGAAGCATCCGACCAGCCGTCAGCTTCACACCTACTGGGACCGGCTGCGCGGAGAACGGTCCGCGCCCGAGCGCGGTGAGATCGAGCCCGGCGAGATCCGCAACCTGCTCGCCGACAGCTTCATTCTGGAAACCGATCCGGCGCGGCGGTCGAGTGCGGTGCGCCTGGCCGGCACCCGCCTGTGCGCCCTGTTCGGCCGCGAATTGCGGGGCACTTCCTTCGTCGATCTGTGGGGCGATCGGCAGCCGGCCTTCTCCGATCCCTGGCAACTCGTCGAGACCGTCACCGGCGATACGGTGGGCGTGGTGGCGGGGATCACCGGCGTCACCGCGCGGGACGAGATCCTCGATCTCGAACTCCTGCTCCTGCCCCTGCGCCACCGCGGCAAGACCCAGGCGCGCATTCTCGGCTCCCTCAGCCCCCATTGCATCCCGACCTGGCTCGGCAGCCGCCCGATCCTGCGGCTCGAAGCCGTGTCCCTGCGGGTGCTCGAGACGGCCGCGCCGGAGCCCGCGGCGATGCAAACCTTCGTCGACGCCCTGCCCGAGCCCGCCAACGATGCCCGCCCCGTCCGGTTCGGCCACCTGCTGGTCCACGAAGGCGGGCGCGGCAACGCCTGACCGCCTGCGTCGGGGCGCCATCCCCAGCGGACGAAGGAGATGGGCGGTGCTTGATACGGACCGCTTTCACCGCCGGATCTCACTTTCGTGACGGCTTGCGATTCATGTTCGATATGCCTGCAAGTCTTTTGTAACCGCAACGCGGCTAGTGATTCGGCAGGGACATCGAGACCGCCGAGCTGACATGACTGAGCTTTCCCGATCCGGGATGGCCCCCACCCTGTCCGATTACGCCGCCGAGCAGCGCCGGCACCAGCGGGTGCGCGCGACTCTGCTCGGTCGCTACATGCTGGCGGACCGGCGGGAATATCCGTGCCAGACGGTGGACATGTCCCCCGGCGGCGTCCGCCTGACCTGCGCCGTGATCGGCGCGCTCAACGAGCGCGTGGTGCTGTATCTCGAACAGATCGGCCGGCTCGAAGGGGTCATCGTCCGCCACCCGCCGCGGGGCTTCGCCATGCGGATCAACGCGACGCCGCGCAAGCGCGACAAGATCGCGTCCCAGCTCATGTGGCTCGCCAACCGCGAGAGCCTCGGCCTGCCGGAGGGCCGGACCAACGAGCGCCTCGTGCCGAACCAGCCCGGCGTCACGCTGCGCCTGGAAAGCGGCCGGTTCATCGCCGCCCGGATCATCGACATCTCGATGTCGGGCGTGGCGCTCGCGACCGCCTCGTCGCCGCCGATCGGCACGCACCTCCTGGTCGGCTCCACGCCCGGTCGGGTGGTGCGCTACTTCGAAGGTGGAATCGGCGCGCAGTTCATGCTGCCGATCTCACCCGACCGCTTCCACGAGGGCATCACGCTCTGACGTGAAGGGGCGCCGCATCGGAGCCCTTGCCGGATCGACACCTCATCGCACAGGCTGGCTCCTGAACGGAGCGCTCCGCCGCGCGTGGTCCGAGGCCTGAAGATCGCCGGCCCAGAGGGCTAGTGGCCGATCGCCCGCCCGCTCCCGCCTTTTCAAGCCGCCATCTCCCGGATCTTCCCCGGACACGCCGCCCCGTCCGCAGCAAAGCGGTGGAGCCGGCGAAATAACCAGCCCCTCGTCGCGCAACTATGGAATACGGCGGCCGGTGCGCCCGCGATCCCATGGGGCCGACCGGCGGCGCCTCAGGGTTTCCCGGTCCCTAACGCGATCCCCCGCATTTGCCGCAGATCCGTGAGCCGCAATTCGCCCTCACGCAGAAGCGGATCGTCGCCGGGGCGAATCGATAAAATTGCGCGGATCGGCTTCAGCGCGGCGGAGGAGGTGCGGCGACATCCTGGCCTCGTTCGAAGGAAACGCCACGATGCGCACCACCGGGACGGGTCATCTCAAGTCGGGTCTCCAGATGGGGATGCTGGCGCTGCTGACCCTCTGCGTCGGCTTCATCGGCAGCGCCGAGGCGCAGACGGCCTCGCAGATGGCGGCCCTGCCCGCAGCGAGCGCCGGCCTCACCCCCGGTGCCGCGGCCAAGCCGATCCTGGCCTGGACCGAGTTCTGCCAGTCCTATCCGGCTGAATGCGCCTTCGACCGGGCCGAGCCCACCCGGATCACCCTGACCCCGGCCGTCTGGTCGAGCATCGTCTCGGTCAACCGGCGCGTGAACCGGACGATCGAGCCCATCACCGATCAGGAGCATTGGGGCCGCCCCGACCGCTGGGACCTCGCCGAGGACGGTGCGGGCGATTGCGAGGACTTCCAGCTCCTCAAGCGCCGGATGCTCGCCGAGGCCGGCCTGCCGCGCCGGGCGATGCGGATGACGGTCGTGATCGACGAGAAGGGCGAGGGCCATGCCGTGCTCACCCTCGTCACCGACCGCGGCGACTACATCCTCGACAACAAGACCAATGCCGTGATGCCCTGGCACGAGACCGGCTACGTCTTCATCAAACGCGAGGGGCAGGACACCCTGGCATGGGTTTCGCTCGGTGGGGCCAGCTCGCCCGTCACCACGGCGAACCGGTGATCCGCGGGCCGGTTCGCTGCTCGCTCCCGCACGGCTGAAGCCGATCGGGCGGGCAAGTGTGACCGGATTGCCAGCCTGATCGGGGTTGTCTCGCCATGGCACGGATAAGCGGCCATCCGCCTTCACCCTTCCGTCACTTTCGTATTGAGCCGGGCGCCGGCCCGTGCAAGCTTTGCCGGGAAACAGGGGCGGCAGGACGGTCGGCCATGCGGTACGCGGTGCTTCGGAGCGTCGGCGACGGATCGGCGTTCCCCCGCGGGAACGTGAGGCAGCGCCTCCGCCGGGCGGCCCATCTGTCCCTCGTCGGCGCCACCCTGCTGCTCGGCGGCGCCGCGGCACCGGTCCAGCCGAGCCAAGCCCGCACCGTCGCCGGCCTGCCCGAAGCGGGCACCGCCGCCGATGCCGGCGCGCCGGCCCGGCCCGTGGCGGCCTGGAACGATTTCTGCGCCCGATACCCGTCCGAATGCGCCGTCGATACCTCGGAGCCGGCACTCGTCGCCCTGACGCCCGCGCTCTGGCACACGCTCACGACGGTGAACCGCCGGGTCAACGCCCGCATCAAGCCGATCACCGATATGGCCCATTGGGGTGTCGTCGATCGCTGGGATTTTCCCGATGACGGCTTCGGCGATTGCGAGGACATCCAGCTCCTTAAGCGCCGGATGCTGGTGGAGCGGCGCCTGCCGCGCCGGGCCCTGCGCATGACGGTGGTGATCGACGAGATCGGTGAGGGCCACGCGGTGTTGATGGTGCGCACCGACCGGGGCGACCTCATCCTCGACAACAAGACCAACGCGGTGCTGCCCTGGCAGCGCACCGGCTACAGCTTCATCAAGCGCGAGGGACAGGACGGCAAGGCCTGGGTCGGCCTCGAGAACGGCACTTCGCCCGTCACCACCGCCAACCGCTGATCCGGATCGACTTTCGAGCGTTGACGGCCATGCTGCTGCCGCGCTCCGGACCATCCATGAGACGTCCCCTCGCCCGCCGAGCCTCGTCGCCTTTCACAAACGCCCTCTCCCCTATCGGCGGCGCCCCATGATGTTGTCCGGCGCCGCTGCATCACTCACCCCGGAAGGGGGAGCCGGGACGGGGTTCCTCGCCCTGCTCCCGTTGCCCGCGCTCATTCTGGAAGTATTGGAGGCCGGGCCGACGATCACGGGCGTCAACCCCGCCCTGCTGGCGCTGACCGGCTTCGACGAGACCGCCTTGGTCGGCAGCGGGATCGAAGCGCTCGCCTGCCGCCAAAGCGATCATGCCGGCTGGACGCCCTTGCGCGCGGCGCTGACCCGCGGCGAGGCCGGCAGCGCCGAGCTGCTGTTCGGCCGCAGCGGCGGCGCCTCGTTCTGGGGTGAGATCCACCTCACGGCCCTACCCGGCGAGGGCGTCCCCCGCGTCCTCGGCCAGATCGTGGACGTGACGCGGCGGCGGGATGCCGAGGATGCGCTGGCCCTGTCGCGGCAGCGGGAAGCGCTCGGCCTCCTCACCAACAGCGTCGCACACGAGTTCAACAACTTCCTGCAGATCCTGATCGGCTACATCGACGGGCTCAAGCGGCGCCTCGGCGACCGGCCCGAACCCTTCATTCAGAGAGCCATCACCCGCTCCACCGAGGCGTCCGAGCGGGCCGCCGTGCTCACCCGCCAGCTCCTTGCCCATTCCCGGCGGATCGCGCCCGACCTGCGCCCGGTCGATCTCGCCACGGCGGTGCGGTTCGGTCTCGACCGGCTACGCCCGACCCTGCCGGCCGGGATCCGGCTCGACCTGTCGATCCCGGAGGATCTACCGCCGGCCCTGTGCAACCCGATCCAGCTCGAACTGGCACTGGGCCACATCCTCGCGAATGCCTGCGAGGCGATGGCCGGTCAGGGCCGCATCCGCGTCGCGCTGTTCGCCATCGAGCCGGGCGACCGCTCGCTCCAGCGGCCGGAGGCCGGGGCCGTCGGCCTCACGGTCTCGGATACCGGGCACGGCCTATCGCCGGAGATGCTGTCGCGGGCGCTCGCGCCCTTCGCCACCACCCGTGAATCCGGACGCGGCGCGGGGCTCGCCATCGTGCACGGGCTGATGAAGCGCCAGAACGGCACGATCTCCATCGAGAGCCGGCCCGGCGAGGGCGCGACCGTACGGCTGGTTTTCCCGGCTGCCCGGTGACGCCCGCCCCCGCAAGGGCGCGGCTTGACGCCGTCCGCCGCACCACACCCCAACATGGGTACGGGCCGCAGCGTGGCGGTTCGTGAGACACTCTTAACCGTTCGAAACTCACCCCTGGATCGGGACTAAAAATCCCGCTCGGACGCCACCATCTTGAAAGGGCGATTGTTCCCTTTCACGCTCACCACGAGGTTTTGACCCATGGCATCCTCCCCCGCGCGCCGTCGGCGCGTCGTGACCCTCCTTGCGCTTGCGGCTTCGCTCGCCCTTGCGGCGCCCGCCGTCGATGCGCGGCCGGGCGGCGGTGGCGGCATGGGCTCGCGTGGCTCGAAGACCTTCAGCGCGCCGCCCTCCACCGCGACCTCGCCGGGCGCGATGGGACCGATCCAGCGCTCGCAGACGAGCCCGAGCCCCGGCTTCAACAATCACGGCATGGCAGGCCAGAGCCAGGGCCGGCGCTTCGGCGGCGGCTTTCTCGGCGGCATGCTCGGCGCCGGACTTCTCGGTGCCCTGCTGGGTGCCGGCTTCTCCGGCGGCCTCGGCGGCATCGGCTCGTTCATCGGCCTGATCTTCCAGATCGGTCTGATCGCCTTCCTCGTGATGCTGGCGGTGCGCTTTTTCCGCCGTCGTCAGGAGGGCCAGCCCGCCATGGCCGGCAACGCGCCCCATGCCCGCTCCGGCCTGCCGCCGCAGGGTGGCATGAATCCCGGCGTGAATCCGATGGGTGGCGGTCTGGGCGGCAATGCCCGTCCGCAGCCCGTCCAGCCGGTTCAGGTCCAGCCGGACGACTTCCAGGCCTTCGAGCGCTCGCTTCAGGAGATCCAGGGCGCCTATGGCCGCGAGGACGTGGCCGCCCTGCGCCGTGTCGCGACCCCGGAAATGGTGAACTACTTCGAGGAAGACCTGCGCGCCAACGCCGCCCGCGGCGTGGTCAACCGGATCTCGGACGTGAAACTTCTCCAGGGCGACCTGTCCGAGGCGTGGCGTGAGGGCCCGATGGAGTTCGCCACCGTCGCCATGCGCTTCTCGCTGCGTGACGAGGTGTTCGAGCGGGCCTCCAACCGCCATGTCGAGAACGGCCCGCAGGAGGCCAAGGAGTTCTGGACCTTCGTGCGCGAGCCCGGCGGCCCGTGGCTGCTCTCGGCGATCCAGCAGGGACGCTAACCGTCCTTAATCGTCCAACGAAAAGGGCGCCCGGCGAAAGCCGGGCGCCCTTTTTCATGTTCGCTCTCTGACTGCATCAAAGGCGCGTCGCCGACCGATCAATCCGTCAGGGAACGGGCCTCTTCCGGCAGCATGATCGGGATTCCGTCGCGGATCGGGTAGGCAAGCTTGGCGGAGCGGCTAATCAGCTCCTCGCGAGCGGCGTCGTATTCCAGCGCCTCCTTGGTCAGCGGACAAACCAGGAGTTCGAGCAGCCGGGGATCGACCCGGGTCGCTTCGACGGTGGGGGCAGGCGTATCGGCCATGATGTTTGCGTCCTGTGGGCGGGCTCCCCGACCGCCAGCGATCGGAAGCCCTTGAATTACTGCAGCGTCGGCTCGGAGCCGCTGGCGCGCACCAGCTCCATTTCGGTGACGGCGACAAGGACCTCGGCCCGCGTCTTCAGGTCGGACGCTTCGAGCATCGCCTGCTTCTCGCGGACGCCGAACGGACTCATCATGCAGAGCGCGTTGACCAGAGCCTCGTTCGACGCCTCGTCGATTCCGGCCCAATCGACCTGAAGCTCGTTGGCATCGACGAAGTTGCGCAGGGTCTGGAGCACGCTCTCGCGATCGACCGCCTCCTCGCCCGCCCGCGCCTCGAAATCCTGGGCGAAGGCGTCGTAGGAGACTTGGCAGCGGCGATAGGCGGTGGTGACGGACAATTCGCTCTCGACCCGGAAGCGGCTGACGCCGGTGAGCGAGACCAGATAGCGGCCGTCGCCGGTCTCGGCGAACTGGCTGATCCGCCCGGCGCAGCCGACCCGGTAGAGCCGGGGGCTGAGCGGCGAGCCGGCCCCGTCCGCGTCCGGCTGGATCATGCCGATGATCCGGTCGGAGCGCAGCGCGTCGTCCACCATGGCGAGATAGCGCGGCTCGAAGATGTTGAGCGGCATCTGTCCCCGCGGCAGGAGCAGCGCCCCCGGCAGCGGGAAAATCGGGATGACGGCGGGGCAATCCGCCGGCGACTTGCAGCTCGGCTGCGGGCTCATGCGCGGCTTTCCTGCTGTGGGAGCGGACGGGGGGCGCCGCATCCGGCCGCTTCGGTCGCCCCGGCGTTCTCGCGGAGAGTGTGGCTCACGAGAACAGCAGCGTCGAGAGCTGGCGGCGTCCCCGGATCGCGGCCGGGTCCATCAGGCCCCAGGCCTCGAAGAACTGGAGCAGTTGCTTGCGCGCCGCATCCTCGTTCCAGCTCCGGTCGGCGCGGGCGATGGCCACGAGCTGATCGACCGCCTCCTCGCGCTTGCCCGCCGCGTTGAGGCCGAGCGCGAGATCGAACCGGGCCTGGAAGTCGCTTCCGTCGGCCTCGATGCGCTTCTGCAGCGCGGCGAGGTCGCCCAGGCTTCCGGCCTGGTCGGCGAGTTCGAGGGCGGCGCGTACGCCCGCCAGCAGCGGGTCGTCGGACTTGTCCGCGGGCACCATGGCGAGAACCTGCTTGGCGTTCTCGGCCTCACCGAGTTCGAGCTGGGTCTTGGCGAGGCCGGCGATGGCCTTCAGGTTCTCCGGCTCCTCGCGCAGGACCGCAGCGTAGAGTTCGGAGGCGGCAGCGAGATCGCCGGCGGAGGCGACCGCGGCGGCCTCCTCCAGCACCTGATCGATCTCGGAGGGGCCGGCGAGCCGATCGACGAAAGCGCGCACCTCGGATTCCGGCACGGCGCCCATGAAGGCATCCACCGGACGGCCGCGGTCGATCGCGATCACGGCGGGGATCGATTGCAGGCCGAGCTGCTGGCCGATCTGCTGCCAGACGCCGGGATGCTCGTCGATGTTGAGCTTGGCGAGCTTCACCCGCCCGCCCGACGCCCGCACCACCTTCTCGAGGACCGGTGTGAGCTGCTTGCACGGGCCGCACCAGGGCGCCCAGAAATCGACGATCACCGGCTGGTTCATCGACTCGGCGATGACATCCTGCCGGAACCCCGCCGTGGTGGTGTCTTTGATGAGGCCGTCGACGGGGGCGCCGGCGGCGGCGTTGGCTTCGAGCATGGAGCCCTCGGAGATTCACAAAACGCACGTGGATGCGGGCAGCGCGGGTTCGTGCGGCGCATCTTCGCGTTACATGGGGCTTGGCGGCGCGGCTGACCAGACGTTTTCGCAATCACCAAAGCGCTCTTGCGCCGGACTAGGGCCGGTTCGGCGAACGAGCGCGTGACATCACGAAGCCGACGTCTCGTAGCCGGTCAGCGCACGGCCGGCACGAGCATCAGGCCATACCGGGCTCAAGGCTTCGGCGGATTGGCCGAACCGTCCTTCGGGAGATCCTTCGTCCCCTCCTTGCCTGGTTCGGCGCCGGCCTTGGTCTCGGTGACGAACACACCCGCATAGGTCTTGCCCTGCGAGGTCGCCTCGCAGGCGATCCGGGTCTTGCTGGGCTCCGGCTTCGAGAACTTGCAGGCGCCGACCGCGGGGGCCGGGCTGCGGGCGATGCCCTCGCTGTTTCTCATGCCCGGCACGACGAGGCTGATCGGCTGGAGCTGCTCGGTCTCCTCGGTCTGCTCGTGCTGGGTGCCCGCACCGCTGAAGCTGAGGGACTGGCCGTCCCAGGCGGCGAAATCGAAGGTGGTGCGCCCGCGCGCGACCGTGTTGACGAGCTGTTCCTTGCAGTTCTGGGTGATGTCGAGGCCGCCGATCACCAGCCGCTCGCACTGGCCGGTCATCTTCACCTCGGCCTGCTGAGCCGAGGCCGGGCCGGCGGCGACCAGACCCAGTAGGGCGAGAAGCGGGGCGCGCGAGCGGATCGTCATGGCGTGGTGTTCCTCCTGGTCGGCATTCGCTGCCGGTTGTCGCCGGGGATATTTCCTGCGGGGCGTCCCGGTTCAACCGCCGAAGCGCAGGGCGCGATCGTTGGGCGCAGTGAAATCGAGTTCGGGGCCGAGCGGCACGATCCCGGTCGGGTTGATACCGGGATGGCTGCCGTAATAGTGGCGCTTGATCTGATCGAGGTTCACCGTCTCCGCCACGCCCGGCAGGGCGTAGAGGTCGCGCAGATAGTTCGAGAGGTTGGGGTAATCGGCGATCCGGCGCCGGTTGCACTTGAAGTGCCCGACATAGACCGCATCGAACCGCACCAGCGTGGTGAACAGGCGGATATCGGCCTCGGTGAGCACCGATCCGCAGAGGTAGCGCTGCCGGCCGAGCCGGCCTTCGAGCGCATCGAGTTCCGCGAACAGGGCGGTGAAGGCGTCCTCGTAGGCGTCCTGCTTGGTGGCGAAGCCCGCCTTGTAGACGCCGTTGTTGACCCGGTCGTAGACGCGCTCGTTGATCGCATCGATCTCCGCCCGAAGAGCCTCCGGGTAGAGGTCCGGCCCGCCTGCGCCGAAGGCGCCGTTCAGCATGCGGATGATCTCGGCCGATTCGTTCGAGACGATGGTCTCGCGCTCTTTGTCCCACAGCACCGGCACGGTGACGCGGCCGGAATAATCGGATTTCGCCCGCACGTAGATCTCGTAGAGCCGCTTGGCCCCGAACAGCGGATCGGCGGTCGAGCCCGGCACCCCGCCCTCCTCCTCGGCCTGGAAGACCCAGCCCTCCTCGCGCATGTACGGCGAGACCACGGAGACGGTGATGGCCTCCAGCCCCTTCAGTCGGCGGACGATCAGCGTGCGGTGGGCCCAGGGGCAGGCGAGCGCGACGATGAGATGGTAGCGCTCCGTCTCGCCGACGAACCCGCCCTCCCCCGAAGGACCGGGGGTGCCGTCGGGCGTCACCCAGTTGCGGAAGGCGGCGGCCGAGCGCTCGAAGCGCCCGCCGGACTTGGCGGTGTCGTAGCCCTTGTCGTGCCACGTCCCCTCGACCAGCAATCCCATCCCGAACGGTCCTTCCGTTTTTCGCACCGAATGAGATGGAGGAGTTCGCCGCCGGGGGAAGCCCGCGGCGAGGATCTCGGGTGCCCCTTGCGCGGTTCCGGGCTGGCGGCCGTGGGCAGCTTATCCCAGATAGGCTGCCAATCGCCGCCACCGCGACCGGAGCCTGCCGATGTCCGCCCGCCTGTTCGAGCCCCTGCGCCTGGACGACTTGGAGCTTGAGAACCGCATCATCATCGCGCCGATGTGCCAGTACTCGGCGCTGGCCGGCGCGGCGACCGATTGGCACCTGATACATCTCGGCCAGCTCGCGCAGTCGGGTGCCGGGCTCCTCACCCTGGAGGCGACGGCGGTCTCGCCCGAGGCGCGAATCTCGCCGGGTGATCTCGGCCTCTACGACGACGCCACCGAGCGGGCGCTCGCCCGCGTGCTCGACGCGGTGCGCGGCTACGCTCCCATCCCGGTGGCGATCCAGATCAACCATGCCGGCCGCAAGGCGTCGAGCCGCGCGCCCTGGGAGGGCGGCGCCCAGATCGCCCCGGACGCCCCCGACGGCTGGCGGACCGAGGCGCCCTCGGCGGTGCCCCACGCGGAGGGCGAGGTGCCGCCGCACGCCCTCGACGCGGACGGGTTGAAGCGGGTGCGCGACGGTTTCGTCGCGACGGCCAAGCGCGCCCTGCGCCTCGGCATCGACGCCGTCGAGCTGCACGGCGCCCACGGCTACCTGCTGCACCAGTTCCTCTCGCCGCTCTCCAACCGCCGGGACGACCAGTACGGCGGCAGCCTGGAGAACCGGATGCGGTTTCCCCTCGAATGCTTCGAGGCGGTGCGCGAAGTCGTGCCCGCGGGCAAGCCGGTCTGGATGCGCGTCTCGGCGACCGACTGGGTCGAGGCGGGCTGGACCCTCGACGAGACGGTGGAACTCGCCCGCGCCCTCAAGCGCCGGGGTGCGGCCGCCATCCACGTCTCCACCGGCGGCCTCTCGACGGCGCAGAAGATCCCCGTGGGGCCGGGCTATCAGGTGCCCTTCGCCGAGCGGATCAAGGCGGAGACCGGGCTCACCACCATCGCCGTCGGCCTCATCACCGAGCCGCGCCAAGCGGAAGGCATCCTGGCGGAGGGCAAGGCCGATGCGGTCTCGCTCGCCCGCGCCATGCTCTACGATCCCCGCTGGCCCTGGCACGCTGCGGCCGAACTCGGCGCGCAGGTACGGGCACCGAAGCAGTACTGGCGCAGCCAGCCGCACCAGTTCAAGGATCTGTTCAAGAGCACGGCCTTCGGGCAGCGATAGCGCCTCCCGCCCGCAACTGACTCCCACCCTCGAACCTCATCCTGAGGTGCGCAGCGCAAGCTCAGCCTCGAAGGATCCTCCGGATCCCGCGAGATCCCTGGAGGATCCTTCGAGGCCCGCTGGCGCGGTCACCTCAGGATGAGGGCGTGATTGGGAAGGCGTGGTGCTCCGACTGCCCGTCTACTTTCCCACCGCCCCCACCAGCGGCCCGAGCGGCCGGCTCAGGTCGGAGCGGCCGAGGCCGGGCGCGTAGAGGCTCGATACGCTGCCGTCGAGGAACAGGGCGTTGCGGCAACCGAAGCTGTCTTTGAACAGGCGGGCGAAGGCGCCGAAGGTCACCGGGCGCTCCGAGATCGCGAACACCGCGACGTGCCCGCCATCGCGCACGCCGACGCCGTTGCGGATCTTCTGGCTCGGGCCGTCCGCCGAGATCTTGGGGTGGATCTTGCCGTCGATCACCAGCATCGGACCCGATTGCGTGGCAAAATCCGGTGCCGGCTTGGCGCGCAGGTAGCGTCCGGTATCGAGCACGCCGGCCCGGTCGCCCTTCACGTAGAAGACCCCGTTCGGCTTGAGGTGGAAGTTGCCCGGACCGTTGGCGGTAGAGGCGCCCTTCAGCTCGCGCCCGTCCTCGACATAGAGCCCGACCGGAGCCTGCCCCTTGTCGTACATGCCGGCATTCATCGCGAAGCTGAGGCGCGGGCCCTGCCGGTCGGCAAGGCTCGACAGCGAGCCGTAGGGCAAGCCGTCCGTTCCGAGCCAGAACAGCCGAACGCGTTCGCGCCGCAGATCGACGGTGCAGACCGTGTAGGGCTGCCCCTCGAACTCGACCGCTTGGCACGGCCCCTTGGCGACGGGCGCCGCCTGCGCCTGGACGGGCGCGGGGGCGAGCGGCCCGACAACGAAGCCGGCGACCAGGGCAGCAGCGGGAACGGCGAGGCAGCGGCGCATCACGGGCGGGCGGTTCCTGAAGGGGCGGTCCCTGCGGGGCAGGCACGGCCGTATCCGCCCTCCTCGCGCGAAAGCATGGCAGCATTCAAGCGGCCTGCACGACGCGCCGTTTGGTGCATCGCGTGATCACAAGATGTTTGGGACCAGAGGTCGCAGGGACCGTTTTTTCCCGTCACACGTTCAAAACCAGCAGGGGAGCAATTTCTCTCTCGGGTGGAGACGATCTGATGAAACGGGTTGTTCTGGCATCGGCGCTGATGGCGAGCGCGCTGATGATGATCCCGGCCACCGCCGATGCCCGTCCGGGCTTCGGTGGCTTCCGTGGCGGCGGGTTCGGTGGCGGTGGTTTCCGTGGTGGTGGATTTGGCGGTCCGCGCTTCGGCGGCGGGTTCGGTGGGTTCCGGGGCGGCGGCTTCGGCGGCCCGCGTTTCGGCGGCGGATTTGCCGGCCGGGGCGGTTTCTATCGCGGGGCCGGCTTTGGCGGCTGGCGCGGCGGATATGGCGGTTGGCGGGGCGGCGGCTGGGGTTACCGGCGCGGCATCGGTCTCGGCGGCGTCGGTCTCGGACTGGGTCTCGGCCTCGCCGCGGGCGGCCTCTACGGCGGTTATGGTGGCTGGGGCGGTGGCTATGGCGGCTGGGGTGGTCCCTACGGCTACTCGAACGTCGGCTACGATCCGTATTTCGGCGGCGGTGGCGGCTGCTACACCGTCCCGCGCCTGACCTGGACGCCCTACGGCTACCGCCGCGTTCTCGTCGAACGCTGCTACTGATCGAACCGAAGTTGATGAAGGGGCCGCTCGCGGCCCCTTTTTCTTGCGCGGGTCAGCGCCGCTTCGCCTCGTCTTGCCGCATCGGCATGGCGTCGATGGTGGAAAACAGGCGCTGCGGCGGAATCGGCTCCGCCGAGGTGAGCTTGGCGCCGCCGTCCTTGCCGACGAGCACCGCCCGGAAAGCATCGTCCGAAAGACCGAGATGCCGACGTAGGGCGGAGGCCTCCGCCCCCTTCCCCACCGCCTCGATCGTGACGAGATCACGCTCGGACGCGCCCGTCCGCGCCGATGCCAGCGCCTGCCGCTGCGCCTTCAGCCGCGCGTCGTCGGCATCCGGCGCGGCCAGCACCAGCACCCGCGATGTCCCGCGATAGCCCGACAGCGGATCAGCCCCCGCCGCTCCGGCGGCGCCGCACACCGCCAGCATCGCCGCCGTCACGGCTGCCGTCTTCCACGCCATCGCGAACCTCCGCTGTTGTGCCGCCAAGCATCGCAAGACCATGCATTGCCGGAACCAGCGCGCGACCCATCTGCCCGGTTCCACCCCGAACGAACCCCGGAGGGCTCCATGGCAGTCGTCAACCGTCGGATCGTGCTGGCTGCGCGCCCGCACGGCGAGCCGAAGCCCGAACATTTCCGCCTAGAAGAGGGGCGCACGCCGACACCGCAACCAGGCGAGGTGCTGCTGCGGACCCGCTGGCTCTCCCTCGACCCCTACATGCGCGGGCGGATGAGCGCGGCGAAATCCTATGCCAAGCCCGTCGAGATCGGCGAGACCATGGTCGGTCAGACGGTGAGCGAGGTGGTCGCCTCGGAGAATCCGGCCTTCGCCGAGGGCGATCTCGTACTGGCCAATGCCGGCTGGCAGGAATTCGCCGTCTCGGACGGCCAGAATCTGCAGCGCATCGACCCCGCCGACGGGCCGCCGAGCCAGTTCCTCGGCATCCTCGGCATGCCCGGCATGACCGCGTATACCGGGCTTCTGGAGATCGGCCGGCCACAGCCGAAGGAAACCGTGGTGGTGGCCGCCGCCGCGGGGCCGGTCGGTTCCCTCGTCGGCCAGATCGCCCGCATCAAGGGCGCGCGGGCCGTCGGCATCGCAGGGGGCGCGGAGAAATGCGCCTACCTGACCGAGACGCTCGGCTTCGACGCAGCGGTCGACCACCGCGCCGCCGATTTCCCCGATGCGCTCGCCCGCGCCTGCCCCGACGGGATCGACGTGTATTTCGAGAATGTCGGCGGGGCGGTGTTCGACGCGGTGCTGCCGCTCCTCAACGACTTCGCGCGGGTGCCGGTCTGCGGCCTCGTCGCGAGCTACAACTTGAGCGAACTCCCCGCCGGGCCCGACCGCTCGCCGGTGCTGATGCGTGCCATCCTCACCAAGCGGCTGACGCTGCGCGGCTTCATTGTCTGGGATTTTGCCGCGATGCACGACGATTTCGTGCGCGACGTCGGCGGCTGGCTGCGCGCCGGACGGGTCCAGGCGCGCGAGGACGTGGTCGAGGGCCTGGAGAACGCACCGGCCGCTTTCTCCGGAATGCTGCGGGGCGCCAATTTCGGCAAGCTCGTCGTGAAGGTCGCCTAATCGGGACCGCGCATCGACGAACGTGATGCGGCTTGTCGAGCAACGAGAACAGAGATAGAACATTCGCGGCGGCTACGACACGCGGTGGTTAGCGGGCACAACGGTCGCGAATGGCTTGCCCGGACGGGGCGGCACCCTCAAGAGTCGCGGCCATCGCGGGCGTGACGTACAATGCCCTGTGAGATCGGACCGGATGGAGAGATGAGATGGCGGGCAGCGTCAACAAGGTGATTCTGGTCGGCAATCTCGGGCGCGATCCCGAGACCCGGCGTCTGTCCTCGGGCGATCCCGTGGTGAACCTGCGCATCGCGACGTCGGAGTCCTGGAAGGACAAGGCGTCGGGCGAGCGCAAGGAAAAGACCGAGTGGCACTCGGTCGTGATCTACAACGACAACCTCGCCAAGGTCGCGGAGCAGTATCTGCGCAAGGGCTCGAAGGTCTACATCGAGGGCCAGCTCCAGACCCGCAAGTGGACCGACCAATCGGGCGCGGAGAAGTACACCACCGAGGTGGTGCTGCAGCGCTTCCGCGGCGAGATGACGATTCTCGACGGCCGGGGCGGTGGCGGCGGCGGCGACTTCGCGGGCGAGGACGAGGGCGGCGGCCAGATCAGCCGCGGCGGCGACCGGGGTGGTGATCGCGGCGGCGACCGCGGCGGGCGGGACGATTACGGCTCGAGCCGCTCCGGCGGCGGCGACCGCCGGCCCTCCTCGGGCGGCGGCGGCGGCGG
Organism: Methylobacterium sp. J-043; assembly: GCF_022829505.1. NCBI lineage: Bacteria > Pseudomonadati > Pseudomonadota > Alphaproteobacteria > Hyphomicrobiales > Methylobacteriaceae > Methylobacterium > Methylobacterium sp. J-043. The sequence goes on along the minus strand of NZ_JAKSYB010000042.1, from coordinate 155,207 downwards.
CAAGCCGAACTACGACCTCGACGACGACATTCCGTTCTAGAGCATCGTCCCGAACGGTGGTTGCCGGCTTTCGGAAAAAACGATGCAAAAACAAAAGCCTAGAGCATGGTCCCGGATCCGACATCCAGGACCATGCTCTAGGATTTCAATCGAGAAACGGCCTTGGGAAGGGTCGGCGCGAACAGCGCCGGCCCTTTTTTCGTATCGGATGGTGAAGTGTCTGCCGGTGGCAGGATGTTTTGACGAATCGTGAATGCGGGCACGGATCGCCGTGACAGCCTGCACGAACGCGAAACGCGTTCACGTCGCACCGAGCCTGCCCGGAATGTCGGCATCACGGGCGAACGCGGGTCGGAACAGAGGCTTCATCGCAGCCACGTGCCGATGTTCAGCATCGGCGAAATGACAGTTGCAGCGGGCCACATGACGTCCCGCAGCGGCCGCTCCCGGTGGCGGTGTCGAAATCTTGCGCCATAATCATTTCGCGCCGCAACGGCGAAAGGAGCAGCCAGGGATCCATGCTGAACACTGCGTCGAACGCGCCCGTCGCGGAGGAGCGTCCCCTGGAAAAGGCGCTCGGCCACCAAGTCCGCCTGCTGCGACGGGAGCGCGACCTGTCGGTGGCCGACCTCGGCAGCGCGGCCGGCATCTCTCCGGGCATGATCTCCAAGATCGAGAACGGGGCGATCTCGCCCTCGCTCGCTTCGATCAACGCGATCGCCTCGGCCCTCAACGTGCCGATCACCGCCCTCTTCGCCGCCTTCGAGGAGACCCGTGACTGCAGCTACGTGAAGCGCGGCCAGGGCGTGCCGATCGAACGGCGCGGCACCAAGGTCGGGCATCTTTACGAGCTCCTCGGCGCCGGCATCCGCGGCGACGTGGTGGTGGAGCCCTATCTCATCACCCTGCAGGACGAGGCCGAGGCCTATACGAGTTTCCGCCATGTCGGGACGGAATTCATCTACATGCTGACCGGCGAGGTGATCTATCACCACTCGGGCCAGGACTATCACTTGGCGCCCGGCGATGCGCTGATGTTCGATTCGAACGGCCTGCACGGCCCGGCCAAGCTCATCGAGACGCCGATGACCTATCTCTCCGTCATCGTCTATCCGCGTGCGTGAGTGCGCCGCGCGATAACGATCCGTTCACCATAAGCTGCAAGGCATCGTGCAACGGAGCGGGAGAGTGATGGCGATGACGGCCGGTCGGCAGCGGGTGCTCGGCGCTCTCCTCGCCCTTTGCGGTCTCTTCTCCGGTCCCTTCGCCGCCCTCCTCGGCAGCCACGCATTCGCGGCCGACCTGCCGGTGTTCGAGCCCGGCACGCCCGCTGGGGCGCCCTCGGCCCCGCGCTTCTTCCCTCGGGGCGACGGAGATGCGGAGGGCGACCGGCCGCCCCGCCCCCTGCCCCGTCGTCTCGTCGGCTGCGCCCCCCGCATCGTCCCGGTGCCGACCAACGCGCCGTACGATCCGAGTTATGTCGGCTCGGAATACGGGTTGGGCAAACCGAGCTATTACGGCTTCCGTCCCGGACCCGGCTACGACGACCCGTTCGACCGGCCCCTGCGCTATTGCCCGTGAAAGGAGTCCCCCCGCTGGAATCCGGCGGCGGCGGCGCTTACCTGTGCGGCGCGTTTCCCTGCACCGAGCCGTCCCATGTCCGACACAACCGTTCGCTTCGACACCCTTGAGGCTCTGCGTGCGCAGGTCGATGCATGGCGGTCGGGCGGCGACCGCATCGTGCTGGTGCCGACCATGGGCGCGCTTCATACGGGCCACCTCGCCCTCGTCGCGCATGCCAAGGCGATCGGCCGGCGGGCCATCGTCAGCATCTTCGTGAACCCGACCCAGTTCGGCCCGAACGAGGATTTTTCGCGCTACCCGCGCGACACCGAGGCCGACCTCGCGCTGCTCTCTCAGGCCGGCGCAGACGCCGCTTGGCTCCCCTCCGTCGAGATCATGTACCCGGCCGGTTTCTCGACGCGCATCGAGCCCGGCCCCGCGGCGGAGGGCTTGTGCGGCACTTTCCGGCCCGGCCACTTCTCCGGCGTCGCCACCGTCGTGACCAAGCTCATCCATCAGGTGCGGCCCGACATCGCCCTGTTCGGCGAGAAGGATTTCCAGCAATTGCAGGTGATCCGCTCGGTCACCCGCGACCTCGACATGGCGGTCACTATCGAGGGCGTTCCGACCTTGCGCGAGGCGGACGGCCTCGCGCTCTCCTCGCGCAACCGCTACCTCGACCCGCGTGAGCGGCATATCGCGCCACGCCTGCACGCGGTGCTCGCCGACATCGCCGAGCGTCTGGCCCGCGGCGCCGAGGCGGCTCCGCTCGTCACCGAGGGCATCGCGGCGCTGGAGGCGGCGGGGTTCGGTCCGGTGCAGTATCTCGAAGTGCGCGATGCGCAGACGCTCCAGCCGGTCGCGCGAGCCGAGCGCGAGGCGCGGGTACTGGTGGCGGCCTATCTCGGCAAGACGCGGCTCATCGACAACGTGGCAGTGCCGGCCTGACGCGTGCTGGCTGTGGACGACACCCAATCCGCTTGATTGCTTCGGAATGGCGGATCCGGGTTTCGGCGAGCGCCTGTCCGACTCTGGCGCAGCGCCTATCCGGGACGATTTACACCATGAAACGCTGACATTCGGCAATCGCGGAACTTGACTACCCTTACATCCATGCAATTCAATGCATTTTTGAAAAATACTTCATGAACTACAGCGTTAAATCATCGACTTGGAAAAGTTATAAAAGATATTATTTGATTTAAACGCCAAACCATCAAATGACAGTCCGGACTCAACCAAGGAAGAGACCGGGCCGATGCGGATTTCCTGCGTGATCGTGCAGCATCGCTGCACGGCAGCCACGCTGTTGTTGCTGCTGTCGACCACGAGTTTCCTGGCCGCAGCCCGCACCGCCCAGGCTCAGGAGCAGGGAGCCGGCGTCACACTCGACGAACTCACCGTGACCGGCGACGGCACCGCCGCGATCGGCTACCAGCCGCGGCGCAGCAGCTTCGGGACCGGCACCGAGACGCCGCTGCTCGACACGCCGGCCAACATCGCCGTCGTCTCCCAGGCCGTCCTGCGGGACCAGCGGGTTCTGAGCCTGGACGAGGCCCTTCGCAACGTCAGCGGCATTGCCCAGACCAACAGCCTCGGCGGCACGCAGGAGGGTGTGGTCCGCCGCGGCTTCGGCACCACCCGCGACAGCTCGATCCTGCGCGACGGGCGCCGCACGGTCCTCCAGCAGAACTTCAGCCACAGCATCGAGCGGGTCGAAGTGCTCAAGGGGCCGGCCTCGCTGCTCTACGGCATCTCGGAGCCCGGCGGCCTGATCAACCTGGTGTCGAAGCGGCCGCTCTTCACCCGGCAGAACAGCCTCGACGTCACGGCGACGAGCTTCGGCGGCGCGATCATCCAGCCGGATCTGACCGGCCCCATCGAGGGGACCAACCTCGCCTACCGGATCGTGGGCGACGTGCAGGACTACGATTACTGGCGCAACTTCGGCACGATCCAGCGACAGGTCGCGGCGCCCTCGCTGACATGGCGGGGCGACGATACCACCGTCACGGTCGGCTACGAGTTCGCCCACTACAACATCCCGTTCGACCGGGGCACGACCTTCGATCCCCGCACCGGCCGTCCCCTGCGGGTCCCACGGGAGCGGCGCTTCGACGAGGCCCTGAGCCGGGTTGAAGCGATGAGCCATCTCGGCAGCCTCGATGTCGAGCACCGTTTCAACGACGCCTGGAAGATGCAGGTCGGCTTCACCGCCAGCAACCTCACCTACGACGACAACCAGATCCGTCCGGTCTCCTACAACGCGGTCACCGGTTTCCTCACCCGCCGGGCCGACGCGACCCGCGGCGCCGACTTCAACTCCCAGGTCGCCCGGGTAGACCTCGTCGGCCGGTTCGAGGCGCTGGGCCTGCACCACGACCTGCTGGTCGGGGCGATGCACGAGCGCGTCGATTATTATCGCCGGGAGAGCTACCGCGGCGCCAACCAGGGCGACTTCAATGTCTTCGATCCGGTCTACGGCCGGATCGTCGCCTCGAACCGCCTGTCGCTGCCGGCGAGCAACAACCGCGACCGGCTCATCAACACCAGCCTCTACCTTCAGGACTCGATCCATCTGACCGACCAGCTCATCTTCGTGGCCGGGGCGAGCGCGCAGTTCTACGATCAGCTCGCCTTTGCGGGAGTCCCGGCGATCGTCTCGACGGATATCGACGGGATCAAGCCGCTGCCGCGGGCGGGTCTCGTCTACCGGATCGCCCCTCACCTCTCGGTCTATGGCAGCTACACCCAGTCCTTCCGTCCGAACGTGACCGACCTCGACCGCACCGGAGCGCTGCTGCCCGAAGAGGGCGACGCCTGGGAGGTCGGCGTCAAGGCGGAGCTGGGGGCCGGCCTGCTCGTGACCGGCGCAGTCTTCGACACCGAAAAGACCAACGTGCTCGTCACGCAGGTCGTGAACGGCATCCGCACGGCGGCGACCGCCGGAAAGGCGCGCTCGCGCGGCTTCGAACTCGACGTGGCGGGGCAGATCCTGCCGGATTGGTCGGTGATCGGGAGCTACGGGTTCACCGATGCCATCGTCACCGAGGATCCGTTGCTGGCCGGAAACCAGTTGCTCAACACGCCGCGGACGACCGCAACGCTGTTCGTCACGCATCAGGTCGGGCTCGTTGCCCCGGCCATGACCGTAGGCTCGCTGCAACTCGGCGACGGCTTCCTCGAAGTGGGGCTGGGCTCGCGCTACGTCGGCGAGCGGCCGGGCGATGCGGCCAACACCTTCACCCTGCCCGACTACGTCGTGTGCGATGCCTTCCTGAGCTACCGGACCCACGTGAACGGCTTCCCGGCCGCGCTCCAGCTCAATCTCAAGAACTTCCTCGACGAGACCTATTACCCGTCCTCGGGGGCCAGCAACGTGCTGGTGGCGGTCGGCGAACCCTTCCAGGCGCTGATGACGGCCCGGGTCTCGTGGTGAGGCTGCGCCTCGGGGACGGCACGGGAGCACCGGACCGTCCCCGATCGTAGAACATCGTCCCGAACCGTGGCTGCCGGCTTATCAAAAACCGGCATCGCGGAGACGAGAGGCGGGCGTAGCCGCTCAGGCGGCCCGCAGCGGCCCCGTTCGCTCGTGGAAGTCCGGACCGTTGCTGGTCTTCGCGACGAAGCCGGCGCGGATCACGAAATCCCCAAAGTGCTCGCCGGGCTGCCGATCCTTGGCATAGGCGGCGAACAGCGGATCCAGGGTGCCCTTGATCTCGGAGGCTGTGACGTCCTCGCGGTAGAGCTTGCTCAGCCGGGAGCCGTCGAAGGCGGCGCCGAGATAGAGGTGGTAGCGCTCGGGTCCGCGGCCGACGAGGCCGATCTCCGAGATGAAGGGCCGGGCGCAGCCATTGGGGCAGCCGGTCGAGCGGATGGTGATGGGCTCGTCCTGCAACCCGTGCCGGGCGAGGCTTTCCTCCAGCTCCGACAAGAGGTCGGGCAGGTAGCGCTCGCTCTCGGCCAGCGCCAGACCGCAGGTCGGCAAGGCGACGCAGGCCATGGAGTTGCGGCGCAGCGCTCCCGCTCCGCGGGTCAGGCCGTACTCGTCGACGAGCGCGTCGATCTCCGCGCGCTTGCCGGCCGGCACGTTGGCGATGATGACGTTCTGGTTGCCGGTGAGGCGGAAATCGCCCTCGTGCACCTCGGCGATGCGGCGCAGGCCCGAGAGGAATTGCGGCCCGCCGTCGATGTCCTTGATCCGGCCCGACGGCACGTAGAGCGTGAGGTGGTGGCGCCCGTTGTCGCCCTCGACCCAGCCGTAGCGGTCGCCGTTGCCGTCGAAGGTGAAGGGCTTCGGCTCGCCGAGCGGCTTGCCGATGCGCTTTCCGACCTCTTCGCGGAACGCGTCGAGGCCGAAGCGCTCGATCGTGTACTTGAGGCGGGCGTTCTTGCGGTTCTTGCGGTTGCCCCAGTCACGCTGGACCGTCATCACGGCTTCCGCCGCCTTCAAGGCGTCCTCGGGCTTCACGAAGCCCAGCACGTCGGCGGTGCGCGGAAACGTGTCGGTCTCGCCGTGGGTCATGCCCATGCCGCCGCCGACGGTGACGTTCCAGCCCGTGACCTGGTTCTTCTTGTCGAGGATGGCGATGAAGCCGAGGTCGTGGGCGAAGATGTCGACCTCGTTGGAGGGCGGCACCGCGACCACGGTCTTGAACTTCCGCGGCAGGTAGGTCTTGCCGTAGACCGGCTCGACCTCCGCAGCGTCCTCACCGCCGACCACGCGCTCGCCGTCGAGCCAGATCTCGCGCCACGCGCCGGTCTTCGGCAGCAGGGTGTCGGAGATGTCCTTAGCGAGCTGGAGCGCGACCTTGTGGGCACCGGCCTGGGCCGGGTTGGTCGCGGCCATGACGTTGCGGTTGACGTCGCCGCAGGCGGCGATGGTGTCGAGCAGCGCCGAGTCGATCGCCGCCATGGTGCGCTTGAGGTTCGACTTGATGACGCCGTGATACTGGAACGTCTGCCGGGTCGTCGCCCGCAAGGCGCTGCCGGCATAGGTCGTGGCGATATTGTCGAGGATCAGCCACTGCTTCGGCGTGATGACGCCACCCGCGATGCGCAGGCGGATCATGAAGCTGAAGGCTTTTTCGAGCTTTTTCTTGGTGCGCTCCGCCCGGATGTCCCGGTCGTCCTGCATGTACATGCCGTGGAACTTGACGAGCTGGCCGTCATCCTCGGAGATCGCGCCGGTGGCGTGCTTGAGCAGCCCGTCGGCGAGTCCGCCGCGGAGATAGCCGCTGGCGATCTTCAGGTGCTCGTTATGGGCGAGCCCGGCAGCGCGTGCGGCCTCGGCCTCCGTGATCGGAAGCTCGGTCGGCGGCGTCTCGTAGCGGCGCGCGCCGATGCCGGGCGTGTCCACGGCGGGGCCGTCAGGCGTTTCGATCGGCTTGTGGTCGTCCATGGCGGTGATCTCTGCAATGATCGAGTTCGGCCGCTCATCCCCGCTCGCCACCTCGTCCTGAGGTGACGGAGCGAAGCGGAGACCTCGAAGGAGGGCTCCCGTTCTCGCGGCGATCCCTGGAGCCTTCCCGCGAAGCGCGCTGGCGCGAGCGTCTCAGGATGAAGTCCAGATCGGGAAGGAACGCCGTCCTTCCTCAGTCAACGTCGTGTCTCAGTAAACGTCCTGCTGGTAGCGCCGGGCGCGCTCCAGCGAAGCCACATGCGCCTCAGCATCGGCGCTGCTGAGGCCCTTCACGCTCTCGAAGGCGCGCACCACGGCGGCGCGCACGTCCTTGGCCATGTTCTTGGCGTCACCACAGACGTAGAAATGGGCGCCGCCGTCGAGCCATTCCACCACCTCGGCGGCATGTGCGTCGATCCGATCCTGCACGTAGATCTTCTCCGGCTGATCGCGGGAGAAGGCCACGTCGATCTTGGCCAGCGAGCCGTCTTCCAGCGCGTCCTGCCATTCGAGCTGGTACAGGAAGTCGTGGGTGAAGTGGCGGTCGCCGAAGAACAGCCAGGAACGGCCGGGGGCTTCCGTGGCGCGGCGCTCCTGCACGAAGGCGCGGAACGGGGCGACGCCGGTGCCGGGGCCGACCATGATGATGTCGGTCGACGGGTCGGAGGGCAGGCGGAAATGCTTGTTGGGCTTCACCCGAACCCGCAGTTTGGCGCCGTTCTTGATGCGGTCGGCCACATGCACCGAGGCGACGCCGGAGCGGGCGCGACCGTGGGTCTCGTAGCGCACGGCGGCGATGGTGAGATGCACCTCGTCGCCGACTTCCCGACGCGAGGAGGCGATGGAATAGGCCCGCGGCGGCAGCGGCCGGGTCACGGTGTTGAGATGCTCGGCCGTCAGTTCGGCGGGGAAGCGCTCGATCAGGTCGATCAGGTGCCGCCCCTCGATCCAGGCCTTCACCTCGCCGCTCTCGACGAATTTCTGCGCGTCGGCATGGCCCGTGGCCTTGGCGAAGCGCTCAACCGTGGTCGGCGAGAGCGTGGTGATGTCACGCTCGGCCAGCAGCGCCCGGCGCAGGCCGTCGTCAGCCGAGAGGCCCGTCGCGCGCAGGATCTCGTCCACGAGCTGCGGGTCGTTCTCCGGGAAGATCTCCAGCGAATCGCCGGGCTCGTAGGCAGGCGCCCCATCCTCGAATTCGAGGGCGAGGTGGATCGTCTCCTTATCGGAGCGCGAGGAGTTGAGGTTCACATGGTCGATCACCTCGACCACCGCCGGCTCGCGGCTGACCTCGCCATCCTCGTCCTCGGCTCCGGCGCGGAAATCGACCGCCACGACGTTGTCGGCCGCGCTCTCGGCCGGCGCGAGTGCCTTCAGCGTCCCCTTGATCCACTCGGCGGCCGGCTTCTCGAAGTCGAGGTCGAGATCCGCGCGGTCGTAGGCGCGCTTGGCGCCGAGCGCCTCGAAGCGCGTGTCGAGCGCCTTCCCGATCGCACAGAACTCCGCGTAGCTGGTGTCGCCGAGCGCCAGCACGCCGAACTGCACGCCTTCCAGGCGGGGGGCCGCGTCGCCCATCAACTCGCCATAGGCTCGCACCGCGCGGGCCGGCGGCTCGCCCTCGCCCCAGGTTGCGGCGATGGCGATGAGCTTACCGGCCTTGGGCAGGGTGGCCAGATCGAGATCGGCGAAATCCACGATCTTCGGCTTGAAGCCCTGCTTGCGCGCCAGCTTGCTCACGTCGCTCGCGAGCTTTTCGGAATTGCCCGATTCGGAGGCGAACAGGATCGTCAGCGGCTCGGCCGCCTTCGGGGGCGCGGCCGGGGCGGCGGCTGCGGTCGCGGGCTGGCCGGCGGCCGCATCGAGGCCGGCGAGGAAGCCCGTCAGCCACGCACGCTGGATCGGCGTCGCCGCGCCGAGCGCCGCGTCGAGATGGGCCCGCTCCTGATCTCCGAAAGGAGCCGTGCGGGGGAGAAGTGCTTGCCTGGACATTGTGGGTGCCATGTCGTCCGCCGGAGCGCCGCTGTCAACGTCGAAACGTCCGTTTTAAAGAACGCCCCGCAGAGAGAAGAGATTGTTCGTTGCTGCGCCGCAATAAGGAATTTTATTCTCCGACCACCGCCAGCCGGGGCTCGGCGCGTCCCCGCGGGGGCGGCGCCGGCAACGGCAGGGCGGTCGTCGACTTCACCTTCTCCATGGCGAAGCGCGAAGTCACGTTCTTGAGAGGAAGCGTGGCGATCAGGTTCTTATAGAACGTGTCGTAGGCCGCCATATCGGCCACGACGACGCGGAGCATGTAATCGACGTCGCCGGCCATGCGGTAGAATTCGAGCACCTCCGGCATCGCCGCGATGCGGTCGGCGAATTGCTCCAGCCAGTCCTTGGAATGGTCGGCGGTCTCGATGGAGACGAAGACGGTGAGGCCGAGCCCGAGCTTCACAGGGTCGAGCACGGCCACGCGCCGGTCGATCACGCCGTCGGCTTCGAGGCGCTGGATGCGCTTCCAGCACGGGGTCTGCGACAGCCCGACCTGCTCGCCGATGGCGGCGATGGAGAGCGTGGCGTCCTTCTGCAGCAGCGCGAGGATCTTCAGGTCGATCGAGTCCAAGGGCGGCCTCTCCGGATTGGGTGGCGAGGATGGTCTCTCGAAGGCGTCGCCCGACACTTGAGCGACAGGCCCGATCGGGCGCCTCGTTGAGAAGATTATTTTCTAACTGGGCAACGATCCGCCGCGGTGACCGTTGCAGGCTCGCTCGCGGCGCAGCGGGGAATTGCGTGCGCGACAGCACCACAAGGGTCCCGACGCCTTGACAGCGTTCGTTATAGCGAACATTTCAGAACTCCGACAAGCAGGCAATCCGATTTTACGCACATGACCGCTGCTCTCGTCCGAGCGGCCGAGGACCTCGCCAGCCAGATGGCGGGGTTGGACCTCCGGGGGCGCATCCGCCTCGTCGAGGACCGCATCCCGGGCCGTCTCGTCTTCACCACCAGCCTCGGCATCGAGGATCAGGCGCTCACGCACGCGCTCGCCTTGAACAAGGGCCGCACCGAGATCGTCACCCTCGATACCGGCCGGCTCTACCCCGAGACCTACGACGTCTGGACCGAGACGGAGGCCGCCTACGGCATCCGCATCCGCGCCTACGCGCCGGAGCGGATCGCGGAGGAGGATTTCGTTGCGCGCGAGGGCATCAACGGCTTCCGGCATTCGGTCGCCGCGCGGCAGGCCTGCTGCGGGTTCCGCAAGGTCGAGCCGCTCGGGCGGGCGCTGGACGGCGCGGCGGCGTGGTTCACCGGCCTGCGCGCCGGGCAATCCGCCAACCGCGCGGACACGCCGCTGGCCGAGGCCGACGAGGGCCGCGGGCTGATCAAGGTCAACCCGCTCGCCGACTGGTCGCGCGCCGACGTCGATCGGTTCGTGCGCGACAACTTCATTCCCTACAACACGCTGCACGATCGCGGCTTCCCCTCGATCGGCTGCGCGCCCTGCACCCGCGCCATCAAGATCGGCGAGGACGAGCGCGCCGGCCGCTGGTGGTGGGAGCAGGAATCTAAGAAAGAGTGCGGCCTGCACCTGCATGGGCCGGAAGGCGACGTAGCGCCCGGACAGGAGGCTGCCGCCTTCGAAGAGCCGGCCAGCGCCGCGACCTCACGCGAACACAGAAGGGAACTGGTCTGATGAGCGCCGCCGTTGCCGCGCCCGCGCGCACCCGCCTGACGCATCTGCAGCGTCTGGAGGCCGAGAGCATCCACATCTTCCGGGAGGCGGTCGCCGAGGCCGAGAATCCGGTGATGCTCTACTCGATCGGCAAGGACTCGTCCGTCCTGTTGCATCTGGCGCTGAAAGCCTTCGCGCCGGGACGCCTGCCGTTCCCGCTGCTGCACATCGACACGACTTGGAAGTTCCGCGAGATGATCGCCTTCCGCGATCGGCGCGCCGAGGAACTCGGTCTCGAACTCATCGTGCACACCAATCAGGACGGGCTCGCCAAGGGCATCGGCCCGGTCAGCCACGGTTCGGAAGTGCATACCGACGTGATGAAGACGCAGGCCCTGCGGCAGGCGCTCGACAAGTACAAGTACGACGTGGCCTTCGGCGGCGCCCGCCGGGACGAGGAGGCGAGCCGCGCCAAGGAGCGCATCGTGTCCTTGCGCAACGCCCAGCACCGCTGGGACCCGAAGCGCCAGCGCGCCGAGCCGTGGCACCTCTACAATTTCAAGAAGCGACGCGGCGAGTCCTTCCGTGTGTTCCCGCTCTCGAACTGGACCGAGCTCGATATCTGGCTCTACATCGAGCAGGAAAACATTCCGATCGTCCCGCTCTACTTCGCCGCCGAGCGGCCGGTGGTGGAGCGCGACGGCCAGCTCATCATGATCGATGACGACCGCTTTCCGCTCGAGCCGGGCGAGACTCCGCAACAGCGGCAGGTCCGGTTCCGCACGCTCGGCTGCTACCCGCTGACCGGGGCTGTCGAGAGCCCAGCCGCGACCCTGCCGGAGATCATCGGCGAGACGTTGGCCGCCCGCACCTCGGAACGCCAGGGCCGGGTCATCGACAAGGATGGCGCCGGCGCCATGGAGCGCAAGAAGCAGGAGGGCTACTTCTGATGACCATCCATCAGTCTCCGGAAACGTTCGGCTACGACACCTTCCTGCGCCAGCACCAGAGCAAGGAGGTGCTGCGCTTCATTACCTGCGGCTCGGTCGATGACGGCAAGTCCACCTTGATCGGGCGGCTCCTGCACGACACCAAGCAGATCTTCGACGATCAGGTGACGGCGCTCCAACGCGATTCGCGCAAGCACGGCACGCAAGGGGGCGAGGTCGATCTCGCGCTGCTGGTCGACGGCCTCCAGGCCGAGCGCGAGCAGGGCATCACCATCGACGTCGCCTACCGCTTCTTCTCGACCGACCGGCGCTCGTTCATCGTCGCCGACACCCCCGGCCACGAGCAGTACACCCGCAACATGGCGACCGGCGCCTCGACCGCCGACGTCGCCGTGATCCTGGTGGACGCGCGCCACGGGCTGACCCGCCAGACCCGGCGCCACGCGCTCCTCGTCTCCTTGCTCGGCATTCACCGGGTGGCGCTCGCCATCAACAAGATGGATCTCGTCGGCTGGTCGCAGGACAAGTTCGACGCGATCGTCTCCGGCTTCCAGGCATTCGCCGCGCCGCTGAACTTCACCGAGGTGCGGGCGATCCCACTCTCGGCCAAGAACGGCGACAACGTCGTGCTGCCGGGCACCGCCGCGACATGGTACGCGGGCGTTCCGTTGCTGCGCTACCTCGAAGAGGTGCCGGTGAAGTCGGAGGAGCGCGCCGCCGCCTTCCGCATGCCGGTGCAGTGGGTGAACCGCCCGAACTCGGATTTCCGCGGCTTCTCGGGCCTGATCGCCTCGGGCTCCGTCGCGCCGGGTGACGCCGTCACTGTCGCGCCCTCCGGCAAGACCTCGACGATCGCTCGCATCTTCACCGCCGACGGCGATCTGGAGCGGGCGAGCGAGGGCCAGTCGGTGACGCTCGTGCTGGCCGACGAAGTCGATGCCTCCCGCGGCGCGGTGATCGCGACCTCGGACGCGCCGCTGACGCTGACCGACAGCCTCGACGTGCGCCTGTTCTGGGCGGCCGAATCCGATCTCGTCCCCGGCGCCAGCCTGTGGGCCAAGGTCGGCACGCAGACCGTCAACGCCGTGGTGAAGGCGGTGCACCGCCGGATCGACCCAGAGACCGGACAGGCGGGACCTGCCGAGAAACTCGCGGTCAACGACATCGGCGACGTGACCCTGACCCTCGACCGTCAGATCGCCGTCGATCCCTATGTCGAGAACCGCGATACCGGTAGCCTGATCCTGATCGACCGTGAGACCACCGACACGGCCGCCCTCGGCCTCGTCCAGACGGTCGTGGCCTCGGCGCAGGCCGCCGCCCCGGCCCCATCCGCGACGACGGCGCAAGAGCCCGCCAGCAGCGGCGGCTTGCTCGCCGGCATCAAGCGGCTGTTTGGCGGATAGATCCGAACTGAAGCCCCCTCTCCCCTTCGCGGGGGGAGGGTTTTTCTGGCCGGCAGTCCGGCCAGCCGCTAGAACCGGGGCATGATCTCCGCCCCCGACCCGGCCGCCGACGTGTACGAGGGCCGGGACGGCTGGCTGTTCCTGATCCGCGGTAACAACCGGGTGCTGGCGCAATATGGCCGGCCGGGCGTCGCGCGGGGGACGCTGTGGCGCTGGCGGCGGATCATCGAGAACCGCGTGCGGCGCTGCGCCCGGCTCGGCGCGACCTACGTTCACGCTCTCGCCCCGGAAAAGCTCACCGTCTATCCCGAGCGGGCCGAAGGTCTCGCCTTCGATCCGGCCCGCGCCCCGGCGCTCCGGCTCGCCCGCTGGCTCACCGCCTCGCCGGGCGCCCGCGCCTGGGTCGATCTCGCGGGCGCCTTCCGCGCGGCGGTTGACGGCCCGCCGCTCTATCTGCGCACCGATACCCACTGGACGCATCAAGGCTGTACGCTGGCCTACCGCACGATCCTGGCGCGGATGGGCGTGCCCCCGCGCGACGACATCGAGGCCCGGCGCGAACGCACCACCCTCCCCTTCGCGGGCGATCTCGGCCTCAAATTCACGCCCCACAGGTCAGAGCTTGCGGAGAGCAGCGCGATCGCGAGCGCGGCGCGGCGCATCCACGCCAACGATCTCCTGCTGGAGATGGAAGCGTTAGGCCGCGGCGGCGACGCCCATCTCGGCGCGCACGCGGTGTTCCGCAACGACGATCCCGGGGCCGATCCGCGCCGCCTCGTCATCTTCGGCGATTCCTACGCGCAGCACACCGCCCACAGTCCGGTCGCGACGCTCACCGCGCTCTTCGCCGACACGTTCCGCGAGGTGCATTTCCTGTGGTCGACGGGGATCGACTGGCACTATCTCGAAGCCGTCCGCCCCGATTTCGTCCTGGGCGAGATGGCCGAGCGTTTCGTGATCGACCTGCCGCCGTCCGGCATCCGGATCGAGCGGCTCGCGGAACTGGCCCGCGAGCGCAAACTCATGGGATCGATCACGGCAGCGGATTCGCGCTCACCCGCGATGCCTCCGCCTGACGCGCCCGCATCCGCGCCTGAAGCCGCTGGCGCCGTGCCGCGATGACGGTGCCGTTCACCTCGCCGCCGAACAGGAACATCGCCGCGAGCCAGTAGAGGAACACGAGGAAGATCATCGCCGTGGCGAGGCCCCCGTAGGTCGAGGCGTAGGCGTTCGAGAAGCGGTCGAGGTAGAAGCCGAAGCCGAGGCCGGCGAGGAACCACAGGCCCAGCGTCACGGCGATGCCCGGCAGCACCGACAGCACCGGCCGCCGCCCGGCCGCGACGAACTTGTGGGCGATCACCAGCACCAGCGCGATCAGGAAGGCGGTGACGCCGATGCGGCCGATGGCGACGGTGAGCGCCAGCGGCTCCAGGCCCGGCGCGACGAAGACGAGCTGGCGCCAGATCAGCGGCCCGAGCACCACGAGCAGCGCGAAGGCCAGCATCGAGAAGGCGCCGCAGACGACGTAGCCGATCGATTCGAGCCGGGTGAGCCACCACGGCCGCATCTCCCGGATGCCGTAGGCGCGGTTGAGCCCGACCCGCAGGGATTCCACGCCCGACGACGAGAAGTAGAGCGCAAGCACGGCCCCGATCGTCAGCACCCCGCCGCGCTGCTCGGTGAGCAGGCGGTGCACCTCGCCGACGATGGGTTTGGCGACCTCCCGCGGCACCGCGTCGAAGATCAGCGTGCCGGCCTCGTCCGCCAGCGACTTGGTGCCGATCAGGCCGGCGAGTGCCGCGAGCAGGATCAGGAACGGGAACAGCGAGGTCAGCATCGACAGCGCGATGTGGCTGGCGATCGCCCAGCCGTCATGGGCGACGAAGCGCTGCGCGGCGATGCCCGTCACGTCGAGGATCTTCTTGAATCGGCTCAAGGGGGGAGACGGCTTCTTCGGCTGAGTCGAGGCGGGCTGCTCCATACGGGCTATCGGATGCCGCGCGTCAATCTCGGGTTCGCTCCGGTGCGGGGGGAGCATGGCCGCCCTCAGGTTTTCCCGGTTGCCTTGAGGTCGGTTGCGTGGTGCCTGCCCGGCGCCATGTCGAGCGTATCCTCCAGCCTGATCCCGGCCGCCTTCGTGTTGATCTGGGCGAGCGGCTTCGTCGCCGCGCGCTACGTGGCGCCCTATGCCGAGCCGCTGGCCTTCGTCGCCCTGCGGTTGGCCCTGGTCGCGCTCGTCCTGGCCGGGATCGCCTTCGTCCTGCGCGCCCGCTGGCCGCGAAGCGCCGCCGGCTGGCGCGACGGGATGGTCGCGGGCGTGCTGATGCAGGGCATCTACGTCGCCGGGGTGTTCTGGTCGGTGCATCGCGGCCTGCCCGCCGGTATCGCGGCGCTGGTCGGGAGCCTCCAGCCGCTCCTCACCGCAGCCGCCTCGCAGCCTCTGCTCGGTGAGCGGGTCGCGCCGCGGCGCTGGGCCGGCATCGGGCTCGGCTTCCTCGGCGCAGGGTTGGTGCTCGCGCCGAAGCTCGGAGCGGTCGACGCCGCCGGCATCCCGCCGGACGCGCTCACGGTGTGCCTTGCGGCGATGCTGGCCATGACCGCCGGCACGCTGTGGCAGAAGCGCAAGGGTGCCGGGGCCGACCTCGTCACCAACGCCTGCCTGCAATTCATCGGCGGCACCGCCTTCGCGGTCCCGCTCGCACTGATCGCCGGCGAGACGCATCTCACCCTCAGCCTGCCGCTCGGCCTCGGCATGGCGTGGTCGGTCCTCGTCAACTCGGTCGGCGGCATCCTGCTGCTGCTGGCGCTGATCCGGCGCGGCGCGGTGGCCGGCGTCGCCTCGCTGCTCTTCCTCGTGCCGCCGGTTTCGGCGGCCATCGCCTACGTGATGTTCGGCGAGGCGCTGACCCCGGTGCAGATCGCCGGCATGGTGGTGGCCGCCGCCGGCGTCGGCTTGGCCAGCGGACCTCAGACGCGCGCAACACGGTGAACCGTATGATGAATTCAGCCTAAAGACGGGGGATGCGGCGATGAGAAACCACTATTGTGCCGGCGATCCGACCTATAAAGGAAGCATCTGACCGTTTTCCCGAGAACCGCGCTCGGTCACGCCGAACCCGTCTCCGCTTCGGCTCGGAGCGCCTTCATCGATAGAGAGGCCCCCATGGCAGCTTCCCCCGCCGTCCAGCCCGCCAACGACCCGACCGATTTCGTCGCCCTGGCCAAGGACGCCGCCGTGGGCGCCAAGGCTCTCGTCGCCGAGGCGACCGCCCGCGTGAAGGCGCGGGTGACGGGCCCCGAGGGCAAGCTCGATGCGGGCGCGCTGGAGCGCGAGCAGCACGCCGCCCACGGCCTGTCCTGGCTCGCTACCTACGGCGAGGCGGTGCGCGAACTCGCTGACTACGCCGAACGCCTCCAGGGCGAGGGCAGCTTCGGCGAGACCGAGGCGCTGCTCGTGAAGATCGGCGTCGGCGAATATCTCGACCAGATGTTCGGCGGCATCCCCATGAGCCAGGGCGAGATGGTCCGCCCGACCGCGCTCGGCTTCACCGCCGCCGAACTCGCGGGCCTGCGCACGCCGGCCATCGACGCCATGGTGGCGGAGGGCAACACGCCCGCCAACCGCGCCGCGCTGGTCGCCAGGATCCGGGAGGCCACCAGCGCGGGTGCAGCCACCATCGGTGCCTCGGGCCTCGACGAGGACATGGAGGCGATCCGCTCCGAGATGCGCCGCTTCGGCAAGGCCGAGGTGGTGGAGCAGGCCCACGAGTGGCACCTCGAGAACGCCTACATCCCGATGTCGATCATCGAGAAGATGGCCGAACTCGGCGTGTTCGGCCTCACCATCCCCGAGGAATACGGCGGCATGGGCATGCCCAAGGCCGCGATGTGCGTGGTCTCGGAGGAATTGTCCCGCGCCTATATCGGCGTCGGCTCGCTGGGCACCCGCTCGGAGATCGCCGCCGAGCTGATCCTGTGCGGCGGCACCGAGGAGCAGAAGCAGCGCTTCCTGCCGGGCATCGCCTCGGGCGACATCCTGCCCACCGCCGTCTTCACCGAGCCGAACACCGGCTCCGACCTCGCCTCGCTCCGCACCAAGGCCGTCAAGGACGGCGACCAGTGGAAGATCTCGGGCAACAAGACCTGGATCACCCACCCCGTGCGCGCCGATATCATGACCGTGCTCGTGCGCACGAAGCCCGAGGAGAAGGGCCACCGCGGCCTCTCGATGCTCATCGCCGAGAAGCCCCGCGGCACGGACGAGGAGCCCTTCCCGGTCCAGGGCCTGTCGGGCGGGGAGATCGAGGTGCTCGGCTACCGCGGCATGAAGGAGTACGAACTCTCCTTCGAAGACTTTGCGGTGCCCGCCGGTAACCTGCTCGGCGAGATCGAGGGCAAGGGCTTCGCTCAGCTGATGCAAACCTTCGAATCGGCCCGCATCCAGACCGCCGCCCGCGCCATCGGCGTGGCGCAATCGGCCCTCGACATCGGCCTGCGCTACGCCGAGGAGCGGGTGCAGTTCGGCAAGGCGCTGGTCGAGTTCCCGCGGGTGGCCGACAAGCTCGCGATGATGGCCGTCGAGATCAACATCGCCCGCCAGCTCACCTACTTCTCCGCCCGCGAGAAGGACGAGGGCAAGCGCTGCGACCTCGAGGCCGGCATGGCCAAGCTGCTCGGCGCCCGCGTCGCCTGGGCCGCGGCGGACAACGCCCTGCAGATCCACGGCGGCAACGGCTTCGCGCTGGAATACAAGATCAGCCGCGTGCTCTGCGACGCGCGCATCCTCTCGATCTTCGAGGGTGCCGCCGAGATCCAGGCCCAGGTCATCGCCCGGCGCCTGCTGGAACAGTAGTCAAGACACAACCGGTCCCCGGCCGGCCCTGTACTGGCCGAGGACGGATCATGCCCTCGATCCGGCCTGAATAGCCGGCTCATATACTTCCCCTCAACGAATGAGGGCCTAGCCGTGCTTCGATCCTCTCGGAGCACGGCCTTCGCTTGCCCATCCCGACATCAGACGCGCACGCCGTCGCGCTGGTCCAGCACTGGCGCAGCTGCCGGCCCCGGCCCGGGGCGATGCCGGGTTACGAAGCCGTCGTCCTGGGCCGGCTCGGCCGCTTGGCCGACCGCTGCGCCCTGGTCGCTACCCGCGAAGGCCGGGCCGAGCGCATCCTCTGGGGTGGTCCCGGATTTCGCGACTGGTTCGAGGACGAGATCCGCGACCGGCGGCTCGTGCAGATGCCCGACGAGATCCGCCGGCCGATCGAGGAGATCGGGGTCGCCGCCCTGCGCACCGGCGAGCCGGCCGGGGCCCGCTGCGACCGCATCACCGACAGCGTCGTCACCACCTGGAATCTCGTCGGCGTCCCGCTCGCCAACGGCAGCGGAACACCCCTCCTCCTCGTCCACGTCGACAGCGAGGGCGTGCGCACCGAACTGATGAAGGCGATGTTCGGCGCGACCGGCCAGGGCCTGATGGCGCTCGGCGCGGTCCGCGATGCGGATGGTGCGGTCGCGGACTTCAAGATCGTCGCCCTCAATCAGGGCGCCGCGGAGATACTCGGGCGGCCGGTCGCAAACCTGCAATGGCAGCGCCTGGGCGATCTCGTCCCGGTCCGGCTCGGTGTCACGCAACGGCTGTCGGGCGTTCTGGAATGCGCCGACCGGGCGACGTTCGAACTGGCCGTGCCGCGCGCCGAGGGGACGACGCTGCATCTGAAGGTGGAGGCGCAGGCCATCGGCGATCTCGTCGCTGTCGCCATGACCGATGTCGGGGACATCAAGGCGCGCGAGGCCTCGTTCCGCTTCCTGTTCGAGAGTAATCCGCTACCGATGTGGCTGGTCGATGGGGACTCGTCCCGCTTCGTCGCCGTGAACGAGGCGGCCATCGCGCATTACGGCTACAGCCGCGAGGCCTTCCTGGCCCGGAGCCTGCCGGACCTGTCGGAAGCCGGATCGTGCGGTTTCGCCCGTGACGGCCGCCTGCACCGTCATCGCCGGGCCGACGGCTCGCTGATCGAGGTGACGCTGTTCGAGCGCAGCCTCGCCTTCGAGGGCCGCCCGGCCGTGCTCGGCGCGGCCATCGACGTCACCGAGCAGCGCCGCGCCGAGGCGCGCATCACCCACATGGCCCACCACGATGCGCTGACGGGCCTGCCGAACCGGGCGCTGTTCACGACCCGCCTCGCGGAGGCGATCGCCGAGCAGGCTCGCACCGGCGCGGGCGCCGCCCTGCTCTGCCTCGACCTCGACAAGTTCAAGCTCGTCAACGACAGCCTCGGCCACCCGGCGGGCGACGCCCTGCTCCGGACGGTGGCGGACCGGATCACGGCCTGCCTGCGCGGGGAGGATCTGGTCGCACGCCTTGGCGGCGACGAGTTCGCGGTGTTGCTGCGCAACCTCGACGCCGCGACCGTGTCCACCGTCGCCGGCCGGATCATCGAGGCGTTGTCACGCCCGGTCAGGCTCGGCGACCGGGAGTGCCAGGTCGGCGTGAGCGTCGGCATCGTGTGCCTGCCCGAGCACGGGACGGATTCCGATACCCTGCTGCGCCACGCCGACCTCGCCCTCTACCGGGCAAAGGCGGATGGCGGCAGCGTTGCCCATTGTTTCGAGGCGGCGATGGACAGCTGGGACCGGTCCCGGCGCCGACGGGAGGCCGACCTGCACGAGGCCTTCGCCCGGGGCGATCTCACGCTCGCCTATCAGCCGGTCGTCGGCGTCCGCTCGCGGGAGATCGTCGGGTTCGAGGCGCTGCTGCGCTGGCACCACCCCGTCGAGGGCGCGATCCCGCCATCCGAATTCGTGCCGCTCGCAGAGGACACCGGCCTGATCGTCCCGATCGGCGCCTGGGTCCTGCGGCAAGCCTGCGCCGAGGCGAGCCTTTGGGCCGATCCGGCTCGGGTCGCGGTGAACCTCTCGCCGGTGCAATTCCGCGATCCGGGCCTCGTCGCGACGGTGCGTGAAGCGCTCGCCCTCTCCGGGCTCGCACCGCACCGCCTCGAACTGGAGGTCACGGAGTCGGTGCTGCTGGCCGCGAGCGAAGCCAACGTGGCGACGCTGCATGCCCTGCGGGATCTCGGCGTACGGATCGCCATGGACGATTTCGGAACGGGCTACTGCTCGCTGAGCTACCTGCAGAAATTTCCCTTCGACAAGATCAAGATCGACCGCTCCTTCGTGAGCCGGCTCGGCGAAAATCCGCACTCGACCGCGATCGTGCGGGCGGTGATCGGCCTCGGCGCGAGCCTCGGCATCGTCACCGTGGCCGAGGGCGTCGAGACCGAAGCCCAGTTCGCCCATCTGCGGGCCGATGGCTGCGGGGAAGTACAGGGCTACCTATTCGGTCGGCCGAGCCCTGCCGCGCAGGCCGTCGGACTGATCCGACGGGAGCCGGACCTCGCCGCCTGAGGCGGAAGGGCGGGCGGATCGCCCGCCCGGCCCCTTACTTCGTGATCTTCACGGACACCGGATCGCTCGACGGGAAGGTCTCCTCCAGCGCCTCGTCGAGGCGCTCGTCCTTCTCCTCCTTCGAGTTCTCGGGGATGGACTTGTCGCCCTGGCCGTCCTGCTGGAAGCCCTTGGGCTTGGTCTCGTCGGTCGGTTGGGTCTTGTCGGACACGGGGTACCTCGGGGTCTGTCGTCATACGCCGCAATGCGGCTCCGATGCGGACCAACGCGAGCGCGGCCTTCCTGTTTCGTGCCGTTCTGCGAACCGTCACGGTCCCGCAGGGGCCGCACCGCGCAGGCCCGGCCGTTCCATCGGGTGCAGAGCGGGGCGGACCTCGCGCATCACCAGGCCGTAGACCTGCTCCAGCCGGTCGAGATGCGCGTCGACGCTGAGCGGCGCCGACCAGTAGCGCTCGTAGGCGCGCTCGGCCATGCGGGCGGCCAGCGCGTCGTCCGACAGCCGGGTCAGGTGGGCGGCGAGCGCGCCGGCATCGCCGGAGCGGAACCAGAACCCGTTCTCGCCGTCCTCCACCGCCTCGCGCCCGGCGCAGGCATCGGAGACGATGACCGGGCAGCCGCAGGCGAGCGCCTCGTAGACGGTGAGCGGCTGGCCCTCGTACCAGATGCTCGGGAAGACGAGCGCCCGGGCCCGCCGCATCAGGGCCTGCACCTCGGGCCCGGTCTTCCAGCCCAGCATCACCGCCTCGGGATAGCGCGCCTTCAGCTCCGCCGCGTTCGGCCCGTCGCCGACGAAGACCGGGCGGATGCCGGCCCGCCGTGCGGCCTCGGCGAAGACCGGCGCGCCCTTCTCCGTCGAGATGCGACCGACGAACAGGACATCACCGCGTCCCTCGTGCCCGGGCGGTTGCCGCTCGACCGAGATCGGGTTGTCGATCCGGTGGAACACCGTGCGCGGGGGCAGAAGCGGCGCGATCACCCGCTCTTGGAGCGCGCTGATCGTGACCACGTGGCGGAACAGGTTGGGCAGGCCGGCGACGTGCTCCAGGCCGAGATGGCGCACCACCCGCAGGAGCTTGCGCGGGTAGGAGCGCGCGTCGCAATTCGTGGTGAGGCAGGCCGCCGACATCGGGGTGCGGTGGCAGATCCGGTCGGCCGGATACTCGTAGAAGCCGCCATTGGGGCAGACGAGGAAGAACTCGTGCATCGTGTAGAGACACGGCAGCCCCGACCGCCGGATCGCCGTGCCGATCGAGGGCGAGAGCGCCTTGGCGAAGGCGTGGACATGCACCAGCGTGTCCCGGGGATCGCACAGCCTCAGTTCCGCGGCGAGGCGGGCAGTGGCGCGGGCGTTCCAGATCGCCTGGGCGGCAAAGGCGAGCTTGTTCGTAGTGGAGGCGATGTCGTCCTGCCCGAGGCAGACCACCCGCACTCCGCTCTCGGCGAGCCGGGGATCGACCGGGCCGACGGCAGCGAACACCGTGACCCGGTGGCCGCGCAGGCGCAGGCCTACGGCGGAGTCGAGAGCGACCTTGGCTTGGCCGCCATTGATGTGGGCATGGTCGAGAACGAGGACGACGTGCACGGCGATTCCCGGTTCTTTCCCGCAGATCGTCCCGGCAGCCGGTAACCGGCTCACCTTCGACGCTCTGCGAACAGTTCGCCAACGTTTACCAGCCGGCAGTTGATCTCCCGTAAACCTTGAGAGCGGACGTTCGCCGCGCCGTCGCGACGTCTTCTCCGGAGCGTCGTTCTTGTCCGAGAATTGGGTCACCTGTCGGGATGACGCGCCCGCCTCTGTCCGGGATGCCTCCATGCATGTCGTGATTCTCGCTGAATTCGCCGCCGCCAGCGGGGGCGCCGAGAAGGTCGCGGTGGAATCTGCCCGCGCCCTGGCCGAGGCTGGCGCGGCGGTGACCTACATTCAGGCCATCACCGGCCCCGTCGATCCGCTGCTCGACCATCCGCGCCTGCACCGCATCGACCTCGGCCTGCCGGACGTGTGGTCGCTGCCGGCATGGCGTGGCGCAACGTCGGGGATCTGGAACAGCGAGGCCGCCGCGCGGCTCGCGAGCGCGCTCGACAGCCTGCCGGCGGCGCCCGACTGTCTTCACCTGCATCAGTGGACCCGCGCGCTCTCGCCCGCCGTGCTGCCGGTGCTGCTCGGCCGCGGCGTTCCCCTGGTGCTGACGCTGCACGACTACGCCCTCACCTGTCCCAACGGTGTCGATTACCGTTTCGATCGGGCCGAGCCCTGCGCGCTCGTCCCGCTGTCCGGCGCCTGCCTTGCGGCCGCCTGCGATCCGAAGAGCCGGCTGCACAAGCTGGTGCGGGTCGGCCGCGCTGCCGCGCTGCGGGTCGCGGCGCGAGGAGCCGACCTCGACGTCGTCCATGTCTGCGACGGCAGCCGTGCGCGGGTGGCGGGACGGTCCGGGGCCCTGCGCCTGCGCCATCACCGCATCGACAACCCGGTGCGGGTGGAGAAGCGGGCGCCGGCCATGCCGGCTTCGGGCGATGCGATCGTCTATGTCGGACGCCTGACTCCGGAGAAGGGCGCGGATCTCGTCGCCGAGGCCGCGCGACGGGCCGGACTGCCCGCGCTCTTCATCGGGGCCGGTCCGCTCGAAGCGCGTCTGCGGGCGGAGGGCGCCGAGGTGCTTGGCTGGAGAAGCCCGGAGGCCGTTGAGGCGATCCTGCGCCGCCGAGCGCGTGCGCTCTGCGCGCCCTCGCGCTGGGTCGAGACCGGGCCGCTCACCGTCTACGAGGCGCTGGCTCAAGGCATCCCCGTCGTGGCGTCGCTTCGCTCCGGCGCCGCGGAGAAGGTTGCGGACGGTGAGACCGGGTTCGTCGTCGAGCCGG
This sequence comes from Methylobacterium sp. J-043, assembly GCF_022829505.1. Taxonomy (NCBI): domain Bacteria; kingdom Pseudomonadati; phylum Pseudomonadota; class Alphaproteobacteria; order Hyphomicrobiales; family Methylobacteriaceae; genus Methylobacterium; species Methylobacterium sp. J-043. The sequence goes on along the minus strand of NZ_JAKSYB010000042.1, from coordinate 131,966 downwards.
AGGTGGCGGCGCTGGCCGGCGCCTTCGAGGCGCTCAAGGGCGACGCGCTGACCGCCCGTCTCGGCCGGGCGGCCTATGACCGGTACTGGCAAGCGCCGCTGACGCTCGCCGCCCACGCTCTTTCCCTGCTGGCATTGTATCGGCGGATCGAGGACGAAGTCAGGATGCGGCAGTGCGATATGAGTGAGGCTGCGGCCGAGCCTGTCGGTGTCCATTCCATAGGCAACACCCTTGGCAAAGGGCACTTTCCACCATTATAGTGCATAGTGGTCCGTCGCCCCGCCGAGCAGCGGTGCGACGGAATCACATTTCTTAACAGAAGCTTAGCTCAATGCGACGCCCTGCTGGACATTGCTGTCCGAGCGCTCGAAACTGTCCTTGACTTTCATGCTGCACCGCAACATATGAGGTGCGGGCCGGTTAGCTGCGGGGATGCTCTACACGCTCCCCGATACCGAATTCTCCCGGTCCGTCTGACAGGAGAGACAGATGAGCACCCAGAGCTTCGAGATCCCCGCAGAGTTCCGCGACTTCGCCGACAAGAGCGTCGATCAAGCTCGCAACGCCTTCGGTACGTTGCTGAACGGTGCGGTGAAGACCTCCGAGCAGCTCCGGAACTCGGCCTCGACCGTCCAGTCGACGCTGAACGCGGCGGTGCTCAAGAGCCTCGACCACGCCAAGACCAACGCCGACAGCACCTTCGACTACGTGCAGCGCGTCGTGCGCGCGAAGGACCCGCGCGAGGCCTTCGAGATCCAGTCCGAGTTCCTGAAGACCCAGTTCGCCGCGTTCCAGGCCCAGGCCAAGGAATACGGTGCCCTCGCTCAGAGCGCCGCTGGCCGCTAATCCGGTCCGGCTGCGGGCCCCGGCCCGCCTGGGGAGCATGGGAGGCCGAATCCGCGACGAGCGGGCTCGGCACGCCCGTGCTCCGACGCTATGCTCCGTCGCAGCGCTCCGGGCTCGGCTCGGACCCACGCTGAGGCAGAGGGTTTCGAACGAGGAGAAGGCCCATGTCGTCGAGCCGCCGCAGGGGACGCCCACCCGGAGCGCCCGCCACTACCCAGCCGCCGACCGTCACCGCAACGCCGTCCGAGGTCGCCGACGCCCTGTTGGCCGAGACGCCGGCCGACGCGAGCCTGGAGCCTAAGACGGACGAGACCGCGACCGAGACCGCCGAGGCTCAGCCCGTTGAGGCTCAAGCCGTGGAGGCCACCACCGAGCATTCCGCAGAGAGCGGTGCAGCCGAGGCCGTCGAACCGCCCGGCGAGTCCGCCCGGGTCGAGGCGCAGTCCGCCGCGGATGACCAGCCGGTCGCGCAGGCGGTCGAGGCACCCGAGGAGACGGTCACCGCCGCGTCGGATCAAGTGCCTGCCGTGACGGCCGAACCGGAAGTCGTCGCGTTCGAAGTGGCCGAAACCGTCGAGACGGTGACCGAGACGCACGCCCGGACCGCGCTGCTCCCGACGCTGGCCGAGGCCAATCCCGACGCCAAGCCCGAAGCCAGGACGTCCGAGGATGTCCGGTCGAAGCCGCAAAGCGTCCGCATCGGCGCGAACTTCGCTTTCGCGCCGACGCTCGCGCCGCTCACCGAGATCAACGCGAAGCTGTTCGCCTTCGCGCGTGGAGAGGGCGAGGCGGTCATCGCCCATTTCCAGGCCCTCGCCCGGGCCAAGTCCCCGGCGGAGGCGATCCGCCTCCAGGTGACGGAGATGCAGCGTGCCGCCGACGCCTCGCTGAGCTGCTTCAGCGACATCGTCCGCAGCGCCAACCGCCTGAACGACAACGCCCGCCGGCACTGAAAGCCAGCACCGGCCGGGACACGAGATCGGGGCAGTCGCCATCGGGCGGCTGCCCTTTTTCGTCGGTCCACACGGTCGTCCGGAGGTGAAACTCACCCCACAGCGAAACCCGAGCAGAGCCGAAGCCGACCAAGGACAAGACTTGCCTGGGGCGGGCGCCGACGCTTGGGGCGTGCCTGACAGCAAGACGCGCGCGGCCGACATCGCATGCCGGCCGACGATGCATGACGCGGACGCTGCACCAGCCCCTCGCGCGCTGCGGTCGCAGGGGCTACATAGCCCGCCACCGCTCCAGCGACCTCCGGAGACCTCGCATGCCCTCCTCGCCGCTCCTGCCGGCCTGCCTCTTATCCGTGCTTCTCGCCGCCGCGCCCGCGAGCGCGCAGATGGCGAACACCCCCGGAAAGCCCGCCGCGGAGAAGGCCTCCCCGGACAAGGCGGTGCCTCTGTCGAAGGGCGAGATCCAGCTCTCCTTCGCACCCGTGGTGAAGCGGGCCGCGCCCTCCGTGGTCAACGTCTATGCCTCCCATGTCGAGAAGCGCTCCGCCCGCTCCAACGCCATGGAGGAGTTCATGCGCCGCTTCTTCGGCGAGGACCGTCCGGGCCGCGGCCCCAGCGGCATGCCCGGCGAGCGGGCACAGCGCTCCCTGGGCTCGGGCGTGATCGTCGACGGCTCGGGCCTCGTCATCACCAACAACCACGTCATCGAGAACATGAACGAGGTGAAGGTGGCGCTCGCCGACAAGCGCGAGTTCGAGGCGCAGATCGTGCTGCGCGACCCCCGCACCGACCTCGCCGTGCTCAGGATCAAGGGTCCGGCCGACATCGCCTCGATGCCGATCGGTGATTCCGACCACTTGGAGGTCGGCGACTTCGTGATGGCGATCGGCAACCCCTTCGGTGTCGGACAGACCGTAACGCAGGGCATCGTCTCGGCGCTCGCCCGCACCCAGGTCGGATCGTCGGACTACCAGTTCTTCATCCAGACCGACGCGGCGATCAATCCGGGCAATTCGGGCGGCGCGCTGGTGGACCTGAAGGGGCATCTCGTCGGCATCAACACCGCGATCTATTCGCAGTCCGGCGGCAGCCACGGTATCGGCTTCGCCATCCCCGCGAGCATGGTCCGCGCCGTGGTGGAGACCGCCAAGAGCGGCGGCAGCCTCGTGCGCCGGCCCTGGCTCGGGGCACGGGTGCAGGGCGTGACCCCGGACATCGCCGAGAGCGTCGGGCTCGACCGGCCGACCGGTGTGCTGGTGGCGAGCATGCAGGCCAAGAGTCCGGCCGAGGAAGCCGGCCTCAAGCGCGGCGACGTGATCCTCACGATCGACGGACAGACCGTCGAAGATCCGGAAGCCTTCGGCTACCGCTACGCCCTCAAGGGCATTTCCGGCACGGCCGATTTCGGCATCCTGCGCGGCACCAAGCGGCAGACGATTGCCGTCAAGCTCGGACCGGCGCCGGAGACGCGGCCCCGCGATAGCCTCAAAGTCCGCTCCCGCACGCCGTTCGCGGGCGCAACCTTCGTCAACACCTCGCCCGCGGTGGGCGAGGAGCTTCAGGCGGACCTGCCGGACGAGGGCGTGGCGGTGACCACCGTAGAGGACGGCTCGCTCGCCGGCCGGGCGGGGTTCCGCAAGGGTGACGTGATCGTGGCGATCAACGGCATGCCGATCACCTCGACCAAGGATCTGGAGCGGGTGACGCAGCGCAATCTCGGCCTGTGGGAGGTCGCGATCAACCGGGGCGGCGAGGTTCTGACCTCGGTGTTCGGCGGGTAGGCCCCCCGGCCTCCTCCCGACGACCTCTCCCGGACCTCGGCCGGCGCGATGCCGGGTGCGCTGGCACTCATCCGTAGGGGTGTGGCGGCCCTAAGGTGGCGCTCGGGCTGGCGGGCCGCCCGTTCGTTTTCCGATGTTTCGTCGATCCTGCGCGACGCAATCCGGTAACCGTACGAGGCAATCCGCCGGCAACCAGGGGGCGGTAGAACCGCCCCACGCGAGAGCCGAAGGCTCCGGTCTGGAGGGGCGGACATCATGCGGGACCTGATCAAGATCGCGGCGGCCGGAACGGTGATGGCCGCCTATGCGCTTCTCGCGCCGTCCCTCGTCGAAGCGGTGCCGAGCCCGGCCGGCTCGGCAAAAGCCTTCACCCAGCGCCTGCCGCAGGCGGGTGGCGCGGTTCCGGTGAGTGCCCGGATCGACGACGGTGCGCCGGTTCCGGGCCAGTTCGTGGTGACCCGCCGGCCGCTTCTGGTCGGCATCTCGGCGGGTGCAGCCTCCCGGTGACCACCGCGGACACATCGCTGCTCGCGGCGGCGTTCCTGCTCGGCCTCGGAGCGGCCGTTCTCCTCAACGCCCTGTTGACCTGAGTGACTCTACCGGGCCTCGGCGGGCGTTGCGGAGGCGCTTCAGGCGGCCACGCCGGCCAGGGCGTGGCGGTTGCCGTTCAAGCCCGCGCAGAGATCGTCGATCTCGGTCACGTCGAGGGCCTCGCCGCTGCCGGCGGCGATGGTGTCGATCAGGTCGTCCTTGCGAGGATCGAACGGATGTCCCTGCATCCGGTAGAATTGATAGTAGCGCAACGCCGCCAGAAGCGTGTCGCGTTCGCGGGCGGTCACATTGAGGTTCTGCGTGGTCATGGGCTTCCCCTTGGCTTGCAACGAACGCCGAGGCGAGACCGCGCGAGACTCGCCTAGCTTGACCGTTGTAGCCGCTGAGTCGCAGCCTCGTCTATGACATGTGGGGGGATCGCGCGGAGTGCAGCGCATCCCGGTGATCGACGGGAGCGGCCCCTTCCCTCCCCGCCTCGGGCGAGACGGTCGAGAGGGCGGCTGGGTCGAGCCCGTAGTAATCTTCCAGAATCCGCGGGTAGACGGTCGGCCGGAACGGCGCGCGGGCGGCCCAGAGCGCGTCGATGGGAAGCGCGAGCAGGGCCGCGTTCAGCCGCTGCGGGTCGTCGGCCAGGGCCGGATCGAGGCGATGGCCCGCCCCGCTCTCGCGCAGGCGCTCGGCCTGGGCGCCGAGGTCGAAGGTCACCGGCGGCACCCCCGCTGCCAGCGCGAGCGAGAGCGTGTAGCAGTAGGTCTCCGGCCAGATCGAGGGGAGCAGGACGAGATCCGGATCGAGCCGGGCGATCTCGGCGAGCGCCGCCGCGTCGCTGCCGTAGAGGCCGGTCTCGCGCACACCCGCCGCCTCCATGGCGCGCGGCTCGGCGGAGTGCCCGACGATCGTGAACACGATCGGCAATTGCCGCAGCCGGGCGTCGAGGGCGAGATTGTGGACCACGTCGTAGCCCTTGTGCGCGCCGATCGATCCGATCACCGCGACCCGCAGCGGCCCCTCCCGGCGCTGGCGCGCCTTGAGTTCCACGCCGGCCAGCGTCTCCTCGTGCGGGCGCAAAGCGATGCGGTCGAGGTGCAGCGTGCTGCCGATGCGATCCGCGAGATCGGCCGAGGGGGCGAACACCGCCCGGGCGCGGTCGAGGAACCCGGCCCAGTCCCGCCGCCGCTCGGCGGGATCGGGTAGGACGATCCCGTCGGCGTCGCGGTCGAGGCGGATGCAGTCGCGGCAGGCGGCGGGCTCCGCCAGCCCGCAATAGACGCCGTCGGGCCGCACGAGGTTGTTGCGGTGGCAGACCGAGGCGTAGTCGTGCAGCGTCACGTCGTAGCCGCTGCCCGCCGCCTCGATCAGCCGCATCGCCGCGCGGGTCGAGGGCGCATCGAGCCCCGCCAGCGAGTGGACATGCACCATCGCCGGGCCGAGCCAGCCGATGAGTTCGGCGAGGAGATCCGCATCCCGGTCGAGGGAAAGCGGATCGAGGATCGAGACGGGAAAATCGATTCCGCCCGCTCCGGGCAGGCCGAGCCTGAACCCACCGGGCTCGTCGGTGCGCAGATAGACGACGGCGAGTCCGGCCTCGGCGAGCCGGAGGCTCAGCGCCTCGATATGGGTCTCGACGCCACCGCCGAAATCGTGGGTCACGATCAAGGCGATACCGCGCCCGGCACTCGCGGCGGTGCGCCGGGCGAAGCGGTAGAGGTCGAGGCGGCGCCGGGCAAAGCGAGCGGGATCCACCTCGATGTGGTTGTGGACCCGGCGCTGGTAGTCGGGGTGCTTGGTCAGGATCGCGCGGAAGATGTCCGCGCCCTTGGTCGCGAGCAGCGCGCCGAAGGAGACGCTGCCGGAGTGGAACACGAAGATGTCGTGGGCCAGGAGGTTGATGAAGCCCGCCTTGAGGGCGCGCATGCAGAAATCGTTCTCCTCGCCGTAGCCGCGCCCGAAGGTCTCGGCGTCGAGAAGGCCTACCGCCGCGATCGCCTCCCGTCGCATCGCCATGCAGAAACCGACGCCGGTCGGCACCGGCGAACTCGTGCGGGCGTTGCAGGCGCGGGTGAAGGCGTCGATCTCGGCGGGCGTGATTTCGAGCCGGGCTTGATTATCGACGTTCGGCCGCGGGTAGCTGCAGATCGTGGCGTTGTTGGAGAACGGCGTGACCGTCGCGACGCGGGGATCGGCGTCGAGGTGCCAGAGCAGGCGGTCGAGCCAGTCGCCGTAGACGACGACGTCGGCATTGAGGAGCACGACGTCCTTGCCCGCGGCCCGTTCCAGGCCGCGGTTGCAGGTTCGCACGAAGCCGAGATTCGCGTCGTTGACGAGGTGGGCGAACAGGCCCCGGCCGCCGAGGTCGGCGAGCGCCGCGCTGAGCCGCGGATCGGGGCTGCAATCGTCGATGACGAGGAGGGCGAAGGGCGTAGCCTGCGGCGCGCTCAGCACCGCGTGGATCGCCCGCAGGGTGTCGTCGTAGCCCTTGTAGACGGGCATGATCAGCACGGCCCGCGCCGAAGCAAGGTCGGCGGCGGGCTGTGCCTGCTCCCACTCGGCCGGGCTCGGCGCGACCTGCGCCGGCCATGTGCCGAGGCCGAACGGCGTCGGCCGGAAGCCGCGCGCCCGGCCTACCGCAAGGTAGTGGAAGAACGGGTTCACCCCCGCCCCGATCTCCCGCCGGTAATGCTTGCGGTAGAACCGCACCGAGAAGTCGGGGCTCGGGTCGCGGTCCTCGCGGGCACCGAAATCGAGGAAATGGCGGACCGGATCGACGCCGGAGCGGCGGATGTCGGGATTGGTGTCGAGGTAGTGCTCCCGATCGAAGGCCGCCGCCACCGTCTCGTAGATCTGCGCGTCGGTGGCCTCCGCGGGGTCGACGGGAAGCGACGCCGCTTGCGGCTTGGTGCGCCGCGCAGGTGGGGCGGCGGCCTCCGAGGCCTGGAGCCGCCGCGTCGCGGCAAAATGATAGAGTGGGCTGACGCCGAGGCGCCGCATATGCGCGTGGCGCTGCAGGTAGGCATCACCCGAGAAAGCGTCGTTCGGGTCGAGTCCGCGTCGCCAGCCCTTGGTCAGGTAGTGGGCGAGCGGATCCTCGCCTCCTTCGAGACCGGCGAGGCGGGCATAGTACGGCGCATCGAAGTAGGGCTCGACCAGGCTGGCCTGGAGCGCGGAGAAATCCGGACCCGGCTGCGTCGCGACCCGCAGCCGCTCGGCCGGCGAGAGCCCGGCATAATGGAGAAGCGGGTTGATCGGCGCCCGGTCGGCGAGGTGGCGGTCGGCGTAGAACAGCGTCGAGAACACCGCGGACGGGTCGCGGCCTTCCAGCCAGCCATGGTCGAGGTAGTGCCGAAGCGGATCGCCGCCGCCCGCGGCCACGTCGGGATAGGCCGAGCGGTAGAAGGCGGGATCGAAGAAGGGGGCGGCCATCGCGGCATCGCGGCGCTTGGGCCGAAACAGCTTCGGCAGCTTGATCACGGCCACATTCCTCGACAACGCCAATACCGGGCCCCGCACCGGGATCGGCCCTTCGAAATGCATGGAAACGAAGTGTGGCGCGGCCGGGGCGACGCCATCCCCATACAGCATCGTCCCGGATGGTGGCGGCCGGCTTCCACGAAAATGACGTTGCGCGCCGATCCGGTGACGCAGGCGCGGTCGCCCACGCGAGAATGCGCCCGAACCTCTTCCCCCATGGCGGGGTTCGGCTCTAAGAGTGCCTCACAACACTCCCGATCACCGTACGGTTGCTTTCCGGGCGCGACGGCGCAACGGGAGTTTTGTGAGAGACACTCAAGCATCGGTGCCGCCTCAGGGGCGGTCAGCAGTGCGGCTTGGCCCCGGGAGGGCACGATTTCGGACGGTCTCTGGTCTTCGGCGCTCGGCCTCATTGCGGTCGTCGCGCTCGTCTTCGCCAACGGCTTCTTCGTCGCGGCGGAATTCTCCCTCGTCGCGGTGCGGCGCAGCCGGGTCGCCGAACTGGTCAACGAGGGTCGGCTCAATGCCAGGGCGCTTCAGCGCGCCACCGACCGGCTCGACGCGCATCTCGCCGCGACGCAGCTCGGCATCACCCTCTCCTCGCTGGCTCTCGGCTGGGTCGGCGAGCCGGCCTTGGCTCACCTGATCGAACCGCTGCTCTACTGGCTGCCGGAGACCGCCGCCGGCCCCACCGCGCACACGCTGGCCGTGGCTTTGGCCTTTGCCGTCATCACCACCTTGCACATCGTGCTGGGCGAGCTGGCGCCGAAAAGCCTCGCGCTCCAGCGCAGCGAGCGCACGGCGCTCGTGATCGTGCGGCCGCTGACCCTGTTCCTGTTGGTGTTCGGCCCGGCGATCCACCTCCTCAACAGCCTCGGCAACGGGGTGCTGCGGCTCCTCGGCCTGAGGCCGGGCGAGGGCGAGGGAAACCTCCCCTCGCCGAAGGAACTCAGCCTGCTCGTCACCGCGAGCCATGAGGCGGGCCTGCTGCACGAGGCGCAGGAGGATGCGGTGGCGCGCATCCTCGCCATCGGTGAGCGGCGCATCCGCGAGATCATGACGCCGCGCAACGAGGTGGATTGGGTCGATCTCGACGATTCCCAGGAGGAGATCATCGAGGCGGTGCGCACCTGCCGCCACGAGCAGCTCGTCGTGAGCCGGGCGCAGATCGACGACGTCGTCGGCGTGCTGCGCAAGCAGGATCTGCTCGACCAGTTCCTCGACGGCAAGCCGCTCGATGTGAAGGGGGCGACCCGCGAGCCCATCGTCGTCCACGAGGGGTTGGCGATCCTCAAGGTGCTGGAGATGTTCCAGACCAAGCCGGTGCGCATGGCGATCGTCGTCGACGAGTACGGCAGCCTGGAGGGCATCGTCACCCAGACCGACCTGCTGGAGGCGATGGCCGGCGAGATCCCCGAGCCCGGCGAGGAGCGGATGGTGGTCGAGCGCGAGGACGGCTCGCTGCTCATCGACGGCATGATATCGGCGACCGACGCGTTCGATCGCCTCGGCTTTCCGGAGCGCCCGCGCTCGGACGACTTTTCCACGCTCGCGGGCTTCTTCATCGTCCAGCTCGGACGCATCCCGACGGAGGGCGATGCGATCGAGACCCAGGGCTGGCGGATCGAGGTCGTCGACATGGACGGGCGGCGCATCGACAAGGTGCTCGCCACCCGCCTGCCGGACGCTTGAGCCGCGCGATGTCCAACATCTTCGTTCTGACGGGTGCCGGGATCTCCGCCGAAAGCGGCCTCGGCACGTTCCGCGACACGGACGGCGCGTGGGCCCGGTTCGATCCGATGCGCCTTGCGACGCCCGAAGGCTTCGCCGCCGATCCGGTGCTGGTCCACGACTTCTACAACCATCGCCGCCGCGACGCCCGCGCCGCCGCATCGAACCCTGCCCACATGGCGCTGGCCCGGCTGGAAGCGGGCTTGGCAGAGCGCGGCGGCCGGCTGTTCCTGTGCACGCAGAACATCGACGATCTGCACGAGCGGGCCGGCTCGCGCCACGTGGTGCACATGCACGGTGAGTTGCTGAAGGCCCGCTGCACCGCCTGCGCAGCGGGCACCGTCTGGCACGAGGATCTCACCGTCGAGACCCCCTGCCCGCATTGTGGTCATAGTGGAGACATGCGGCCCGACGTGGTGTGGTTCGGCGAGATGCCCCACCACCTCGAAGCGATCGACGAGGCGCTCGCCGAGGCCGACCTGTTCGTGGCGATCGGCACCTCCGGCGCGGTCTACCCGGCGGCGGGCTATGTGGCGCAGGCCCGCGCCTTCGGCATCCCGACGCTCGCCCTCACGCTCGAGGCCGCCGACAATGCCGGCCTGTTCGAGGCGACCCGGCTCGGGCGCGCGAGCGAGACGGTGCCGGCCTTTGTCGCGGAGGTGCTGAGTCGATCGGCGTGATTCCACCGCCGTCATCGCGAGACGGGGCGGGAGCGATCCGATGTGCGCCCCTTCCGGACAGGACGCCCCCTGGACTGCTTCGCTCGGGAGTGATGGCAGCGGCTACCGCTGCGGCCCGTAGGGTGGGCGCGGAATTGCGCGGTGAGCCGCGCGGAGCGCCGCCGACCAGCGCTCGCGCAGATCGTGGAAGTAGCTCTCGCCGGCCTCGATGCGGTGGCTCACTTCGAGGTCGAGGGCGCCGCGGCGCTGCACGGCGATATCGATCGGCAGGCCGACGCCGAGATTCGAGCGCATGGTCGAATCCATCGAGACGAGGCCCACCTTCAGCGCGTCGTAGAGGTCGGTCTCGAAGGTCACGGCCCGGTCGAGGATCGGCTTGCCGTACTTATGCTCGCCGATCTGAAGGAAGGGCGCCTCGCGGCTGCACTCGATGAAGTTGCCGGCCGAGTAGATCATGAACAGCCGCATCGGCTCGGTGCCGATCTGGCCACCGAAGAGGAACGAGACCTCCATGCGCAAGTTGGCCGCCTCGAACCCGGCCGACTCGATCTCGCGCACCCGGCGAATCGCCCGGCCGACGAGCTGAGCCGCCTTGAACATCGTAGCCGCGTCTTCGAGCTTCGGCGGCGTCTCGCCCTCGATGTCGTCCACGCCCTCGCGAAGCATGCTGAGCACCGACTGCGTCATGGAGAGATTGCCGGCGGAGGCCAGCATCATCACGCGCTCATTGGGCGTGTTGAACATGTGCAGCTTGCGGAAGGTCGAGATGTTGTCGAGCCCCGCATTGGTGCGGGTGTCGGCGATCATCACCAGCCCGTCCTCGACGAGCACTCCGACGCAGTAGGTCATGGCGGTCGCCGCCTCAGGCAGGGGCCCGTGCGCCGGGCAGGTTCGGGCGGCCCGCATCGCATGCTCCGAGCCGACCCGGCAAGACACCTTTTGTTAAAAGCCGGGCTCCAAGGCCCAGCCCGGCTCAGCCTTGGCCCAAGCTCTGGCTTTGACTCTGGCTCTGCTGACCACGGCCCTGAGACTGCGATTGGGATTGCACCTGCTCGACTCGCAAGGCCACGTCGAGGGTTTCGGTGCCCCCGCCAACGCGGCTGCCGCGGATCGGCGCGGCGCCGAGATAGTCGAGGCCGACGGCGACGCGCACATGCGCCTCGGTCGCCGAGATGCCGTTGGCCGGGTCGAACCCGATCCAGCCGAGACCCGGCACCAATGATTCCGCCCAGGCATGCCCCGCCTCTTGGTCGTCGGCGCCGTCGTCGCGGCGGAAATAGCCGGAGACATAGCGCGACGGGATCTCCAGGTGCCGGGCGGCGGCGAGGAAGATGTGGGTGAGATCCTGGCACACGCCCTTCCCCCCCTCGAAGGATTGGGCGGCGGTGGTGCTGGCGCTGGTCGGGCCCGGCTCGAAGGTCACGGTGTCGTGAACAGCGGCGAGCAAGCGGTGCAGCAGCGGCAGCGCATCACGCTCCCCCCTGCCCGCAACCTTCTCCGCGAAGGCCTTGAGTTCCGGGCTTGCCTCGGTGAGCGGGGTGTCGCGCAGGTAGAACAGGTCAGGCAGGCGCTCGACCGCGCCGCGCACGACACCGCTGGTCTCGAAGGTCTCGATCTCGCCGGTCACCCGCACGGTGAGCGTGTCGGTGGGATCGTCGGCGGTGAACCAGTGGACGAGATTGCCGAACCCGTCCTCGCGGGCGGTGAGCCGTCCGTTGACGGAGGGCTCGATCCGCCACTCGCGCACGTGCTGACCGTCATGGTCGCGGGGCGTGAGCCGCAGGATCTGAATCAGGCCCCGCGCGGGCTGCTGGTAGGTATAGACCGTATCGTGGACGATCCGGATGCGCATGCCTTGATCCTGCCGGGATGAGTCCCGGCAAGCTAGGACACGCAACCCAGTTTGGAAATCGGCGGCCCTGCTCAAAGCGTTGGCAGAGCGGAATTTCCAGGCCGCTCGTTCGGTGCACTCCTCCCCAGGCGCGCGGATTCGAGGGCGTCTTCCCCCTTTCACCACGCTTCGGAACGAACCGGTCCGAAAACGGCGGCTCCCTGCCCTGCGCTCACATCATCTGGCGATGCGCCGCAGCGACCGGCGCCGGACCACCCGTCGAAGCGGCGTTGAGGCTCTGGACGAGGTCGTGCGCCTCCTGCTCGCTGGCGGCCGCCGGTGGCGAGCCCCACATGCTGGTGCCGTTGGGTTCGCGGATCAGCAAGATCGAGACCACGCCGATCACGCCCGCGATCATCAGATAGTAGGCGGGCCAGTTGAGGTCACCGGTATACGCGACGAGCGATCCGACGACGACCGACGTCGTTCCGGCGAACAGCGAGACGGACACGTTGAAGGAGATCGAGAGCCCGCTCGCCCGCAGGTTCGTGGGGAAGAGGGCCGGCAGGGTCGAGGGCATCGTGGCGCTGAAGCAGATCAGCAGCATCCCCATGATCAGCAGGCCGAGGAAGACCGCGGCCTCGCTCTGAGACCGGATCAGCAGGATCATCGGCAGGGCCAGGACGACGAGGCCGACCGCCCCGGCCAGAGCGAAGGGTTTCCGTCCGAACCGGTCGGACAGGCGGCCGATGAACGGGATCGACAGGAGCGCGAGCACCATCACCGCGATCTGCAGAACCTGAGACTCGGTGGGCGAGATGCCGCCGGCCTGCTGCATCATCGGCAAGGTCTGCGTGACGTAGGTCGGCATGTAGGAGGTCAGCATGTAGTTCGGCACGTTCCAGGCGAGCGCCAACCCCATGCAGACGAGGACGTAGGGCCAGAGGGCCAGGATATCCTTCGCGGTCTGTCCCGCGCGCAGGCGCTTCTCGCGATCCTCCGTCTCCTGCTCGAGCGCGGCGAAGGCGGGCGTCTCGGCAAGTTGCGAACGCAGGTAGACGCCGACGAGGCCGAGGGGCAGGGCCAGGAAGAAGGGTAGACGCCAGCCCCAGTCGAGCAATTGCTGCTCGGTCAGGGCGAGACCCGCCACGGTCACGACGATCGCGCCGAGCAGGTATCCGGTGAAGGTGCCGAACTCCAGCCAACTGCCGAGATAGCCGCGCCGCCGGTCGGGGGCGTACTCGGCGATGAAGGTCATGGCGCTGCCATACTCACCACCGGTGGAGAAGCCCTGGACCAGGCGGGCGACCAGCAGGAGAAGGGGTGCGGCAATGCCGATGCTGTCCTGGCTGGGGATGCAGCCGATCGCGAAGGTGCCGACGGCCATCAGGATCATCGTGGCCGCGAGAACCTTGTTGCGGCCGATCCGGTCGGCCAGAGGGCCGAAGAACATGCCGCCGAGCGGCCGGATCAGGAAGGCGACGGCAAACAGTCCGAAGGTCGCGATCTCCCCCATCGTGTGCGAGAGATTCGAGAAGAACACCTTCTGAATCGTCGGCTCGAAGAACGCATAGACGCCGAAATCATACCATTCGGCGACATTCCCGATCGAAGCCGCGGAGATCGCACGCCGGATCGTCGAAGGCTCGGTGACGGTACAGTCCGAGGCCTTCCAATCCGTCTCGGCATCAACATGCATCGACAGCATCGTTAGCGGATCTCCAAAGGGCCGGCCGAGCAGGACGAGATGGGGACAGAAGGTTTGCTGCGCGTATGCGCCGCCCGCTCACCACGCGCCGCAGCGGTCGAACGGGATCGGTTTCAGCCGGCGGACGGCTGGCGATCATCTCCCCAAAATGCGCGATCGATTATTTTCATTCTTCGGGGCCGTGCCGAGCGCCCGCTCAGGCTACGACCCGCGACAACTTTGATGGAGTATCGGTGCCGGACTTGCGATGAACCGACACATTTTTTCCAATTCGATGCGTCGAGGGGTGTTTTACTCGACAAACCCGATGTGCAGCGCAGCAATGTCGGCCGACATGTTCAGCCCTGCATGCATGGAAGCGGGTATCACGCATCATCGCGCGATGACGGGGCGCGGATAGCCGAATCGCCCGTGCATCGGCGGCAGCCTCGAACCCCGTTCGCCGGGATGATTTTGCGAGGCTTGGCGTTTCTTATGCCGAGGCGCCACGCGATGGCCTCAGGCCAGTTTTCGAGTGCTTTCCCAAATCCGTTCGATGCCTTCGGGATGGCGGACTTGGACTTCGCGCAGGCACCGCGCGTTTGCCGATACGGCGCCCGCTTGATCGAAGCGGACGCCGTATCAGCCGGTCTCCCTCACACCAGATATTGATCGCTGATGGCCGCGCCGAGACTGTTGTTCTCGACGATGAAGCCCTGGATGAACTCGTGCAGGCCGGAGGCGAAGATGCGCTCGATGTCGGCGCTGCGGAGCTTGGCCCGCAGGTTGCTCGCCAGACGCTGGCTCTCGCCGCGGCGACCGTAGGCGTCGGCGATCAGATCGAGGTGCTCCACCAGCATCCGGTAGCAGCTCGCGAGCGAACGCGGCATCTCGGGGTTGAGGATCAGCAGGTCGGCGACGAGCACCGGCTTGATGCTCTCGCGGTAGACCCAGTGATAGGCGTTGAAGGCCGAGACCTCGCGCAGGATCGTCGTCCACTGGAAGTAGTCGAGCGAGCCGCCGACGCGCTCCGAGGCCGGCAGCAGGATCTGGTACTTCACGTCGAGGATACGCGCGGTGTTGTCCGCCCGCTCGATCGCCGTGCCGGTACGGGTGAACCAGTAGGCGTCGTTGCGCAGCATCGTCCGGTAGGCCGAGCCGTCGAAGGTCAGCGAGACCCGCTTCACCCAGTCGAGGAATTGCGTGAACTCGTCGCGCGAGAGGTCGCGCCCCTCGTAGGAACGCAGTTCGAGATAGGCGCCGTTGATCGTGTCCCACATCTCGGTGGTGAGCGCCGTGCGGATCGAGCGGGCGTTCTCCCGCGCCGTGGCGATGCAGGAGCGGATCGAGGACGGGTTGTGGGGCGAGAAGGCGAGGAAGTTGCAGACCGTGTGCTCGTTGACCGAATCGTAGAGGGTCTTGAACAGCTCGGGATCGCCCGCCGAGGACAGGGCCGAGGCCCACTCGTTCGAGGTGCGCCCGCCGTAGCTCGACGGCAGGGCGGCGAGCCGCAGGGCCGCGTCGAGGATGCGGGCCAGAAAATCCGCTCGCTCGGCGTAGCGCGAGAGCCAGTAGAGGTTGTCGGCAGTCCGGGACAGCATGGCGTCAGCTCGCGGGCGCGTTGGCGACCGGGACGGCAGATGCGCGGTGTTTCATCACCGACGCTGCCCGGCCCGCCTGAAGATTGTTTAAGAATCGGGCGAAGCGCTCAGGCATCGAGCACCCAGGTATCCTTGGTGCCGCCACCCTGGCTCGAATTGACCACGAGCGAGCCCTCTTTCAGCGCAACCCGCGTCAGGCCACCGGGCACGATGCGGATCTCGTCGGCGCCGGCCAGCACGAAGGGGCGCAGATCGACGTGGCGCGGGGCGACGCCGGAGGCGACGAAGGTCGGGCAAGTGGAGAGCGAGAGCGTTGGCTGGGCGATGAAGTTGTCGGGCGCGTGGCGAAGCTTCTTGGCGAACTCGTCGATCTCGCGCCGCGTCGCGTGCGGGCCCACCAGCATGCCGTAGCCGCCCGAGCCGTTGACCTCCTTCACCACGAGGTCCTTCAAGTTGTCCATGACGTAGGAGAAGGCGTCCTTCTCCCGGCAGCGATGGGTCGGCACGTTGTGCAGGATCGGGTCTTCGCCGGTGAAGAATCTCACGATTTCCGGCATGTAGCTGTAGACGGCCTTGTCGTCCGAGATGCCGGTGCCGACCGCGTTCGACAGCGTGACATTGCCCCGCTCGTACGCGTTCATCAGCCCCGGCACGCCGAGCACCGAATCCGGCCGGAACACCAGCGGATCGAGGAAATCGTCGTCGAGGCGGCGGTAGATCACGTCGACGCGCCGTGGCCCCTCGGTCGTGCGCATGTAGACGACCTCGTCCTTGGTGAAGAGGTCGCCCGCCTCCACCAGCTCGACGCCGAGTTTGTCGGCGAGGAACGAGTGCTCGTAGAAGGCCGAGTTGTAGCGGCCAGGTGTCAGCAGCACGACCGTCGGATCGCGCGTCGCGGAAGCCGGAGCCAGGCTGCGCAGGGTCGCGAGCAGGGCGTCGGGATAGTTCTCGACCGGGGCGACGCGGTGACGCGAGAACAGCTCGGGGAAGAGCCGCATCATCACCTCGCGGTTCTCCAGCATGTAGGAGACGCCGGACGGGGTGCGGGCGTTGTCTTCCAGCACGAAGAAGTCGTTCTCACCGGTCCGCACGATGTCGATGCCGGCGATGTGGACGTAGAGGTCGTGCGGCACGTCGAAGGCGCGCATCTCCATGCGGTAATGCGGGTTGCGGTAGACGAGGTCGGGCGGGATGATCCCGGCCTTGATGCATTCCTCGGCGCCGTAGATGTCGTTGATGAAGGCGTTCAGCGCCGTCACCCGCTGCTTGAGGCCCCGCTCCAGGAAATCCCATTCGGGCTTCGTCAGCACCCTCGGGATGATGTCGAACGGGATCAGCCGCTCGGTCGATTCGTTGGCGCCGTAGACCGCGAAGGTGATGCCGATGCGTCGGAACAGCATCTCGGCTTGGCTGCGGCGGGTGTTGAAATGCTCCGGCGGCGTCTTGTCGAGCCAGGCCTTGAGGATGTCATAGGCCTCGCGCACGGCCGCCGGCTCCAGCTGGCCCGCCCCGCCCCCGTTCATCTCATCGAACGCCGTGTGCGCCATCCGCGCGATTCCCCCTGATGTCTCGTCCTGCCGGAGCAAGAGGCAGGCCACGCGGCGGGTCGCCTGCCAGCCCTGAAACTGTCTCTTCCCCGGCTGCCGCGGCACAAGGCGCCGCGGGCAGAAGATCGCCTTGCGCCCTCGTCGATGCGAGCGACACGGGGCGACCCTCCGGTCGATGTAGCGGACGACCCGCGCAAGCCTATCCCTGGAAGCGACGCTCCGCTGAAGGTTTGTGCAACCCGTCAGGGAAATTTCTACGGGCACACCCGAGCCCTCGGACGCCTCAGATCAGCTTGAGCGCTTTGAGGCTGGCATGACCGTCACGGCCGAGGATGACGTGGTCATGCACCACGATGCCGAGGGGACCGAGTGCCGAGACGATCTCCCGCGTCATGCGGATGTCGGCCTTCGAGGGCGTCGGATCGCCGGACGGATGGTTGTGGGCGAGGATGATCGCGGTGGAGGCGAGTTCGAGCGCCCGGCGCGCCACCTCGCGGGGGTAGACCGGCGTATGATCGACGGTGCCGCGGCCCTGCACCTCGTCGGCGAGGAGGTGGTTGCGCCGGTCGAGGAACAGCACCCGGAACTCTTCGCGGCCTGAAAAGGCCATGGTGGAGCGAAGATACTCGATGAGGGCGCTCCACGAAGAGAGCAGCGGGCGGGCGGCGATGGCGCCACGGGCCAGCCGCCGGCCGGCGGCCTCGATGAGTTTCAGGTCGGCGGCGACGCCGGCGCTGACACCCTCCACCTCCAAGAGCCGGGCAGGCTCGGCGCTGACGACCTCGGCGAACGAGCCGAACCGGTGGATCAGAGCCTTGGCGAGCGGCTTCACGTCCCGCCGCGGAATCGAGCGGAACAAGGTGAGTTCGAGCAGTTCGTAATCGGCCAACGCCTCGGCACCGACTTGCGCGAAGCGGGCGCGCAGGCGCTCGCGGTGGCCGTGATAGTGCGGCGCCTCCTCGGCGGGCGCGGGAGCGGTCGCCTCGGCAAAGCCCGGTAGAGCAGGCGGTTCGGCCGTCCGGCGGGCCATCTCCCGGCGGGCCGTCAGTCGGCCTGCGCGCCGTGCGAATCGAGACCGTGCGGCTTGGGCTGGTCGAGGCCCTTGGGCGAGAGGGTGAAGATCTCGTAGCCGTCTTCCGTCACCGCCACCGTATGCTCGAACTGCGCCGAGAGGGAGCGGTCGCGGGTCACGGCGGTCCAGCCGTCGGAGAGCACCTTCACCGCCGGACGCCCGAGATTGATCATCGGCTCGATGGTGAAGAATTGGCCGGCCTTGAGCGGCACGTCGTAGCTCGCCTCGACGTAGTGCAGGATGGTCGGCGCGTCGTGGTAGACGCGGCCCAGACCGTGACCGCAGAAATCGCGCACCACCGCGCAGCGCTCGGCCTCGGCGTAGGTCTGGATTGCGCGGCCGATGTCATTGGTGGAGCCGCCCGGCTTCACCGCGCGGATGCCGCGCATCAGCGCCTCGTAGGTGATCTCGCACAGGCGCTGCGCCTTGCGCGGCACCTCGCCGATATAGGCCATGCGGCTCGAATCCCCGTGCCAGCCGTCGAGGATCAGGCAGCAATCGAGGTTGACGATGTCGCCCTCGCGCAGGGGCTTGTCGTTGGGGATGCCGTGGCAGACAACGTGGTTGATCGAGGTGCAGATCGACTTGCGGTAGCCGCGGTAGAACAGCGAGGCCGGATAGGCGCCGTGATCCATGCCGAACTCGAAGGCGAGCCGGTCGAGATGCTCCGTGGTCACGCCGGGCTGGGCGGCCTCAACCAGGAGATCGAGCGCCTCCGCGGTCAGGCGACCGGCGCGGCGCATCCCCTCGAACCCCTCCGGCCCGTGGATCGGCGGCTCCGGGGCGCGGCGCCCGCCTTCGGCGACGGCTTGCTCTTCACGGCTCATGGGGATCGGGCGCTTAGCGAGGGACGTTCGAGGCGGATGCCCTCGTCTTACGCCGCCCCAGGGCCGGCGCCAACCCGAGCGCGCCCGAGCATGAATGCCTTTGGCGCTGTTTGATTGGCCCGACCGCACCTTGGTTCGTTCCGGACCGAGCTAGCGGGGCGGCCAATTGGGAGGCACATCAAATTAGCGTACCTTGTCGAACGATGCGTTTCGTCATCGGTACAAAGCCCTCGGCTTGTCCGAGGAGGACCGGCGCATCCCTCGTCAGTCGTATCCATCCCGTCGACGAATAGAACCCTTCGGTATCCGACGCCGCGCTGACGAGCAGCCTGCCGAGGCCAAGCGCTCTCGCGTAATCCGCCACCATCGCGTCGAGCACGCGGCCATGCCCGTTCCTGCGAAGGGGGGCCGTGATGGCCACGAGCCTGACGATCCCTGTCCCGTTCCCGAGGTCGTCGAGGCGCGTGGTGCCGATGCCCGCCTCATCCCGCATCAAGAGCAGAGCGTGGTGATTCGGAAAAAGCTCCTCAGGCCGGGCATCGTCATAACCAACCCGTCCCCTTTCCTCCCACAACGAGGAGCGGCGAATGGCATGGTAGACCTGCCGATCGGACGCTTCGGCAACGCGAACAAGAGAATACCGCATCGGGCCCGCGCCTCCCGCGAATGGCCGCCGCCTCGCAGGCGCGGGTCGTTCAGACCGTCGGCAGGTCGAAGCGGGACCCTAGGCGTGCGGCCCCGAACGCGCTAGACCACGGCCTCCGTTTCAGGGACGTGCAATGGCTGACAAGGCGGTTCCCCACTTCCACAATCAGGCCGGCGTGACCGTGATCGCGGTGGGCTCGAAGGAATTCATGTGCATCGGGGCGCTGCCGCCCTTCGATCATCCGCACGTCTTCCTCGACATGGGCAGCGAGACCGAGATCATCTGCCAGTACTGCTCGACCCTGTTCCGCTACGACCCGAAGCTGAAGCCGGGAACGGCGGAGCCGGCCGGGTGCGTGTGGCACGACGAGACGCCGGAAAAGACGTCCAAGGCGGCCTGACCGGACCGGGCCGTCCGTGGCGGCGCTCTCCATCGTCATCGTCGGCGCCGGGATCGGCGGGCTCACCGCCGCGCTTTCCCTCGCCAACGCCGGCCATACCGTCACGCTGATCGAGCGCCGCACCGGATTCTCCGAGGTCGGCGCCGGCCTCCAGCTCTCGCCGAACGCCAGCGCGGTGCTGATCGGCCTCGGGCTCGGCGCGGCCCTGCGCCGGGCGAGTGACGAGCCGCCGGGCGTCACCGTGCGCGCGCTGACGACTGGCCGCGTCGTCGGCGGCATCCGCCTCGGCGCGAGTATCCGCGAGCGTCACGGCGCACCCTACTACGTCCTGCATCGCGCCGACCTGCAGACGATCCTGCTCGATGCGGTGCGCGGGCGCCCCGGCATCCGCCTCTGCGTCGGGCGCGAGATCTCGGGCCTGAGCGAGACCGGGGACGGCGTCAGCCTGACGGTGCGCAGCATCGACGGCGACCGCACCGAGACCCTGAACGCCGACCTCGTCATCGGCGCCGACGGGGTGCGCTCCAGCCTGCGGCAGCATTTCGACACACGCCCGCTGCGGCTCCACCGCCAAGCGGCGTGGCGGGCGGTGATCCCGCGTGAAGCCGCGCCGGAGGCACTTCAGGGCGCCGAGACGGGGCTCTGGCTCGGGCACCGGCGCCATGTCGTCCATTATCCGATCAACGGCGGCAAGCGGCTCAACGTGGTGGCGATCGTCCCCGAGCGCGAGGGTGACGAGGATTGGGGCCGGATCGGCGACCCGGCCGTCCTGCGCGACCATTTTCCCGATGCGGCGCCGCCGTTGACGGAGTTGCTGACCCTGCCCGATAGCTGGGTGGTGTGGTCGCTGGTGGACCGGCCGGCGGTGCGGCCGATGGCACGGGGCCGGATCGCGCTTCTGGGCGATGCCGCCCATCCGGTGCTGCCGTTCCTGGCCCAGGGCGCGGCGCTCGCCATCGAGGATGCCGCGGTTCTGGCGGCGAGCCTGTCCGGCCCAGCGAGCGTGCCCGAAGCGTTGGCGGCGTACGCTTCGGCGCGCCAATCCCGCGTTCGCGCGGTGCAGCGGGCCGCCCGCCGCAACGGGCGCTTCTACCATGCCGGCCGGCTGATCGGCTTTGCCCGGGACACGGTGATGCGCCGCACCGGCCCCGAGGGCATGAGCGCGCGTTACGCCTGGGTCTACGGCTGGCACCCACCCGCTTGATCTGGCCTCACCGGACCGCTACCGCTGCACCGATGCGGACGTGGCGAAACCGGTAGACGCACGAGACTTAAAATCTTGCGGCCGCAAGGCTGTGCGGGTTCGAGTCCCGCCGTCCGCACCAAGAATTTGAAATTGCAAATCGTGTCAGAAGGAGACTGACACACAGGCGGTCTCGGCGCCCTGAAGGCATCCGAGAAGTGCCGGGAGCGGCATCGCCCCCGACACGCTCAACCTCGATTATCGGGCCGGACGCTCACGGACGGTCCGCTCTTCGCGCCGCTCGATACGCTCCTCGCGGCGTGGATCGGGATCGACCCCGAGCACACCGCCGACGGTGCCGGTCGCGGCCCCGACAGCACCACCCACGACACCGCCGACCGGGCCGGCGGCACGGTTGCCGTCTTCGACGCCGCGTTCGGCGCCGCGAATGGTCCCTTGAGCCTGGGCTGTCGCCGACAGAGCGAGCGGGGACAGAACGAGGGCAGAGGCGAGCAATAGCCGCTTCATGGAGTTGGCTCCTGGAATCGGTGCGCCGGCGGTAAGCCGCGCTTCACAGGGCTAACGGCCGAGAGCGGCGATTGGTGCCGAACACCGGGATCGACCGTCCCCCTACGGCCTCCGCAACGAGGCGCCCTACGGCTTCCGCTTGATGACGTTCTTGGCTCCGGATGCCGTCACTTCGGGGTTCGGGGCGCCCTCGCTGCGCGTCCACTCCACGACATGGTCCGCGCCGTTCACCTGTAGCTGCGTGGGTCCGGCGAGGACGAGCGAGACGCGATTGTTGGCACCCGACGTATCCAGTTTACCGGGGGCGCTGCCGCCGCCCAGCGTCGCCGTGACGATGTTCTGCGTCACACTGACTGTCACATCCTGGGCCCGGCCGCCCTGCACCGTGTTGTCCATGCCGGAGACGAAGAGCGCCCGTCCCTCTTCGAAACTCACCTTGTGCTTCGACCCGTGCACGGAGATGAGCCCGCATCGTCCGGTCAACGCGATCTCATTCTCCGCGCCATAGACCCCTACGTCCTTCCCGTGACAGTCTACATCGCGACTGATCCCGACGCCTTCGATGGTCAGTTCATCGGCTTGTGCGATGCCCAAGGGAACCATCGCCGCAGCGAGGATCAGGGGTAGAAGACGCGGCATCGAACCATCCTAGGCATTGTTCGGGATGCCGTAGAGAGCAAACCAGTCAAGCCACGTCAAACGGTCGCGTTGAGGATGCGTCCGGGCTGTCAGGCTGCATGTCCTTCATTCCGGCGGCGAGGTGGATTGAGCTTTCACGGGATCCGCCCCGGCACGATGGGCCGCATCCTGAAGGGCCGCGCGGGCCCAGTGATCCGCTTCAACGGGCGGCAGGAGCGGGGTTCGGCTGCGGATTGCCGGAATTCTGGGCCTCGGGAGACGGCACCGGCTGCTGTTGTGGCGGGCTTCCCGGCTGTCCCTCGTTGAGGGTTTGGTTGGCCTCGGTCTGGAGCTTGTCGGCGGTCTGTTGGCTGATGAGCCCGTAGGAGACGGCCGCGGCGAGCGCCACGGCGATGACGGCGCCGAGCAGGGTTCTCTTGAGCTTGTCCGGCATCGGCGGCGGCCCTCCCATCGGCGCGGCGGTGAGCGCGCCCTCTCGGCGAGAGAACAGGAGGCGGGACGATGCGTTCCGGTTGTCGCGATGGCGGATCGGCACCGGACCTCAGAGGGCTGGATCGAACACCCGCAAGACACGGCCAGAGGCCGGAATTCGAAGCTATTTCGCCGTAAAACTCAGGACTTCGGCAAATTTTTTCGGCGGCTCACACAGGACTATCTTTATGTGCCTCAAAAGCGCAGGATGATCTCACCATCGGAAGAGCAATCCTCAGGCTCCGATGGCTGAGGACATATGTGTCCCCGCCTGGATCACACAGGCGGAGATCATGACCAATCTTATTCAAATGAGCGAACACGGCGGCGCGTCGTCGTCCTATCGTCTCTATGATGTCGGAAGCACCGGTGCCGAAGGGCCCGGACGCTTTATTCGCGCTAGGACCGACCCTGAAGCGAAGGCGCATGCCTTGGCGCTCCTCAACGATCATCCCATCGAACTTTGGGACAGGACGCGCTTCATCGCTCGCTACTGGCCGGGAAATCTTCCGATGGCGGTCTCGGTAAAGGCTTCTCACTAGCCGAGGCACGCCTTTCTACCGCACGTGAACCCGAAGGAGCCATCGACATGGCCACCGAGAAGAAACGCGGCAATCGCGAAACGAAGAAGCCGAAGAAGTCGGCCACCAAGGTGATCGCGGCTGCACCCTCCACCAAAAACCTCGTCTCCGCGGCTGTGAAATCCGCCGGCCGCTGATCTTTCGATCCACACGCCATGGTGCGTCCCTAAAGGACGAAGGCGTGTGGGTAGGCTGCTCGATACTGATCCTCGGCGATCCAACACGTTGTCGTCGCGAGACCATCGTCCTGGATATCGGATCCAGGACGATGGTCTATCCCCTTGTTAGTGCATCGTCTTTTTCCAAAATCCGGCGGCCACCTTTCGGGACGAAGGTTTAGAGCCGTATTCGACCTGATTGCATCAGGCCGGCGTCTCTCGATTCTTGTTTTGAAGCGCATTCTTTCGGCGAACCGGTTCCCACTTCGTCGGAATGCGCTCTCCACAGCGCTCGGCCCGTCCGGGCTCGACGCGGCCGGTCAAGCCGTGCAAGCCTTGGCCGGTGTCGATCACCAAGCCCGAACTTTCCGCGTTGCTTGCCAGCGCGCATCGCGTGCCGGAGCGTGAGCGCATCGTGGGGTTCCTGCGCGACCCAGCGACTGAGATCATCGATAACCCGTTCTCGGCCACCCGCGCCGCTGCGGCGCGCAACACCTGGGCCGGTCGGGGTTTCGACTTCCGCGTCATGGGCATTGAGGCCGCCGGCCTGTCGGATCTGCTGAGCGCGCTGGCCGAACTTCCGGCCTCGGAACCGCTCGTCGAGGAAGTCGCCCGCTCCGGTCCGCACACCGCGTCGATCGTGCTGAGTGGGGACCGCAGCCGCATCGTCGGCGTGGCCCTCTACGGCAAGCCCGGCACCGCGCTCCCACGCTTCGTCGCACGCCGCCCCCGCCGCCGCGCCGCGGCCTCGACCCAGCTCGACCTGTTCGCCGATGCGGGGTGAGGCGCCCACGCTCCCGCAGCTTCGCTGAAAGTCGGTTCGCCCGCCCGATCCCGGCCGAAGCGTCAACCCGTCATCCGCGGACGCGGGACCGGCCCAACTCCTCTGCCCGGCGACGCTTTGCGCGAGGACCCCGCGCCTGCAAGCGAGAACGGCCGCCGGAACCGGTGAGCGGCCACCAGGACAACTCCCATCAGCGTCCCGGCCAGCACGTCCGGCCCGTAATGTCCGCCCGCGCCGAGCGTGGCGACGATGATCGCGGCGTTGAGGAGAAGCGCGAGCAGCCCGATCACCGGCACCGGGGCGAGCGCCCAGGCGGTGAGGACCGCGAGGCAGGCGTGGAACGAGGGGAAGGTGACGAGGCCGCGGATCTCCGAGAGCGCGATCGTCGGCAGCGTTCCGTCGCGCAGGGCATACAGCGCGTCGAGATGCCAGAGGGCGCCGACCGTTTCGAGATGCCCCTGCGGATAGGCGTGCGGCTCGTAATAGGCGTAGGGACCGATCGCGGGAAACAAGGCCGAGACCGCGATGGAGGCGAGCAGCGCGAGGCTGAACAGGCGGGCATAGGCCCAGAGCCGCGCGACCCGTGACACCGCACTCAAGGCGATGACGACGAGCCCAACCTGAGGTCCGCTGGAATGGTAGGCCAGCGCCAACCACCAGGACAGGTGCGGATGCGCGGCAAGACCGCCGACCCAGCCACGCCAATCGAAGCCCATGGCCGCCTCGACCCGCGCGAGGGCGGGATCGGCGAACGGCAGCGCCAGGGTGGCTCCCAGATAATGCAGCACAGCTGCCGCCGTGGTGAAGGCGGCCAGATAGGCGCTCGACAGGGCCATGGCCCGCAGCTTGGGCTCCGGCTTGACGGCACTGAACAGGAGGGCAAGCCCGAGCAGGACGGTCACCGAACCAAGCACCGCGAACAGGCCTGTCCAAGCGACGCCGATCCCGACGATCGCAAGCCAGAGGGCGTCGAGGAGAGTCAGGACGCCGACGAGGGACCAGAACCAGGGGCCGGGCGCCGCGAGTCCCGCACTCAGCCGTCGGAGACGCGGGCCGTCCGATGCGTCGCACGGTGTGTCGGCCCGCGCGTCAGCCTTGCGTGAGCCGGCCCATCGTTCCTCGTCGAGCAGCATCCGTCGGTCGTTCCTCTCACCCGGCAACATTCGGCCGGCCCCGGACG
This sequence comes from Methylobacterium sp. J-043, assembly GCF_022829505.1. NCBI lineage: Bacteria > Pseudomonadati > Pseudomonadota > Alphaproteobacteria > Hyphomicrobiales > Methylobacteriaceae > Methylobacterium > Methylobacterium sp. J-043. The sequence goes on along the minus strand of NZ_JAKSYB010000042.1, from coordinate 106,820 downwards.
GGAAGACGCGGCAGCGCGCGTTTTGTTCGGCTGGCCAGCGAGTTCAGGCGGAGGGGATGACGGCGCGAACCTCGGCGCCGGCCTGCCGGTTCGCGTTCGCGGCGGGCATGAAACTCTCGACCCGGTTGCGGCCCTCGTTCTTGGCCGCATAAAGCGCGAAATCGGCAGCCTTCAACAGGTCGCAGGCCTGAATGCCGAAATCGCGTGTCCGCCCCCGCGCGGCGGTGGTGCCGACGCTCACGGTGACCGGCGTCCCCGCAGGCAGGCCGGGATGGCGGATGGCGAGATCCGTGACGGCCGCACGGATCGCCTCACCGGCCGACCGCGCCGCGGACGGTTCGGCGTCCGGCAACAGGGCCACGAACTCCTCCCCGCCGTAGCGTGCGGCCAGACCGCCACGGGCCGCGATGGAGGCCTGTAGCGCCCCCGCCACCGCCACAAGGCAAAGGTCTCCCTCCGCGTGCCCGGCGGTGTCGTTCAGGAGCTTGAAATGATCGAGGTCGATGAGGATGACGCCGAGCCACGCATCCCGCTCGCCGGCGAGGGCCCATGCCGCCTCCAGGCGCTCCGAGAAGTGGCGACGGTTGGACAGGGCCGTGAGTGAGTCGGTTTCCGAGAGCGTGGTGAGGCGCGCATTGGCGCGGGCGAGCGCCTCGCCCTGAAGCTTTACCCGCAAGCCGATGAGGAAGGTTTTCCGGGCCTCCCATTCCCGCGAGTAGCAGAGCTTCAGCGGCACCAGGATCAGCCCGGAAACCAGCAGGGGAAGGCCGTTGCGCTCCGCGTTACACAGTCCGAACGCCAGAACGAGGCCGCCATAGAGGGCGAACGAGGCACCGCAGAACCACAGGCAGTGCCGGAACGGCATCGGCGCGATCAGCCCCACCACCAGCGGAACGATGGTGGCGATGATGATGTAGACGTCAGCATGCGGTGCGGGCGCGAGACGGGCGCTGTTGAGGACGACGACGATATCGACGAGCGCCGTGGCGAGGACGGCCGCGGAGATCCGCACCATCGTCGGCCGTCCCCGCAGGGAGACGATCGCCGCCAGCGCCACCGGGCAGAAGACGCCGAGCGTCATGGCCAGGGGCACGACGAACCCCTCAGGACCGAAGACTTCGCGGTCCATGACAAGGGAAAGGACGTTGAACAGAGTGAAGACAGCGAGCCAGGACTGCACGTAGCGTCCGCACTGCCGGTCGGTCTCGGCACGGTACTGCGCTTCGAGCGCGTCCGGAAACTTGAGCCGGTACCAGGGGCGGCTCAGGCCGGCTTCGATCGGCTGTAGCATCGATGCGCCAAGTCAAGCCTCTGCTGCGCAAGTGTTAGCGTACCGGAACGCAGTTTCTCAATGCTTAATGCCGGCCGGGGAGGAGACGGCCGGCTTCATCCGAGCGGCGATGACACTGGGTCCCCCGCCGCTCCGTAGCCGCGCTTGGCCGCTTCCCGGTTGACGATGCCGAAGCGGAGGACCGTCTCCTCCAGGTAATCGACCGCCCTGACGAGTTGGCGGCGCGCCCGGTCCCACTCCTCCGCCTCGGCATCGCCGGAGGTCTCGGCCAGGGTGACGGAGGCGATCAGCACACGGTCGCGCTCATCCTCGATCCGCCGGTCGCGCTCGACATGGCCCCGCACGTCGGCATCGAAGGATGCGATGACCGCCCAGGGGAAGTCGTCCTTCCGTCCACGCGCCGGAAAGGCGGCCGCGAGCCGCCGGGCCTCACCGGCGGCCCCGCGCACGAGATCCGCCAAGCTCACCGCCATCGTCCGACCCTCCTCGCCCCGAGGTCGGCACGACGCCTCACCCCTGCTCGGGCAAACGTCTGCCGCGACGATCCCGTTCGAAGGCGAGGATACGGGTGACGCCCCGACGCACCGTCTGGATCGCGCCCCCTCTCCGTGTGCCGGCATCCGATGCTTGGCGGACAGCAAGCCGGCGCAGGATGGGACCACCCTCTACGCTTGCCTCTACGCTTGCCTCTACGCTTGCGCCCGCCGAACGGTTTGGGGGCATCGCCGCCCGGTGGGCGCAAGCGACCGGGAGGCCAGCCTACCGGCGCGGCAAGGATAGGGCCGGCGTGCCGTTCCGACAGGGGGCAGCCGGCATGCGCGTTGGCGAGTGCGTCGGAACGGCCGTTCTTGGTTAAGGAACCTGAAACGGGCCCTGCGGCGACGGGCGCGGCACCGGCATGTCGCCGCGGCATGCTACCGGCCACGAAAAGGGCATAAGCCATGCTTTAGGTCGTCCGACAGACGCTCGCTTCCCTGTCGAAGCCCTTCGGGGCGGGAGGGATCGGGCATTTCGTCCATCACGTGAGCGACAGACACGTGAGCGTCTTCGGCAAAGCAATCGCCGACGCCTCCTCAGGGGATTCCTCCGCGAGCAGAGCGTCGAAAACCCATGGTGTATCGATGAGACGAACGGGATTTCTCGCTCTTAGCGTCATCGTCCTCGCCGCATTCGGCGCCGGAGACATCGGCGCGGGCCATGCCAGCGAAAGCGTGAGCGGTCGGCCGCGGATCCTGAACGGCGATACGCTGGTCGTCAGCGGACGTGTCGTCGGCCTCTACGGCGTGGCGGCACCTGGCCTCAAACAGTCCTGCCTCAACGCCAAGGGCCACGGCTATGCCTGCGGCGCCCACTCGGCCAACGCGCTGGCCGCCCACCTGAAGGATGCCACCGTCACCTGCCAGATCCGCGAAACGGACAGTTACGGCCGCGCGCTCTCCATCTGCCACCGGGACAAGGAAGACCTGAGCGCCTGGATGGCGGAGAAGGGCCTCGCCATGGCCGAGCGCAACCAGCGGGCCGCCTATGTCGGCGCCGAGACGGTTGCCTGGGGCAAGCGTCTCGGTCTGTGGGCGGGCTCCTTCGAGGATCCGACCGGACGGCCGCGGACGAACTACTCTAAGGCCAACACCGTAGCCGACGCACAGCCCGAGATGCACTGAAAAGAGCCCCCGATTCGCCCCCGAAGCGGGACGGCTTCGGCGCGGCGCCTGGACCGGTCCGGTTGCAGGCATGGGCCGACAACGGTGTGCATCCGCACGGAAGCGGTGGCCGTCCGGTCGCCGCGCCGCTTGCGACCGGCTCGGTCCGGTGCCACCTAGGTGTCTCCGGGCGCGCGGACGGTGCGGCGGGGGCGTGGCCTCGGTGATACCCCCGAGGAACCCCCTTCGGCCTCGTCCTCCGCGCAAAGCTGCGGCCTCGCGTCCGCACGTTCCGGCGGCCTGCGCCAGGGAGTGATGAGAAGCCATGCGTTGCCCGATCGCCGTCTCCGCCTTCCTGCTTTCCGGCCTCTTGCTCTCCGCTCCCGTCCTCGCTCAGGACGCGGGTAACCATCGGCTCACTCCGACCGGCCGTACCGTCACCGCGACCGGACAGACCAAGCCGCCGCCGCCGGCGCTGACACAGGGCGACATCTCGCCCGTCTCCCAGGAACAGATGCTCAAGGCCCAGCGCGCCGCGCAGGCGCGCGACAAGGCTTGGGACGCCAAGATGAACAAGACCATGGGCTCGATCTGCAAGGGCTGCTGACCGGCCCGGCTCGATCCCTGAGGGACGGCGAAGGACGACGCTCCGGCCGCATTTCGACGACACCGGCGCTCAGCCGTAAAATCCTTCGTGCGCCCCTCCCTCCAGCGGTCGGCCGGCGCGAATTCACCCGGCTTAGGCTTGCACAGCGCACGCGTCCGTAGTATCGGGCACGCCTTCGCGACAGTCCTTGGGGTGCTCGCATCCCTTCGTACGCGGTGACCGCGCCGGCGTTCCAACGCCGATAGCGCGGTCTCTTACATGAGCCGGGGACTTCAAATCCCCATCAGGCGTCGTCCGCCGGGCAATACCGTCCGTGTGCGGAAACCCGCCTGAAACAAGGAAAGGTCACTCCCGTGATCCAGATGCAGACGAATCTGGACGTCGCCGACAATTCGGGTGCGCGCCGCGTGATGTGCATCAAGGTACTCGGCGGGTCGAAGCGCAAGTATGCCGGCGTCGGCGACATCATCGTCGTCTCCGTCAAGGAGGCGATCCCGCGCGGCCGCGTGAAGAAGGGCGACGTCATGAAGGCGGTCGTCGTGCGCACCGCCAAGGACGTGAAGCGCGCCGATGGTTCGGTGATCCGCTTCGACAAGAACGCCGCCGTTCTGATCAACAATCAGAAGGAGCCGGTCGGCACCCGTATCTTCGGACCGGTGCCGCGCGAGCTGCGCGCGCGCAACCACATGAAGATCATCTCGCTCGCTCCTGAGGTGCTGTGATGGCCGCCAAGATCAAGAAGGGCGACACGGTCGTCGTTCTCACCGGTCGCGACGCGGGTCGCTCCGGCGAGGTCACCCAGGTCATGCCGAAGGACGGCAAGGCCTTCGTGCGCGGGATCAATCTGGTCAAGAAGCACCAGAAGCAGACCCAGAACGAAGAGGGCGGCATCATCTCCAAGGAGGCTGCGATCCAGCTCTCCAACCTCGCGTTCCAGGACGTGAACGGCAAGCCGACCCGCGTGGGTTTCCGCATCCTCGAAGACGGCCGCAAGGTCCGCTTCGCCAAGACCACGGGGGATCAGATCGATGGCTGAGGCCGACAAGAACGCCTACATCCCGCGTCTGCGTAAGCATTACGACGAGGTTGTGCGGCAGAAGCTGATCGAGCAGTTCGGGTACGCGAACCCGATGCAGGTCCCGCAGATCGAGAAGATCGTCATCAACATGGGCGTCGGCGAGTCCACTGCGGACTCGAAGAAGGCCACCGTTGCGGCGGGCGACCTCGCGCTCATCGCCGGCCAGAAGCCGGTCATCACCCGCGCCCGCAAGGCGATCGCGACCTTCAAGGTCCGCGAAGGCATGCCGATCGGCTGCAAGGTGACCCTTCGCAAGGCCCGCATGTACGAGTTCATGGATCGTCTCGTCACGATCGCGCTGCCGCGCGTCCGCGACTTCCGCGGCCTGAACCCGCGTTCCTTCGACGGCCGTGGCAACTACGCCATGGGCCTCAAGGAGCACCTCGTGTTCCCGGAAATCTCCTACGACAAGGCGGAGCAGACCTGGGGCATGGACATCGTCGTCCAGACGAGCGCCACCACGGACGAAGAGGCCAAGGCTCTCCTCGCCCATTTCAAGTTCCCGTTCCGGCAGTAAGCGACGGCTTTCGTCGCTTAGACGCGGACACTGGAGAAAGACATGGCTAAGAAAAGCTCAGTCGAGAAGAACAACCACCGCAAGGATCTGGTGAAGCGCTTCGCCGAGAAGCGCAAAGCCCTCCTCGCCATCGCCAACGACGAGTCCCGCGAGATGGAGGAGCGCTTCGAGGCGCGCCTGAAGCTCGCGGAACTGCCGCGCAACTCGTCGGCCACCCGCATCCGCAACCGCTGCGAGATGACCGGCCGTCCGCGGGCCTACTACCGCAAGCTCGGCATCTCACGCGTGGCTCTGCGCGAGCTCGGCAACCGGGGCCTCATCCCCGGCCTCGTGAAGTCCAGCTGGTAAGGGGAGGCATCCATGGTGAACGATCCCGTGGGTGATATGCTCACCCGCATCCGCAACGGCCAGAGCCGTCGCCGCAACGTCGTCCAGACCCCCGGCTCGCGCCTGCGCGCCTCGGTTCTCGACGTGCTGAAGTCCGAGGGCTACATCCGCGACTACGCGGTGCAGGACCTCGGCAACGGCCGCACCGAGTTCCAGATCGAACTCAAGTACTACGACGGTCGCCCGGTCATCCGGGAGATCAAGCGGGTGTCGAAGCCCGGCCGCCGTGTCTACTCGTCGGTTGGCGAGTTGCCGCGCGTCGCCGACGGCCTCGGCGTCACCATCATCTCGACCCCGCAGGGCGTCATGGCCGATCACGTTGCGCGCGAGCGTAACGTCGGCGGTGAAGTGCTCTGCAAGGTGTTCTGATCCGGAGGACAGCGACATGTCTCGCGTAGGCAAGAAGCCCGTCCCCGTCCCGTCTGGCGTCACCGCCACGGTCACGGGTCAGACGGTGAAGATGAAGGGCTCGAAGGGCGAACTCCAGTTCGTCGTCCCGTCCCAGGTGGTCGTCGAGTTCAAGGACGGCGCCGTCTCGGTGCAGCCCAAGGACCAGTCGAAGCAGGCCCGCTCCCTGTGGGGCACCTCGCGCGCCCAGGTGGCGAACCTCGTCGAGGGCGTCTCCAAGGGCTTCGAGAAGAAGCTGGAGATCACGGGCGTCGGTTACCGCGCCGCGATGGCCGGCAAGGCGCTCAAGCTCTCGCTCGGCTACAGCCACGACATCGAATACGAGATCCCGGCCGGCATCACGATCGTGACGCCCAAGCCCACGGAGATCGTGGTGTCGGGCATCGACCGGCAGCGCGTCGGTCAGGTGGCGGCAGAGATTCGCGAGTATCGCGGTCCCGAGCCCTATAAGGGCAAGGGCGTGAAGTACGCTGGCGAGTTCATCTTCCGCAAGGAAGGCAAGAAGAAGTAAGGGGGGCGATCATGTCGAACAAGAACGAAGCCCTCCTGCGTCGCAAGGCGCGGGTCCGTCGGGCCCTCAAAGCTGCCGCCAACGGCCGTCCGCGGTTGTCGGTGTTCCGCTCGTCCAAGCAGATCTACGTCCAGGTCATCGACGACGCCGCGGGCCGCACGCTCGCTTCCGCGTCGAGCCTGGAGAAGGATCTCAAGGCCAGCCTCAAGACCGGTGCCGACAAGGCGGCGGCCGAGGCGGTCGGCAAGCTCGTCGCCGAGCGGGCCAAGGCTGCGGGCGTCACCAAGGTCGTCTTCGACCGCTCGGGCTACATCTTCCACGGTCGCGTTAAGGCTCTCGCCGACGCCGCCCGTGAGGGTGGCCTGGACTTCTAAGACGCCGCGTTCCCTCCCCCTCGTGGGGAGGGGACCCATCGAGCGAGCGGGTCTTTGCGATCCGCGTCAGTGAGATCATAGGAATCAGATATGGCACGTGAACGCGAGGGTCGTCGCCGCGACGACCGCGAGGAGCGCGACAGCGAGTTCGTGGACAAGCTCGTCCACATCAACCGCGTCGCTAAGGTGGTGAAGGGTGGCCGTCGCTTCGGCTTCGCGGCGCTCGTCGTCGTCGGCGACCAGAAGGGCCGCGTCGGCTTCGGCCACGGCAAGGCCCGTGAGGTGCCGGAGGCGATCCGCAAGGCAACCGAGGCCGCCAAGCGCGGTCTGATCCGGGTGTCGCTGCGCGAGGGCCGTACCCTCCACCACGACGTCAACGGCCGCCACGGCGCCGGCAAGGTGATCCTCCGCGCTGCTCCGCAGGGCACGGGGATCATCGCCGGCGGCCCGATGCGCGCCGTGTTCGAGACGCTCGGCATGCAGGACGTCGTCGCCAAGTCGCTCGGCTCGTCCAACCCCTACAACCTCGTGCGCGCCACCTTCGACGCGCTCAAGAACGAGGACAGCCCGCGCTCGGTCGCGGCCCGTCGCGGTCTCAAGGTGTCGGCCCTCCAGGCCCGTCGCCGTGACGCCGACCCGGCCGACACCTCCGAAGCGGCCGTCGCGTAAGGGAGGGCAGCATGGCAACCAAGACTGTCCGCATCGAGCAGATCGGCTCGCCGATCCGCCGCGAAGCCTCCCAGCGTGCGACGCTGGTCGGCCTCAAGCTGAACAAGCTGCACCGCGTTTCCGAGCTGGAGGACACTCCCTCGGTGCGCGGAATGATCCGCAAGGTCGCGCACCTCGTGCGCGTCCTCGACGACGCCGCGGCGTGAGGAGGGCTTACCCATGAAGCTCAACGAGATCCGCGACAACGAAGGCGCGACCAAGAACCGGATGCGCGTCGGCCGGGGCATCGGCTCCGGCAAGGGCAAGACCGCCGGCCGCGGCGTGAAGGGTCAGAAGGCCCGGACCGGCGTGTCCATCAAGGGCTTCGAGGGCGGCCAGATGCCGTTGCATCGTCGCCTGCCCAAGCGCGGCTTCAACAACATCCACGCCCATGACCTGAACGAGGTGAACCTCGGCCGGGTGCAGCAGGCGGTGGATGCCGGCAAGCTCGACGCGAACGCTGCCGTCACGGTCGATGCGCTGGTCAAGGCCGGCATCATCGCCCGCGCCCGCGACGGCGTGAAGCTGCTCGGTGTCGGCGAGCTGACCGCCAAGCTCAGCTTCGAGGTCACCCGCGCCTCCAAGTCGGCCATCGAGGCCGTCGAGAAGGCCGGCGGTTCGGTGACCACGACCTTCGCTGCCGGCGTCGCCCATCGCGGCGCGGCGGAAGGCGCTGTTGCGTCGGCCTGACGCCACGATTAAGTCGAACGCCGAAGCGGCGGCCCGTGCTCGCACGCGGCCGCCGCTTTCGCTTTCAGGGACCGTTCGAGACGCGTCCCGACGGCAATTCCTGGGATACGAGACATGGCCTCAGCCGCCGAACAGCTTGCCGCGAACCTGAATTTCGGCGCCATCGCCAAGGCCGACGAGCTTAAGAAGCGCATCTGGTTCACCCTGGGCGCGCTCATCGTCTTCCGGCTCGGCACCTACATCCCGATCCCGGGCATCGATCCCGAGCAATTTGCGCGGAACTTCCAGAACCAAGCCGGCGGCGTGCTCGGCATGTTCAACATGTTCTCCGGCGGTGCCGTCGAGCGCATGGCGGTCTTCGCGCTCAACATCATGCCCTACATCTCGGCCTCGATCATCGTTCAGCTCCTCACCTCGGTCGTGCCGACCCTGGAGGCGCTGAAGAAGGAGGGCGAATCGGGCCGCAAGGTCATCAACCAGTACACCCGCTACCTCACGGTGGTGCTGGCGCTGGTCCAGTCCTGGGGCATCGCCTTCGGCCTTCAGGGCTCGAATGCGGTCATTACGCCCGGCCCGTTCTTCATCCTCTCCACCGTCGTGACGCTGACCGGCGGCACGCTGTTCCTGATGTGGATCGGCGAGCAGATCACCTCGCGCGGCATCGGCAATGGATCCTCGCTCATCATCTTCGCCGGCATCGTCGCCCACCTTCCGGCCTCGATCTTCGGCGCGCTCGAACTTACCCGCACCGGCGCGCTCTCGCCCGCCATCCTGCTCGGCGCGGGCTTGGCGGCAGTCGCGCTGATCTACTTCATCGTGTTCATGGAGCGCGCCCAGCGCCGGCTCCTGATCAACTACCCCAAGCGCCAGGTCGGCAATCGCATGTACGAGGGCCAGTCCTCGTTCCTGCCGCTCAAGCTCAACACCTCGGGCGTGATCCCCCCGATCTTCGCCTCGTCGCTGCTGCTGCTGCCGACGACGGTGGCGAGCTTCTCGGCCAACCAGGGCTCGACCGGCATCCTCGGCACGCTGACGGCCTATCTCGGCCATGGCCGGCCTCTCTACATGGTCGCCTATGCCGGCCTGATCATCTTCTTCACGTTCTTCTACACGGCGATCGTCTTCAATCCGCAGGAGACGGCCGACAACCTGAAGAAACAGGGCGGCTTCATCCCTGGCATCCGTCCGGGCGAGCGGACCGCGGCCTTCATCGACAAGGTGCTGACGCGCATCACGGTGATCGGTGCGGCCTACCTCACCTTCGTCTGCCTCGTGCCGGAAATCGTGGCCTCCTACACCTCGGCGGCGCTCGGCTTCGGCGGAACCTCGCTGCTGATCGTGGTCTCGGTGACTATGGACACGGTGGCGCAGATCCACGGGCACCTGATGGCGCATCAGTACGAGGGTCTCGTGAAGAAGGCGAAGCTGCGCGGCGCCTCCACGACGCGCCGCCGCTGAGGCGCCCCGAGAGGCCCTCTTCGACAAAGGTTTGGTGGACGCGCAGTCCGGAATTGCGCATCACAGCGATATGACGACGGCGCGGCCTCAGGAAGGTGGGCGCGCCGCCCATGAAGAACGAGCCCGGCGCCGGGCCTTGAGGACGGGGAGACGCTATGCGGATCATTCTGCTCGGACCGCCGGGTGCGGGGAAGGGTACGCAGTCCGAGCGTATCGTGGAGCGCTACCGCGTTCCGCAGCTTTCGACAGGCGACATGCTGCGCGCCGCCGTCGCCGCTGAGACGCCGGTGGGACTGGAAGCGAAGGCGATCATGGAAAGCGGCGGCCTCGTGTCCGATGCGATCGTGGTCGGCATCGTCGCCGACCGCATCGAAGAAGCCGACGCGAAGAACGGCTTCATCCTTGACGGCTTTCCCCGCACGGTCGAGCAGGCCAAGGCCCTGGACGCCATGCTGGCGGAGAAGGGTATCGCTCTCGACGCGGTGGTGGAGTTCGTCGTCGATGAGACCGCTCTCGTTGGCCGCATCGCCAAGCGCGCCGAGGAGACCGCCGCCCGCGGCCAGCCGGTGCGCAAGGACGACACGCCGGAGGTCTTCAAGACCCGGCTCGACGCTTACCGGAAGCAGACCGCGCCCCTCTCCGATTACTATGCCGGCACCGGGCTGCTGCGGAAGATCGACGGCATGAAGCCGATCGATACGGTGACCGGGGATGTGACCAGCCTTCTCGATGGATTCCGCGAGACGGCCTCTTCCTGAGACGCCGCCGCGGCGCAGAGTTTGCAGCCCGCCTCCGTTTCGACGGGGCGGGCTTTTTCATGCGTCGCCGAGGGTACGGCGAGGCGTGGAGCGCAATCCGGTTTTCAAAGCGTTGACAAGCCGCCCGGCGCGCGCTAGGCGGACCCCCTTCGTCCAAGCGGGATGTGGTTCGGGGCGCCTCATGGAGCGCGCTTTCGGGCCGATTTGTCGTTCTGGGCGGCGCGCAGGGGCCGGCCTCCACCGGACGCGCGCTTTCATCCGCCGAGGCGTGGCCGACCGGGTCCGCCACATGGAGAGAACATCTTGGCTCGTATCGCCGGCGTCAACATCCCGACCGCCAAGCGCGTCGTCATCGCGCTCCAGTACATCCACGGCATCGGCCCGAAGAAGGCCGAGGAGATCACCGAGAAGGTCGGCATCCCGGCTGAGCGTCGCGTGAACCAGCTCACCGACGCCGAGGTGCTTCAGATCCGCGAAGCCATCGACCGCGACTACATCGTCGAGGGCGACCTGCGCCGCGAAGTCTCGATGAACATCAAGCGCCTGATGGATCTCGGCTGCTACCGCGGCCTGCGTCACCGCAAGCAGCTCCCGGTTCGCGGCCAGCGCACCCACACCAACGCCCGCACCCGCAAGGGCAAGGCGAAGCCGATCGCCGGCAAGAAGAAGTAATTTTTTGGCATTCGGAGGCCGTGCTTCGCTCGGTCTCCTTCGCGTCGCGCCGGGTGTCCCGTTTCGGGGGCCGGCGTGGCGGACCGGTCGTCCAAGGCCGCGCCGCCAAATCCCAAAAGAATCCCGAGCGCCTGGAAGTACGGGCGTGATTGAAGGACGAAAGCGAAAAGATGGCTAAGGAACCGACCCGCGTCCGCCGGCGCGAACGTAAGAACATCGTCTCGGGCGTGGCGCACGTCGCCGCCTCGTTCAACAACACGATGATCACCATCACCGACGCGCAGGGCAACACGATTTCGTGGTCGTCGGCCGGCGCGATGGGTTTCAAGGGCTCGCGCAAGTCGACCCCGTACGCCGCCCAGGTCGCGGCCGAGGACGCGGCCCGCAAGGCCTCCGAGCATGGCATGCGCACCCTCGAGGTCGAAGTCTCCGGCCCCGGTTCGGGCCGTGAGTCGGCTTTGCGCGCGCTTCAGGCCGCGGGCTTCACCGTGACCTCGATCCGCGACGTCACCTCGATCCCCCACAACGGCTGCCGGCCGCGCAAGCGCCGCCGCGTCTGATCGCACGACACCAGAGCATCCCCGAGCGGAGAAGCCCATGGCGGACGGATCGAAGCCTCTACCCGGCGCGCTGCGTTGGAACCTCGGCGACCTCACGGTCACCGCGCTCAACGACGGCTGGTTTCAAGGCTCCCTCGATCTTGTCACGGGCATTCCGCAGGACGAGGCTGGCGCGCTCCAGCGCGCCGGCTTCCGCCCCGAGGCTCCGATCGTCACGCTGAACGCGTTCCTCGTCACCGGTGCCGGCCGCAAGCCGGTGCTGATCGATTCCGGGTATGGCCATTTCGGCCCCGAGACCATGGGCCGGGTGCCCGCCGCCCTCGCGCTCGCCGGCGTCGCGCCGGAGGAGATCGAGACCGTGCTTCTGACCCATCTCCATCCTGACCATGCGGGCGGGCTGGTGAAGGAGGATGGCAGCGCGGCCTACCCGAACGCGGAACTCGTCGTCCATGCAGCGGAAGCCGCGCACTGGCTTCCCGATGCGGCACTGTCGCGGGCGCCGGACGAGGCGAAGCCGTATTTCGAGAACGCCCGCAAGGCGGTGGCACCCTACGGTGCCCGGCTGCGCAAGCACGAGGGCGGCGAGCTGGTGTCCGGCATCACCGCCGTTCCCCTGCCCGGTCATACGCCCGGCCATTGCGGCATGCGGATCGTATCAGGGGACAAGTCCCTGCTGATGTGGACCGACGTGGTGCATATGCCGGCGATCCAGTTCAAGCAGCCGGAGGCGGGCGTCGCCTTCGATGTGGACGGGGATCAGGCCCGGGCGACCCGCAAGCGTGTGCTCGACGAGGTGGCGACGGAGAGAACCCTCATCGCCGGCTCGCATCTCGAGTTTCCGGCGCTGGGATACGTTGCCCGCGATGGCGCGGGCTACAGCTTCGTTCCCGCCCTTTGGGTGGCGGGCGAGAAGCCCTGAATTTTTTGGGACCGGTCCGGATGCTCCCAGAGCAATCCAGGGCCGGCCGTAGCGCTTTCCGGGACGCCGGCGGCGCGGGTTTGGCAAGAGGTAGGACCGTGGTCATTCAGAAGAACTGGCAAGAGCTCATCAAGCCGAACAAGCTGCAGGTGACGGCCGGCGACGATCCCAAGCGGGTCGCCACCGTCGTGGCCGAGCCGCTCGAGCGTGGCTTCGGCACGACGCTCGGCAACAGCCTGCGCCGCGTGCTGCTCTCCTCGCTTCAGGGCGCTGCGGTCACCTCCGTCCAGATCGACGGCGTGCTGCATGAGTTCTCGTCGATCCCCGGCGTGCGTGAGGACGTGACCGACATCGTCCTCAACATCAAGACCATCGCCATCCGCTCGCAGACGGATCAGCCCAAGCGCATGACCCTGCGCAAGACGGGCCCCGGCCTCGTCACCGCGGGTGATATCGGCGCCGTCGGCGATATCCAGATTCTGAACCCCGACCTCGTGATCTGCACCCTGGACGACGGGGCCGAGATCCGCATGGAGTTCACGGTCGCTACCGGCAAGGGCTACGTCCCGGCCGAGCGCAATCGCCCCGAGGATGCGCCGATCGGCCTGATCCCGGTCGATGCGCTCTACTCGCCGGTGACCAAGGTCAGCTACCGCGTCGAGACCACCCGCGAGGGGCAGGATCTCGACAAGGACAAGCTGACGATGACGCTCGAGACCAACGGTGCCGTGTCGCCGGAGGATGCGCTGGCCTACGCCGCCCGCATCATCCAGGACCAGCTCCAGGTCTTCGTGAACTTCGAGGAGCCCCGGAAGGAAGAGGCCGCGCCGCTCGCGCCGCAGCTCCCCTTCAACCCGGCGCTGCTCAAGAAGGTCGACGAGCTCGAGCTGTCGGTCCGTTCGGCGAACTGCCTGAAGAACGACAACATTGTCTACATCGGCGACCTGATCCAGAAGTCGGAGGGCGAGATGCTGCGCACCCCGAACTTCGGCCGCAAGTCCCTCAACGAGATCAAGGAAGTGCTGGCCGGCATGGGCCTGCACCTCGGCATGGACGTTCCCGGTTGGCCGCCGGAGAACATCGAGGATCTCGCCAAGCGCTTCGAAGAGCACTACTGAGGCGAGGCCGCTCGGGCCGAACTGGGCGGCGCTTCACGGCGCCGCTTGTTGGGCCGCCTCGACCTCCCGCCCCAGCAAAGCCGGGGCGGACACTCCCGAAAGAATCCCGCCGCAGGGTTACGCGGATTTTCTGAAAACAGCCCTAGGGCACTCGGCCGTACCGTGGCACGGCGGCCGTGACTGAGAAGGACCAGCCACCATGCGTCACGGCTATCGCGGTCGCCGCTTCAATCGCACCACCGAGCATCGTAAGGCGATGTTCGCCAACATGTCCGCCGCGCTGATCAAGCACGAGCAGATCGTCACCACTCTGCCGAAGGCCAAGGATCTGCGTCCGGTTATCGAGAAGCTGATCTCGCTCGGCCGCACCGACAGCATCCACGCCCGCCGCCTTGCCATGGCCCAGATCCGCGACGCGGACATGGTCAAGAAGCTCTTCTCGGTGCTCGGCCCGCGCTACCAGTCGCGTCCGGGCGGCTACTGCCGCATCATGAAAGCCGGCTTCCGCTACGGCGACAACGCGCCGATGGCTGTCATCGAGTTCGTGGATCGTGACGTCGACGCTCGCGGCAAGGATTCCGGCCCGACTTCGGTCGAGACTGCCGACGCCGCCTGAGTTCGGCTCCCGCTCTGCGGGGGAACGTGTGACACAATGATCGGTGCGAAAGGCGGCCCTACGGCCGCCTTTTTGCGTGTTCGACCAAGAGAGATAAGAACGGGTGTCCGAACCGGCGGTGGAGAAAGCGCCGGGAGGACGGAACTGGGACAATTGTGCATGTGCCTTGCCGGGTTGCATCCGCTATCGTCGGGCAGCGCGGCAGGGACGAGGATCACCGGCAGGTTGGCGCCCCTTCCCCGGTGCGGCAGGCTGGAAGGCGTTGTCGAACGGCAGGATGTGAACCGTGAATGCTCCCAATGAGAGCGCAGAGGTACTGAGGGATCCGCTGCTGCTGGACAATCAGCTCTGCTACGCGCTCTACGCCGCGGCCCACCGGATGACGAAATCCTATCGGCCGATGCTGGAACGGATGGGGCTGACCTACCCGCAATATCTCGTGCTCCTCGTGCTTTGGGAGAACGACGGCATCACCGTCTCCGAGATCGGACGTCGCCTGCGCCTCGATTCCGGCACACTGACACCGGTGCTCAAGCGCCTGGAGACGAGTGGACTGCTGAACCGGAGCCGCCGTCAGTCCGACGAGCGCGAGGTCGAGATCGCCCTCACCGATCAGGGCCGGGCCCTCCGCTCGGAGGCGATCGCCGTGCGACAGTCCGTGATGTGCCAGCTCAACATGTCGGAGCCGGAAATTCAGGCGATGCGGGCCGACTTGAATGCGCTCATCGAGAACCTCTCGACGGCGAGCTGATCCGCCCTCGCACGGGTCTGTCTCACTTCCTTTTGCCGGATAAATTTCGATTGAGTCGCGCCCCACGATTCCGCTAGTGACCCCCTGTCGCTCATCACCTGGATGCGACGGCAGCTTCGATCGCAGCGACGTGCCTTCCCGTCATCAATCCTTCAAGCAAGTTTGCCCTTGTCTGCTCCCGCTCGGAACAGGCTTGGCGGCAGACGCTGCGCGCGAACCGTGCGGGCCGCAGGGCGTTTCAGCAGAATGACGGCCGGCCCGATCGAGAGCAGCCGCGAAGCGCGGCCCCAGGTCGGCGTGCTGCCGATGCGCCGGACACCGGAAGGTGGCACGGAGATTCTGCTCGTCACCTCGCGCGAGACCCGCCGCTGGATCATCCCGAAGGGCTGGCCGATGAAGGGGCGCAAGCCCTTCGAGGCGGCGGCGCAGGAGGCCTATGAGGAGGCCGGTATCGTCGGACGCGTCGGCAAGCGGCCGATCGGCTTCTATCTCTACGAGAAGCGCCTCAAGAACCGTGACGCGGTTCTCTGCCAAGTGAAGGTGTTTCCTCTGGAGGTGCGCAAGCAGCTCAAGAAGTTTCCCGAACGCGGCCAGCGTGAAGCCCGCTGGTTCACGCCCTCCGAGGCCGCCGACATGGTGATCGAGGCCGGCCTCGCCGGTCTCATCCGCGCCGCCGGAAACCGCGATCCGAAGCGGAAGGGCTGAGCGCAGGCCGGCGGAGGGGAATGGCTTGAGTTCTATGCGAGCGACAGCCTTTCACGCCGCGTCCAGACGTTGGTGGAACGGCGCCATCGATGCCGACCGCACCATTCCCGTCTTCTGTTCGTCGACTCACGTCAGCGGCCGACAGGCGAGCGCCGAGCTGTCGTTGCTTCATCCGGCATCGGTCGGAGCTGTACCGGCCCTCGTCAGCCGAAGGTGCTTCTAGAGATCATCACCACAGCTGTCGAAGGGTGGCGCCTGCTTTCCTGCACGCTCCGAAGCGCCAGACACCAAGCCGACGATTCGGCGACCGATGCGGCTGCGGCTGCTAACGGCCTCGCCGAGGACGGATTCGGCGGTCGCCACCGTAATTCGGTTGCCCGACCCGGCGGTGATCGCGGCTTGCGCGAGGCGGCGGACCATCTCCTTCATAAAAGCGGCGCTCGCTCCTTCCGACCGGGTGACGATGGCATTGATCGCCCCATCCTCGAAATCGAGAGCCTTTCCGTAGAGGCTGACAAGCCGCGTGCGGCAGGCCGCGTCCGGGCTCCCGATCTCGATCGCCTCGTCCACGCGACCCGGGCGTGAGGCCAGAGCCTCCTCGATCTCCTCGGGCCGATTGGTGGTGAGAATGAACAGCACATCGGCGTCGTCGCGAAGGCCATCCATTTCGTTGAGAAGACGGTTAAGGAGCACCTCTGTGTTGGGGCTGTTCATGCTCTCGCGGGAGCGGCCGACCAAATCGACATCCTCGAGCACGACAATGCTGGGCTGGAGCGTCCGGGCGAGCAACATGTAGCGGCCGAGCATCTTGATCTGCTCGGCCGTAATCAAGATCGCCGTTCGTGTCGGCAGGTTCGAAGCGATGTAGCGGATGATGTGGGTCTTGCCGGTACCCGGCGGACCGTAGAGGAGGATGCCCTTACGGGTGGATTGGCCCAGCCGTTTCAAATCCTCCCTGTGCCGGTCAAACTCGAAGACGTGCCGGTCGAGGCGTTTCATCGCATCCGCGTCAAGGATGACCGCCTCACGCGGGATGCGGGGCAATCTGTGAACCTGCATCGGTGCGCGCATGCCGGAACTGTCGGTGGCGGCTTCGAACGAGAGAACCTTGCCGCGGTAAAGCGTTGACCGTGCTCCCGCCGCCTGGATCTCCGCGAGGAAACTGGCTGCGAATTGTAGCGATGCCGGATCCGGCATCGTGGCGATCTCGACCTGTGAAAATTTCGATCTCACAGAGTAATCGATGTAACTGGAGAGGAGGATCGCGATGGGGCGGCCTTTTACCTGAAAAAGCCAAAGGCCGTTATTCAGAGCCGCGAACGGATCATCTTCCCCCACATCCACGTCTTGATACTGGAGCGGCGTAATCGAGATCCGATACTCGCCGCTCCGAACGAGAAGGCCGGAAATCGTGAGAGCGATGTGCTCGTGAAATTGGTGGACCCCGAACAGCCTCGGCTTATGGGGGGTAAGTTGCGCCGTGATCGCGATTTGGACATCCGGCAAAAGATGGTCGCCGAACTGCCGGCGTGAACTCGTAATGCCGTTGATCTGCTCGGCGCCGAAATGTGCGACGAGGGCTTCCCAGGCTTGGTCGAAGTTGCCTGACATTCCTGCGCTCCTTCAGAAGCCGCTGCATCCTCGCAGGACCCCTCGGAGAGATTGTCGATCGAACGACGATAAACAACACGAAATTATCTTATAAATTCGATCATTTTTAACGCAGATTATCAACACACCGAACCCCTTGAAGTTCGGATTTAAATGGCGCACTCGTGCATTATTTCAAGATCTTGGGCGATACTTCGATACGCCGAAATGTATTGTTCTATCGTTCGGATGAGGGCCGTCACATGTTTCAAGGCCTTCGCGCCACCTCCCCGCAGTGAAGCACCTCCTTGGGTGCTCGAGACCTCGGCCGTCTGCGCGAATGGCGCCTCACAGCTTCGCGCTCGGCCGAGCTCTGGCCCAAGACGATCAGCGACGTTCGGCGGGTCACACCGCGAAAAACTGTGCCGGCGTTGAGAGCACGGCGCCCCGTCGGAACGGTTCCGCCCAAGCCACAAGCATACGGCTACCGTTGCGGTATGGCCTTCGGATCAGGGTTTCAGCCTCACCAAGAACGAGAAGCCGACCAGCGCGGGCCCTGACCATCGTCGCCGGGGAAGCAACCGCGGACATTCAGAACCGGTTTCCTATTTCAAGCGGATGAACGAAAACGGGCGCGGAGCTCTCGCTCCACGCCCGCACCGTCACTCTTATGGAAGAGGCTTTTAAGCCGCCGTGCCGGCCGCTTCGGCCGCCGCAGCCTGGTCCTCGACCAGCTTCCAAGTCTTGGTCTTGGAATAGGGACGGGACTCCTCGATGAACACCGTCTGGCCGATCTTGGCCGCATTGGCCTCGTCGTGCGCATGGTAGTTCTTCGAACGGCGAACCGTCTTCTTCATCACCGGGTGGGTGAAGCGACGCTCCACCTTCACGACGATGGTCTTATCGGTCTTGTCGCTGACGACGACGCCTTGAAGGACGCGCTTGGGCATGTGGAATCTCCTCAGGCCTTGGCCGCGTCCAGCGTCTTCTGACGCTGCAGCGTGCGGACACGGGCGATGTCGCGGCGGACCTCACGGACCCGGGCGACGTTCTCAAGTTGGCCCGTCGCGCCCTGGAAGCGCAGATTGAACTGCTCCTTCTTCAGGCTGATGAGCTCGTCGGAAAGCTGATCCGCCGACAGAGCGCGCAGATCAGACAGTCTCTGGTCGGACTTCATGATCTCTTCCTATCAATCAGCGATGCGCTGGATGACGCGGGTGCGCACCGGCAGCTTCGCGGCTCCGAGGCGCAGGGCCTCGCGGGCGATGTCCTCGGCAACGCCATCCACCTCGAACATGATGCGGCCGGGATGGACCCGGGCCGCCCAGTATTCGGGGGCACCCTTACCGGAGCCCATGCGGACCTCGGTGGGCTTGGCGGTGACGGGCAGATCCGGGAACACCCGGATCCACACCCGGCCCTGACGCTTCATCTCGCGGGTGATCGCGCGGCGGGCCGCCTCGATCTGCCGCGCGGTGATGCGCTCGGGCTCCAGGCACTTGAGGCCGAACTGGCCGAAGTTCAGCTCGAAGCCGCCCTTGGCCGCGCCACTGATGCGACCCTTGAACTGCTTACGAAATTTGGTCTTCTTGGGTTGCAGCATGGCAGCCTCTCAAGATTTCTGCTTGATCGAGCGTCAGGCGTGCGACGGCTCGCGGCGGCCGCGGCCACCCCGGTCGTCACCGTCACGCTCGCGGCGCCCGCCGGAACGGCCACCCTCTTCCTGGGCCTTCTTGTCCTGCGCCATCGGGTCGTGCTCGAGGATCTCGCCCTTGAACACCCACACCTTGATGCCGCACGTCCCGTAGGTCGTGAAGGCAGTGGCGGTGCCGTAATCGACGTCCGCACGAAGCGTATGCAGGGGCACGCGGCCCTCGCGGTACCACTCGGTGCGGGCGATCTCCGCGCCGCCGAGACGGCCGGCGCAGTTGATGCGGATGCCTTCGGCGCCCAGACGCATGGCCGACTGCACGGCGCGCTTCATGGCACGACGGAAGGCGACACGGCGCTCGAGCTGCTGCGCGATCGACTCGGCGACAAGCGTCGCGTCGATCTCGGGCTTGCGCACCTCGACGATGTTGATGGTCACGTCGGCCTTGGTCATCGTGCCGACGAGTTTGCGCAGCTTCTCGATGTCCGCGCCCTTCTTACCGATCACCACGCCCGGACGGCCCGAGTGGATGGTGACGCGGCACTTCCGGTGCGGACGCTCGATGACGATCTTCGAGACGGCGGCCTGCTTGAGCTGCTTCATGAGGGCGGCGCGGATGGCCACGTCCTCATGCATCAGCTTGGCATACTCGCCCTTCTCGGCGAACCAGCGGGAATCCCAGGTCCGGTTGATGCCGAGACGCAGGCCGATCGGATTGATCTTCTGACCCATCGGTAAACTCCTCAGGCCGCTTCAGCGCGCACTTCGCGAACCACGATCGTGAGGTTCGCAAAGGGCTTCAGGATGCGCGCGCCGCGACCGCGGGCACGGGCGTGGAAGCGCTTGAGCACCAGCGCCTTGCCGACGAAGGCCTGGGAGACGACGAGATCGTCCACGTCGAGATCGTGGTTGTTCTCGGCGTTGGCGATCGCGCTCTCCAGGCACTTCTTCACATCGCGGGCGATGCGCTTGCGGGAGAATTCGAGATCGGCAAGGGCCGTATCGACCTTCTTGCCGCGGATCAGCGCCGCCACGAGGTTGAGCTTCTGGGGCGACACGCGGAGCATCCGCGCGACGGCCTTCGCCTCGTTCTCGGGGAGCGCGCGGGGGGTGGCAGGCTTGCCCATCTCAGCGCCTCTTTGCCTTCTTGTCGGCCGCGTGACCGGGGAAGGTGCGGGTCGGCGAGAACTCGCCGAACTTGTGACCGACCATCTCCTCGGTGACGTAGACCGGGATATGCTTGTGTCCGTTGTGCACACCGAAGGTGATGCCCACGAACTGCGGAAGGATCGTGGAGCGACGGCTCCAGATCTTGACGACCTCGTTGCGGCTGCCGCCGCGGGCGGCGTCGGCCTTCTTGAGGAGGTAGCCGTCGACGAACGGCCCTTTCCAGAGGGAACGTGCCATGGCTGTTACTTCTTGCGGTTATGGCGGCTGGACAGGATGAAGGTGTCGGTCCGCTTGTTGGACCGAGTCTTCTTCCCCTTGGTGGGCACGCCCCAGGGCGTGACCGGGTTCCGGCCGCCCGAGGTACGACCCTCGCCGCCGCCGTGCGGGTGATCCACCGGGTTCATGGCGACGCCGCGAACGTGCGGGCGCTTGCCGAGCCAGCGGTTACGGCCGGCCTTGCCCAGCGAGATGTTCATATGGTCCGGGTTCGACACCGCACCCACGGTCGCGAAGCACTGACCGTGCACGAGGCGCTGCTCGCCTGAGTTCAGGCGCAGCGTCACGTAGCCCTGGTCGCGTCCGACGATCTGAGCGTAGTTGCCGGCGGAGCGGGCGATCGCGCCGCCCTTGCCGATCTTCAGCTCGACGTTGTGGACGATGGTGCCCACCGGCATGGAGCCGATCGGCGCCGCATTGCCCGGCTTCACGTCGACGCTCTCACCGGCGATCACCTTGTCACCCGGCGACAGGCGCTGGGGGGCGAGGATGTAGCTCTGCTTCCCATCGGGGAAGGTGATGAGCGCGATGAACGCCGTCCGGTTCGGATCGTACTCGATCCGCTCCACCGTCGCGGGAACGTTGAGGTTCTCGCGACGCTTGAAGTCGACGTTGCGCAGGACCCGCTTGTGGCCACCGCCGCGGAAACGGACGGTGATGCGGCCCAGGTTGTTGCGGCCGCCCGAGGAGCTTTTGCCCTCGGTCAGCGCCTTCACCGGCTTGCCCTTGTAGAGCTCACGGCGATCGACGAGCACGAGCTGGCGCAGGCTCGGCGTGACCGGTTTGAATGTCTTCAAGGCCATCGGCTTGATCCTAACGCTTCAAGTCTCAGAGGCCGGTCGTGACGTCGATCGTATCACCCTCGGCGAGGGTCACGATCGCCTTCTTCACGTCCGAACGCTGCCCGCGCTGCCCGCGGAAGAACTTCTTCTTGCCCTTGGTCGTGAGCGTGTTCACGCCCGTGACCTTGACGTCGAACAGACGCTCGACCGCTTCCTTGATCTGCGGCTTGGTGGCCTTCGGGGCAACCCGGAAGACGACCTTGTTCTGCTCAGTGAGGTTCGTCGCCTTCTCCGTGATCACGGGGGAGACGATGATGTCGTAGTGGCGCGGATCGGCACTCATTTGAAACGCTCCTCCAGCGCATCGACGGCGGCGCGCGTCAGCACGAGCGTGTCGCGGCGCAGGATGTCGTAGACGTTGATGCCCTGGACGGGCAGCACATCGATCTTCGGAATGGCGCGGGCGGCGCGGCCGAAGTTCTCGTCCACTTCAGCGCCGCCAATGATCAGCGCGCTCGACAGACCGAGCTTCTCGAAGCGCTCGATCATGGCCTTGGTCTTGTGGTTGTCGACCTTGATGTCGTCGACGACGATCAGGGTCGAGGCCTTGGCCTTGGCCGAGAGGGCGTGCTTGAGCGCCAGCGCCCGGACTTTCTTGGGAAGGTCGTGGCTGTGGTCGCGCACCACCGGACCGAAGGCCCGGCCGCCGCCGCGGAACTGCGGAGCGGAGGCAGCGCCGTGACGGGCGTTGCCGGTGCCCTTCTGCTTGTACAGCTTCTTGGTCGTGCGATCGACGTCCGAGCGGTTCTTGACGGCGTGGGTACCGGCGCGCCGCTTGGCGAGCTGGTAGCGCACCATCCGCTGCAGGATGTCGGCGCGCGGCTCGAGGCCGAAGATCGCCTCGTTGAGCTCGACCGAGCCGGCGGAGCCGCCGTCGAGCGTGGTGATATCGAGTTTCATCACGCGTTCTCCTCGGACGCCGGAGCCTCGGGGGCCGCCTCGACCTGGGACGCGCCGGCAGAACCGTTCTCACGGAACTTGCCCGGCAGCGGCACATCGGCCGGCAGCTTGCGCTTGACCGAGTCGCGAACCTGGATCCAGCCGCCGGCGACACCGGGGACGGCGCCTTCGACGAGGATCAGGCCGCGCTCCGGATCGGTGCGGACGACCTTGAGGTTCTGCGTGGTCACGCGCTCGACGCCCAGATGACCCGGCATCTTCTTGTTCTTGAAGGTCTTGCCCGGATCCTGACGGCCACCGGTCGAACCGATCGAACGGTGGGAGATCGACACGCCGTGGGTGGCGCGCAGACCGCCGAAGTTCCAGCGCTTCATGCCGCCGGCAAAACCCTTACCCGTGCTGGTGCCCGTCACGTCGACGAACTGGCCCGGGATGAAGTGATCGGCGGTGATCTCGGCACCGACCGGGATCAGCGCGTCCTCGGACACGCGGAACTCGGCGAGCTTCTTCTTGGGCTCGACCTTGGCGACCGCGAAGCGGCCACGCTCGGCCTGCGACACGTTCTTTACCTTGGCCTTGCCGACGCCGACCTGGAGGGCGACGTAGCCATCCTTCTCGGTCGTGCGGTGTGCCACGACTTGGCACTGATCAATCTGGAGCACAGTGACGGGCACATGCTCGCCAGCGTCCGTAAAGACGCGGGTCATGCCGACCTTCCGTGCGATGACGCCTGAGCGCATAGGTCTCTCCCTCGCGCGATGAAACGGTAAGCTCTAAATCCGACGCGGACTTAGAGCTTGATCTCCACGTCCACGCCAGCGGCGAGGTCGAGCTTCATCAGCGCGTCCACGGTCTGAGGCGTCGGGTCGACGATATCGAGCACCCGCTTGTGCGTGCGCATCTCGAACTGCTCGCGCGACTTCTTATCGATGTGCGGCGAACGGTTCACCGTGAACTTCTCGATATGGGTCGGCAGCGGGATCGGGCCTCGGATCTGCGCGCCGGTGCGGCGCGCGGTCGAGACGATTTCCTTGGTGGACGCATCGAGGATGCGGTGATCGAACGCCTTAAGGCGAATGCGGATGTTCTGACCGTTCATGACCTGACCTCGGCGGAAACGTTGAGGAGCGGGCGCGAGGGCCCGCCCCTCTTACGTCCCCTGTCGATGATGCTTGCGGTTAGTCGTTGATGGCGGCGACGACGCCGGCACCGACGGTGCGGCCACCCTCGCGGATGGCGAAGCGCAGCTTCTCTTCCATGGCCACCGGCACGATCAGCACCACGTCCATGGTCACGTTGTCGCCCGGCATCACCATCTCGGTGCCCTCGGGCAGCGTGCACACGCCGGTCACGTCCGTCGTGCGGAAGTAGAACTGCGGGCGGTAGTTGGTGAAGAACGGCGTGTGGCGCCCGCCCTCCTCCTTCGTCAGGATGTAGGCCTCGGCCTTGAACTTCGAGTGCGGCTTCACCGAACCCGGCTTGCACACGACCTGGCCGCGCTCCACGTCCTCGCGCTTCGTGCCGCGCAGCAGCACGCCGACGTTGTCGCCCGCCTGGCCCTGGTCGAGCAGCTTGCGGAACATCTCGACGCCGGTCACCGTCGTCGTCGTCGTCGGACGGATGCCGACGATCTCCACCGACTCGCCGACCTTGACGATGCCGCGCTCGACGCGTCCCGTCACCACCGTGCCGCGGCCCGAGATCGAGAACACGTCCTCGATCGGCATCAGGAACGGCATGTCGATCGGACGCTCCGGCTGCGGGATGTACTCGTCCACCGTCGCCATCAGCGCCAGGACGGCTTCCTTGCCGATCTTCGGCTCCTTGTCCTCGAGCGCCATCAGGGCCGAGCCCTTGGTGATCGGGATGTCGTCGCCGGGGAAGTCGTACTTCGAGAGGAGCTCGCGCACCTCCAGCTCGACCAGCTCCAGGAGCTCCTCGTCATCGACCATGTCGACCTTGTTGAGGAACACCACCAGCGCCGGCACGCCGACCTGGCGGGCCAGCAGGATGTGCTCGCGGGTCTGCGGCATCGGGCCGTCGGCGGCGGACACGACCAGGATCGCGCCGTCCATTTGGGCGGCACCGGTGATCATGTTCTTCACGTAGTCGGCGTGGCCGGGGCAGTCGACGTGCGCGTAGTGGCGGTTGGTCGTCTCGTACTCGACGTGGGCGGTCGAGATCGTGATGCCGCGCGCCTTCTCTTCCGGTGCCTTGTCGATCTGGTCGTAGGCCGTGAAGGTCGCCCCGCCCGACTCCGCCAAAACCTTCGTGATCGCCGCCGTCAGCGACGTCTTGCCGTGATCCACGTGCCCGATCGTGCCGATGTTGCAGTGCGGCTTGGTACGGGAGAACTTTTCCTTACCCATCAGGGCCTCCTAATCGTCAGTGTCGTTGATCGAGGAAGTTTGACGCGTTCGCGTCAGGCGTACTTGGCAATGACCTTGTCGGCCTCGCCGCGCGGCACTTCTTCGTAATGGTCGAACTGCATCGTGAAGTTGGCGCGGCCCTGGGAGAAGGAGCGCAACTGGTTCACGTAGCCGAACATGTTGGCCAGCGGCACCATCGCGTTGATGACGTTGGCGTTGCCGCGCATGTCCTGGCCCTGGATCTGGCCGCGGCGGGAGTTGAGATCGCCAATGACCGAGCCGGTATACTCTTCCGGCGAAACAACCTCGACCTTCATCACCGGCTCGAGCAGAACCGATCCGCCCTTCTGCAGCGCCTCGCGGAAGGCGGCGCGGGAGGCGATTTCGAAGGCCAGCGCCGAGGAGTCGACGTCGTGGTAGGCGCCGTCGATCAGCTCGACCTTGACGTCGACCACCGGGAAGCCGGCGAGCACGCCCGCGCCGAGGACCGAGTTGAGGCCCTTCTCGACGCCGGGGATGTACTCCTTCGGCACCGCGCCGCCAACGATCTTCGACTCGAAGGCGAAGCCGGCACCCGGCTCGTTCGGCTCGACCACGAACTTCACCCGGGCGAACTGACCGGTGCCGCCGGTCTGCTTCTTGTGGGTGTAGTCGATCTCCTGACGGCGGGTCAGCTTCTCGCGGTACGCCACCTGCGGCTGACCGATATTCGCGTCGACCTTATAGGTACGGCGCAGGATATCGACCTTGATGTCGAGGTGCAGCTCGCCCATCCCGCGAAGGATGGTCTGGCCGGATTCCTGGTCGGTCGAGACGCGGAAGGACGGATCCTCAGCGGCGAGCTTGGAGAGCGCGATGCCGAGCTTCTCCTGATCGGCCTTCGACTTCGGCTCAACGGCGATCTCGATGACGGGCTCGGGGAACTCCATCTTCTCGAGGATCACCGCGTCCTTCGGATCGCACAGCGTATCGCCGGTGCGGGTGTCCTTGAGGCCGGCCAGGGCGACGATGTCGCCGGCGAAAGCCTCTTTGACGTCCTCACGGTTGTTGGCGTGCATCAGGAGCATGCGGCCGACGCGCTCTTTCTTGTCGCGCGACGAGTTGATGACGTTGGCGCCCGACTCGACCTTGCCGGAATAGACGCGGCAGAAGGTGATCGTCCCGACGTGGGGATCGTCCATGATCTTGAAGGCGAGCATGGAGAAGGGGTCGGTGTCGGACGGGTGGCGAACCACCTCTTCCTCGGTCTTGAAGTCGAGACCCTTGATCTCACCGCGGTCGGCGGGAGACGGGAGGTAATCGACGACGGCGTCGAGGAGCGGCTGCACGCCCTTGTTCTTGAAGGCCGAGCCGCACAGCACCGGGTGGAAGGCGCGAAGCTGCACCGCCTTGCGCACGAGCCGGCGCAGGGTCTCCTCGTCCGGCTCGACGCCGTCGAGGTAGGCGGTCATCGCGTCGTCGTCGAGCTCGACGCAGGCCTCGATCATCTTGGTGCGGTACTCGACCGCCTGATCGGCGAGATCGGCGGGAATCTCTTCCTCGGAGAAGTTGGCGCCGAGCGCCTCACCCGACCAAACGATCGCCTTCATCTTGATGAGGTCGATCACGCCCTTGAAGCTCGACTCGGCACCGATCGGCAGCTGCAGGCAGACCGGCTTGCCGGCGACGCGGCCGATGATGTCGGCAACGCACTTAAAGAAGTCGGCGCCGATCTTGTCCATCTTGTTGACGAACACGACGCGCGGAACGTCGTACTTGTCGGCCTGACGCCACACGGTCTCGGTCTGGGGCTCGACGCCCTGGTTGCCGTCGAGCACGCATACGGCGCCGTCGAGCACGCGGAGCGAGCGCTCCACTTCGATGGTGAAATCGACGTGGCCGGGGGTATCGATGATGTTCAGGCGCTTCTCGCGCCAGAAGCAGGTGGTCGCAGCCGAGGTGATCGTGATGCCACGCTCCTGCTCCTGCTCCATCCAGTCCATCGTGGCGGCGCCCTCATGGACTTCGCCGATCTTATGGGACTTTCCGGTGTAGTAGAGGATCCGCTCGGTCGTCGTGGTCTTGCCGGCATCGATGTGGGCCATGATGCCGAAGTTGCGGTAGTCCTCGATCGCATGCGTGCGGGGCATCGGGGTCTCTCCGGGAGAAAGCGGGCACGAAGCGCGGCCCCTTGGCCGCGCTCGAAGGTCTCAGGACCGGCGAATTACCAGCGGTAGTGCGAGAAGGCGCGGTTGGCCTCGGCCATCCGGTGGGTGTCTTCGCGCTTCTTGACGGCGTTGCCGCGGTTGTTGGCGGCGTCGAGCAGCTCGGCGGAGAGACGCTCGATCATGGTCCGGTCGTTGCGGCCGCGGGCGGCCTGGATCAGCCAGCGGATCGCGAGAGCCTGACGGCGCTCGGTGCGGACCTCGACCGGGACCTGGTAGGTCGCGCCGCCGACGCGGCGGGACCGGACCTCGATCGCCGGGGCAACGTTGTCGAGCGCGGCGCGGAACACCTCGATCGGATTGGCGCGGGCGCGGTTCTCGACGATGTCGAACGCGCCGTAGACGATCCGCTCGGCGGTCGACTTCTTGCCCTCGTACATGATGGAATTCATGAACTTGGTCAGAACGACATCGCCGTACTTGGCGTCCGGGATGATCTCGCGCTTCTCGGCAGAGTGACGACGGGACATCTGTTTACTCTCAGATCAATCGACTTAAGCACCTCGCGCAGGCCGCCTTGAGCGTGAACGCCGGCGACATCCTTGCGAGGCCGTGAAAATGGCCGCCCGGAGATTCTTACTTCGGACGCTTTGCACCGTACTTCGAACGGCGCTGCTTGCGGTTCTTGACGCCCTGCGTGTCGAGCACGCCGCGCAGGATGTGGTAGCGCACACCCGGAAGGTCCTTCACGCGGCCGCCGCGGATCATGACCACGGAGTGCTCCTGAAGGTTGTGGCCCTCGCCGGGGATGTAACCGATCACCTCGAAGCCGTTGGTCAGGCGCACTTTGGCGACCTTACGAAGTGCCGAGTTCGGCTTCTTCGGGGTCGTGGTGTAGACGCGCGTGCAGACGCCGCGCTTCTGCGGGCAGGCGTTGAGCGCCGGCACCTTGTTGCGCGCCTTCTGCGCCTTGCGCGGCTGGGCGATCAGCTGGTTGATCGTCGGCATCCTGTGCCCTCTTCATCCGGCCGCACAGGGCGGCCACCGTCTGAAACCTGTCGAAGCCCCTTGCGGAGCGGTCGGTCCGCGAGCAAGCCCGCGGCAAAACGAATAGCGCCAGAGGCCGATCAAGGCCTTTGACGATGGTGAGGCAGAGGATCACGCCGTGAACGACGCGTTCTTACCCGCTGATCTGACGAAAACGTCAGGGTGTGATGCCGGTATCGGTCTGACGACGGTCGCCGAAGCCCCTGGCCTCGACCCGAAAGCGACTCTCGATCCACCGGAGTGGCGCGCTTCTACGCGGGGTGGCCGGGGTCGTCAATGCCCGGAGAGGATAAAGTTCGATGAACGGGCGCCCGATCTGCGATCCGTTCGCTGACCGGCCGCCCCATCCTTACTCCGCGGCGTTCGAGAGACGGAAAGCGTCGATTCCGCGGCGATCCGGATTGATTTCGGCGAGCGCCCGCTTGGCGGTTTCCAGCGGATGTTCGGCTTCGATTCGGACCGAGCCGAGATCCGGGCTCTTGTAGACGGTGACGACGGTGTCCATCACCTCGGTCAGCGTCGTGCGTTTGTCCTCCGGCGCGGCGATGAGGAGTTGCAGCCCCCAGGCGCGGAAGAGGTCGACCAGCGACTGGCTGTTGCGCACGTCGAGCTTCGAGAAGGCTTCGTCCAGAAGGCAGAGGCCTAAGCCCGGCGTCTCATCGCCGGGACGGTCGCCGGGATAGTAGGCCGAGGCCATGGAGGCGGCGATCGCCACGTAGAACGGCGCCTGCGCCTCGCCGCCCGAACCGCGCAGCGCCCGGCTCGACAGCGTGGTGCGGTTGCCCGCCCGGTCGCGCATGCCGATCTCGTAGACGAAGTAGTTGCGGTAATCGGCCAGCCGCGCGGCGTTCTCCTCGCCCTCGATCAGCGCCGTGATCTCAGCTAGTGCCGCCGCGAGCGGACTCTTATCGGGTCCCTCCTCCGGGCCCGGCAGCACCGCCTGCGCCGCGTCGGGTGAGCGGGCGACTTCGGTGGCGAGCGCGTGGACGGCGGCGTAGCGGCGGTCCACCTCCGCCTCGAAGGCGTAGGTCTGGCCGGTGAAGGTCTGCGAGGCGAGGCGCTCGTTGAGGGCATCGAGCCGGGCGCGCATGCGCTCGAACTTGTCGGCCAGCCGCGTCAGCAGATCCTCGGTCATCAGGCGGCGCATCTCGGCCTCTGCCCGCATTGACTGGTCGCGGTAGCGGCGCAACTCGTGCCCCGCCACCTCGTCGCGCTCGCGGGTCGCCCAGGCATAGCCGAACGAGGCCGGCTGCTCGCCCGAACCGAGGGGGTTCTCGACGCGCCACGCGGCGCAATACTCGGCAAGATCGCGCTCGGCGGCGCGGCCCTGGTTGCGCACGCTGTCGGCGGCCTCGCGAGCGGAGGCACGGGCCTGCGAAGCGAGCGAGGCCAGCGCCCTGGTGTCGAGCGCAGCGCGGTCGGCCCGCGCCGCGGCGATCCCGGTCACCGTGTCCGGCACGTCGGCGGGGACGGTACCGGTGAGGCGGATGCGCACCGTGTCGCCGGTGGTCCAGCGCCGGAGCGCCGTGCGGTAGGCCAGGAACGCGGCGCGCGCCGCCTCCTTCCCTTGCGCGACACGCGCCTTCAGCCCGGCTTCTTCCGCGAGCGCGGCGTCGCGCTTGGGCTCCAGCACCTGCACGAGTTCAGTGAGATAGGCAGAGCGCTCCTTTTGAAGCTCCTTCAGCTCCGCCTCGATCACGCCGGCATCGGCGCGGGCGACGGTCTCCTGCTCGGTGGAAAGGCTGCGGCGGCGGCCCTCGATGGCGTCGGCCTCGGCGCGCAGGGCCTCGATATCGACCGGCGCTTCCGCCAGTCGGCTCCGCAGCAGTGCGGCGATGCGGGCGGCCTCGCGCATCACGGTCGCCTCGGCCCGCAGGGTCCGCGCCTCCTCGCGTGCCTCATCGAGGCGGCGGCGGGTCTCGGCGGTGGGCCCGCGCTGGCCGCGGGTCATCATCAGCGGCACAGGGCGCACCACCGAATAGGCCATGCCCGAGGTCGAGCGCCCACTCGGCGCCACCGCACGGCTCATGTTGCGGAGCGCAGCATCGTCCGGGGCGAGGTCGTAGCCGCCGAGCCGTGCCGCGAGGAAAGCCTCGGCGTGGTCGCTGTCGGTCTCGATCAGGCCCATCGGCCCGTCATCGAAGCGCCGCGCGGAACGCCGCGCGGTGTCGGTGGTCTTCACCAGGAGACAGCGGAAGAATTGATTCTTCCGCGATTCGAGCAGGGCGAAGGCGCGGTCGAGCCGGTCGGGCTCGACCACGAGCGCCTCGCGGGCGCGGCCGAGCAAGCCTTCGAGCGCCGGGCCCCATTTCGGATCGACGATTTCGGCAAGTTCGCAAATCGGCGCCGCCTCGATGCCGAGCCGGCCCAACTCATCGCGGAAGGCCTCCGTGTCGGAGGACAGGCGCGCGGCCGAGGACCGGCCGGCCCCGACCTGCGCGTCGAGGCCGCGCACCTCGTTCTCGCGCTCGCGGGCCTTGAGGGCGAGATCCTCCGCTTGTTCTTCCAGGGCGTCGGCCACGTCGGGCATCTGCGCGAGGCCGTCGAGCAGCCCCTTCAGCGGCCCGTCGACCCGGAGAATGTCCTCCGGGGGGGCCTCGCGGCGCAGCCCCGAGCGGGCGCAGGCCTCGACGATGCGGGCCGCCCCCGGATCGATCCGGCGCAGGGGGCCGGCAATGGCGCTGAGGCGGCCGGCATCCTGCACGAGGCCGACGATCCCGGCGAGGCGGTTGGTGAGGTCGCGCCGGTCGCGGGCGACCATGGCGAGACCGGCATGGGAGGCCGCGAGCCGCGCCTCCGCGACGCTGCCGACGATCAGTGCCTTGCGGGCGGCGATCTCGGCATCGATCTCGCGCACGAAGCCCTGGCTCGTCGCCACGCTCTCGCGGGCGATGCGCAGGCGCTCCGACGTCTCGGCGAGCAGGCGGCGGGCCTCGGCGTGGTCGAGGATGCGGCGGCGGAGATCCGCGCTCGCCGCGCGCATCTCGTCCAGCGCGGCGGTGAGGCTCGCCCGGGCCCAGCCCTCGTAGCGCGCGCAGATGCGCGAGAGGTGGGCGAGGCGCTTCTCCAGTTCCTCGATGGTCTCAAGCAGACGCCGCCACGTCTCGATCGACTGGCGGATGCGGGCGACATCGAGCGGCTCGGCCTCCAGCACGAAGCTGCGCACGAAGGCGCTGGTGTCGAAGATCGGCTTGAAGGCCACCGCGTTGGAGAAGGTGCGCAGGAACTGGCGCGGATCGGGCACGGCCGCCCCCTCGCGCAGGGTCGCCAGCACAGCGGCGGTGAAGCGCTCGCCGGAGGTGCGGAACTCCTCGAACGTGTCGGCCCGGCGGCGGAGATCCGCGGCGATCTCCGCCCAGGGTGCGACGAAGCTGCCCTCGCTCGTCTCGCGCACGTAGTCGCCGATCTCGAAACGGTGACCGACGGCGATGAAACGCGAAAGCGTCTCCTCCTTCGGCTCCTCCGAGCGGGCGGCGAGCGCCAGCCCGACCGTGACGATGCGCCCGCTCGCGGGATTTTCGAACACGAGGCTGATGAGGGTCTCGCAGGCCTCCCGCGTCGGGCGCCCGCCCTCGGCCGGGTCGCTGATCCAGCCGAGGCAGTAGTCGCGCACCGTGCGGGCGCTGCGGCCTGAGGCGGAAGCGTTGAGGGCGAGCCGACTCGCATTATTGCCGGCCAGCACCGTGCCGACCGCATCGAAGATCGTGGACTTGCCCGCGCCCGTGGGACCGACGAGCGCCGCCGCGCCCCGAATCCGAATCTGCTCGCGCCGGATGAGGTACCAGTTCGAGATCGCAATGTCGGTGAGGCGGTACACCGGCTTGGCCGCTTATCCCGAGGTTGAGCGAGAGACAGCGCAATGGACGCTCCGCCTCACGCACGCAAGGGCGGGAGCGCGGCAGGCCGCAGTCGCCGCTCGATCACCACAATCTGAGGATGCTATTATCCAGAATTACAACTTTTCCAAGTGACCGATGGCATGGATACAGCAATCACCGACCCGTGATTTGACGGAGCCGCGTCGATCCGAGACCAGAACCACAGGAGTGCAGGCTGCGGCTCGACGCACGGAACAACTGCGACAGACTTCTTGCAACGGCAGGTTTACGAAATTCGTTCGATTACTGCCTTTCCACACATCATGCGTACTTTGACACATGCGAGAACCACCTATTTTGACACAAACCCAATACGATTCGTGCCATACGGCGAAATGCGCTCCCCGACTGTCACGAACGCCGATCGTTGAAATGCCCGCCCGCCGTCCGCGCCTGATTTACGGGGTTCTGTTTATTGTCGCCTCGATTGTGCTGTGGGGCACAGCATCGTGGATAGCAGGTCGCATCATCTGGATCTGATCCTGACTCAGATATCTTTCCTGCAGGCGATATAGCCTCCCAAAACATAACCGCCCTGCAGCGCGCAGAGGGAGGCGGCAATCATCAACAGATCGGCTAGCACCAACTGGCCGCTGTGGAAGTGATAGATGACCCGCGCGACGATGATAAAAAAGCTCGCAACGGCAAGCATCCCCCAGTGGTAAAACAAGCCGATCAACAGTCCGGCAATAACGAGAAGCGGGATCGCTAGCACTGGTTCATGACCCTATCCTGCCGGATCGGCACCTGAGAGCCTTTTTGAGGAAATCTTTCCTTATGTTACCGCTGCGGACGACTGCGCGCAAAGGGTCACTTGGCTTAAAGCTAAGTGGATTTTGCAGGTTCCCGTTTTTCCCAGGGCATCGTTAACGAACCGCTCACCCTAAGGAGGGACGTCCGAACAGGAGGCGCCACCTTGGCGCCGCTGCGTATCGAGCCGCGCATCAGCGTATTCGACCTTCATCGCAATGACACGCGTGGTGCCCCGGCACCGCCCGTTCGCCCGCGATTTTGCCGGGGCCGCGCCTCAAGCTGCCTGCCAGTTAGTTGACTCTGTCAACCTTCTCGCTGACGTTGAGGCCATGAAGGATGCCAGCGCCGACGACGTCATCGACACGGTCCGCCGCTTCAACCGGTTCTACACCGGGCTCGTCGGTGTGCTTGACGAGCAGTTTCTCGGCTGCGCCGTCACGCTTCCGGACGCACGCCTGCTGTTCGAAATCGCGACGCACGACCCGGCCCAATCGCCGCTCACCGCTTCAACGGTGCAGGCGACGCTCGGCATGGATGCGGGCTATGTCAGCCGGATCCTGGCCCGCTTCGAGCAGCGGGGCTGGATCACCCGTGCCCGCGGCGCAGATGCGCGCGCCCGGCCGATCCAACTGACCGAAGCCGGGCGTAGGGCGTTCGAAGAGGTGGACGGACGGCAGCGCGCGGCTGTGAGCGACCTCGTCGGCGGGCTCGATTCCATCCAAAGAGCGGATCTGGCAGAGGCGATGGCGCGCGTGCGCCTGCTGTTGCAACCCGAATCCGTTCCGGTCTTCGCGATCCGCCCGTTCCGCACGGGCGATATGGGCCTGATCGCGGCCCGGCAATCGATGCTCTACGCCCAGAGCCACGGCTGGGGCCGCGGCCTGGAGATCATCGAGGGCGAGGCCACCACCAACTTCCTGCGGAATTTCAAGCCGGGGCGCGAGCAGTGCTGGATCGCGGAGATCGACGGCGTGCTGGCGGGGTCCGTCTTCCTCACCGACGAAGGTGACGGCACCGCGCGGCTGCGCCTCCTCTATGTCGAGCCTTTCGCCCGCCGTCGCGGCATCGGCGATACGCTGATCGAGACGTGCATCGGCTTTGCCCGCGAGACGGGCTATGCCCGCCTCACGCTGTGGACCCATACGGTTCTGGAAGGCGCCCGGCGCCTCTATGCCCGCCACGGCTTCGTCTGCGTCGAGACCGCGCCCCATACCAGCTTCGGCATGCCGGTTGACGGGGAAACCTGGATGCTGCCCCTGAGCGAGACGGGGGAGGCACCGGGGCAAGCCGCGTGACGGGGGCGATGCCCCCCGTCACACCGAGTGTGTCAGGCAAAGTCCCCGACCCCCGCGGTAAGCTTAGCCGCCGAAATTCTTGGCGAGCCACGCCCCGGAGGCGACAAGATCGGCCTGCGATAGGCCGTGACCGGCCGGGTTGACCGTGTGCGTCACCGCCGCGCCGGCTTGCTGGAGACGCGCGGCGAGCCGTTCGGCATTCTCGGCGGGCACGATCGGATCGAGAGCACCCGAGAGCAGCAGCACCGGGCGGCCGGCGAGGTCGGCCGACGGGCTCTCGGCGAGCGGCACCATCGCCCGCAGCAGAATCGCCCCGGCCAACACCTCCGGGTGCAGGAGCAGGGTCGCTGCGGCGATGTTGGCCCCGTTCGAGAAACCGACCGCCACCGGCGCGGCGAGCCCGTAGGCCGCCCGCGCCTGGGCGACGAAGGCGGCGAGGTCGCCGGCCCGGCGGCGGACGTCCGCCTCGTCGAACACGCCCTCCGCGAGACGGCGGAAGAAGCGCGGCATCCCGTTCTCCAGAACCGGCCCGCGGGGCGAGAGCAGCGCGGAGCCGGGCGAGAGCGTGCGGCCGAGGGATAGCAGGTCGTTCTCGTCCCCGCCCGTGCCGTGCAGCAGCAGAAGCGGCGGCGCGCGCTCGTCTGTGCCGGGCTCGAAGCGGTGGACGAAGTCGAAGGTGACGCCGTTCGTCATGGCTGTCTCCGTTCAGTCTGGGGAGGGTGCGACCGCCCGGACAGGATCCGGGCGGCCGCGACGGTGGGCGGTCAGTTCAGGCGACCTTCGGCAGCACCGCCTCGATCCGCCCGCGATGCGGCTCGAGGAAGGGCGGCAGCTTCAGTGCGGTCCCGAGTTCCGCCGCCGGCTCGTCGATGGCAAAGCCGGGCGCGTCGGTGGCGATCTCGAACAGCATGCCGCCGGGCTCGCGGAAATAGACCGAGCGGAAGTACTGCCGGTCGCGTTGCTCGGTCACGGACAGGCCGTGCCGCTCGCTCAGCCGTTCCGTCATCGCCGCCTGCGCCGCGTCGTCGGCGGCACGGAAGGCAATGTGGTGGACCGAGCCCGCCCCCTGCCGGCCGGGCAGGAAGTCGCCGACCGCTCGAAGCGTTACGAGCCCGCCGAGGCCCGCCCCGCTCGTCAGCCGGATCTGGCTACCCTCGCGGGCGGTTTCCGCGAAGCCGAGCACGTCGGTGAGGATCGCAGCGGTCGACTCCGCCCCGCGCAGGAGCAGGGTGACGCCGTGGAAGCCGCGGATCGCGGTCTCCGGCGCAATGCCCTCGGACGTCCAGGCCGGCTCGGTCTCCGCCCCCTCGACGCCGACGAGCGCCAGCGGCATCCCGTCGGGATCGCGGAACCGCAGCACCGTCTCGCCGAAGACCGTCACCGGCGCCTCATGCGCGACGTTCAGCGAAACGAAGCGGTGGGTCCATTCACCGATGGAAGCGCGCGGCACGCGGAAAGCGGTCTCCGACACCTGCCCGATGCCGACCCGGCCTGGGGCCGCCTGGGCGATCGGGAAGAAGGTGAGGATCGTGCCGGGCGTGCCCGCCTCGTCGCCGAAATAGAGGTGGTAGGTGCCCGGATCGTCGAAGTTGACGGTCTTCTTCACCAGCCGCAGGCCGAGCACTCGGGTGTAGAAGTCGATGGTGCGGGCCGTGTCGCTGGCGAAGGCCGTGACGTGGTGGATGCCGTGCGCGCTCATGATGCGGGTCTCCTATTTGAGAAGATCGCCGCGGGGATCGGTGTCCGGGCTGCGATCGGTGTGAGCCCAATCTGGCCCTTGCCTGCCCGCCTGAAAATGGAAACGATTGAAACGCATCGTTTCCGGATTTGATCAATGGCGAAACTCCCCGATTTCGAGGCCTGGGCCGTGTTCGCGGTGGTGGCCGACGCCCTCTCCTTCGCCCGCGCGGCCGACGAACTCGGGCTGTCGAAGGCGACCGTCTCGAAGGCGGTGGCGCGGCTGGAGGGCCGGCTCGGCGCACGGCTGTTCCACCGCACCTCGCGCCGCCTGGCGCTGACGGAAGCCGGCCGCTTGGCGCGGGAGGACGCAGCGGGGCTGCTCGCGGCGGGCGAGGCGGCCGAGGCCCGCGCCCTCGACGCCAACGGCGTGCCGCGGGGGCGGGTGCGGCTCGCCGCCCCCATGTCCTTCGGGATCGCCCACCTCGCGCCGGTGCTGCCGGAGTTCCTGGCCACATACCGCGAGGTCTCGGTCGATCTGCACCTGTCCGACGCGGTGGTCGATCTCGTCGGCGGCGGGTTCGATCTCGGCCTGCGCATCGCGGCTCTGCCCGATTCATCGCTCCGGGTGCGGCGGCTCTGCGGCGTGCGCCGCTCGCTCGTGGCGACGCCGGCCTATCTCGAACGCTACGGACCACCGCAGCATCCGGAGGATCTGAAGGCCCGCGCCTGCCTCGGCTACGCCTACCTGCCGACGCCGGACCGTTGGCCCTTCACCAACGCCGCCGGTGAAACCGTGACGGTCGTGCCCGAAGGCCCGCTGCGGGCCAACAACGCCGACGCGCTGGCGCCAGCGCTGCGGGCCGGGCTCGGCCTCGCGGTACAGCCGGATTTCACGATCTGGGAGGATCTGACATCGGGACGCCTGGAGCGGGTGATGCCGGATTGGCAGCCGCCGCCGATCGCCCTCAACCTCGTGATGCCGCCGGGCCTGCCGCGGCCGGCGCGGGTCTCGGCGCTGATCGCCTTCCTGGAACGGGCCTTCTCCACCGCCCCCTGGGCGCAGGAGGAGAGTCAGGCCCCCCTCCCCTCCCCGGCGGAGGCCCAGGCGCGGACCTGATCCATCCAGGCATCCGGCGAGAGCACGGTGATGCCCGGCATCACCATCAGCGGCGTCACCCGCTCGGCGCGGTCACGCTCGCCCAGCCGGAGGGCGCCCTTGCGGGCGAACAGGCGCAGGATCTCGATCAGACGGGCCTCGTCCGGCGGCTCGGTGCGGGCCGCCGAGCGGATCGCGTCGGCGATGTCGTCCGTGGTGCATTCCACCGTGCCGTCGGTGGAGACGCGGTGGTCGCGCAGGCCCTCCTCGTAGGCGAGCCGGAGCGCCAGCAGCACCAGGGTCTCGTCCTTGCGCAGGCGCTCGCCCTGCGCATCGTGGCGCACGCCGTCGGGCGGCAGGGCCAAAAACACCATCTGGTCGCGGTGGGCGACCTCGAAGCGGTAGCCGAGGCAGGCGAAATAGTCGCGGAAGAACGGCGCGTAGTGCCGCGCGAGTTCGTAGGAGCGGCCGATGCCGGTGGTCGCAGCGTAGATGCACTGGCTCTTCAGCATGACCTGGAGCGCGCGGATCAATTCCTCCTCGCTCGGCGCGGAACTGCCGGGCGGCGGCATCTCCTCGCCGTCGAGGATGGCGCGGAAGGATTCGAGCATCGCTTCTGTCCGTTCAGCCTGCTTTGCCGGCTCCACGCCGGGCGGCGGGGGGCGGTATGCGCTCGATCATGAAGTCCGGGCAGTCGAGCCAGCCGTTGGAGACGCGGCCCTCGATCCGGGCGACGCGGTAGCGCTCACGCAGCACGCCATCGAACAGCACGTCGATCTCGCGCAGGCGCTGAAAGACGACGAAGGCATCGACGTCGTCGACCGCGATGTCCGAGCCGCGCAGGGCCTTCCCCCCCGCGAGCCGCGCGTCGAGATAGGCGACGATGCGCTCCGGCGTCACCGTGATGCGGCGGCGAAATTCGTCCTTGGCGGCGATGAAGGCCTCGATCGCCGGATCGATGTCGATCTCCGGCAGCGGCTCGTACTCGATGAGCCGGCGCGGCATGCGCGGATTGGTGAGTTGCGGCGGGCCGATGGGGGGACGCAGCAACGAGACCTGCGGCAGGGGCAGGCCGGTCAGGTCGTCCTGGCTCGCGCCGACCGCGCGTAACGCCGCCGCCGCCCGCTCGATCCGGGCGGAATCGCGCGGGTCGCGGTAGCGGAGCGCGGCCGAGATGCGCCGCTCCAGCCGCGTCACCACCTCGGCCACCGCGTCGAGATGCGGGTCGAGCCCCTCGAAGATCGCGAGGATCTCGACGAGGTCGGTGCGCACCATCCGCTCGGCGGCGGTGATGTCGGCGGCGCGGCCCTCGCGCAGGTTGCCGTCGGCCAGCGCCCGCAGCGTCAGCGGATCGCGCAAGGCGCGGCCGGCTTCCCGCACGATGCCGGAGCGAAAGCGGAACGGATTGAAGCGGGTGTGCAGCGTCCGGTAGTCGGAGACGAGGTGGCGCTCGACGAATTCCTCGAAGTAGAGCCGGAAGGCGGCGCTGAGGTCGGGCTCGCGCAGGATTCGCTCTTCGAGCTTGCGCATCGCCCCGGCGAGGCCCCGCAGGTGGCCGAGGAAGGTGCGCGAGGCTTTCGCCGCATTGCGCAGGGCCTCCGAGCGGTCGGCGGGGCTGGCGATGGCGCTTTCCAGCGCGCTCAGGACTTCGAGCACCGCGCCGCCGTAGGAGCGGGTCTCGCCGCGCTCGATCCGGGCCAGTTCCTCGATCAGCAGGCGCGCATCGGGATCGAAATCGACCACCGGCACGTAGCGCTCGCGCCGTTCCACCAGCCAGCCGGCCTCGATCAGCCGCCGGAACACCGCCGAGCGCCGCTCGATGGGATCGACGGGCGTCGCCTCGTCGTCGGCGATCTCGGCCTGGCTCCACCCGGCGGAGAAGTCGCCGATCGCGGCCAGAAGCTCGCTCTTGCGCAGGGGCTCGGCGGCATCGCCGAACACGCGGGCGTGCAGGTGCAGCAGCAGGGCCGCGTTGAAGGCGCGGCTCGGCGAGGCGAGCGGGCGGAAGAGGTCGTCGGCGAGATGGGTGAACAGCATGACGGGATGGGCGCGACCACAACCCGCTCGGGCGCCGCCGGTCAATGCTCGCGCCGTTCTATCCCCGCATGCATCGACCGGGATGAGCGCCCGTTGTCTTGATGACCACCAGCCGATGGAGTGCGAAACATGCGTATTGAGACCGTCTTCCTGTTCGATCTCGACGGCACGCTGGTCGACAGCGTCTACCAGCACGTGCTCGCCTGGAAGGAGGCACTCGACGCAGAGGGCATTCCGCTCTCGGTCTGGCGCATCCACCGCAAGATCGGGATGAGCGGCGGGCTCTTCACCAACCAGCTCCTGCGCGAAACCGGGCTCGACATCGACCCGGAGCGGATCGACCGGCTGCGGCGGCTGCACGCGGAAGCCTATGGCCGGCTCTCGAAGGGCGTCGTTCCGCTGCCCGGCGCCAAGGAACTGCTCGCCACGCTCACCGAGAACCGCATCCCCTGGGCCATCGCCACCAGCGGGCGGATGGAGACGGCGGGCCACAACCTCGTCGCGCTCGGCGTCGATCCGGCTCAGGTGCCGGTGGTGACCCGCGACCTCGTGAAATACGCCAAGCCCGATCCCGACCTGTTCCTCGCCGCCGCCGAGCGGCTGAATGCGCCGATCGAGCACGCGGTGATCGTCGGCGATTCGATCTGGGACATGCTGGCTGCCCGCCGCTGCCGCGGGCTCGGCGTCGGCCTGCTTTCGGGCGGATACGGCACGGAGGAGCTAGAACGCTCCGGGGCCGTCCGGGTCTACGACGACCCGGCCATGCTCTTGGAACACCTCGACGAAGTCGGCGGCCGTCGCTGAGCGTAACGGCGCCGGTATGGCCAAGCTCAGATCGCCGAACCGCCGCGCCTAACCCGCTCTCGGAGTACGCAACGCGATCCTGACAACTGGATGAACGGCGCCTTGCACCTTCGTTCATGCGACAGGATGCAACGTGAGCATCGGCACATTGAGAGTGAACCGAATCCAAGGCCTGTTCGTTGGGGTGCCAATGGATCGGCGATCCAACTCGATCGGAGAGACTTGATGAAGAAGCTTGCGATTCTGTCCGCCGTGGCTGTCCTCGGCGTGGGCGCCCTGTCCTCGACGGATGCCGAAGCCCGCTGGCGCGGCCGTGGTGGCGGCGGCGCGATCGCAGCCGGCGTGATCGGTGGCCTCGCGGCTGGCGCGCTCGTGGGTGCGGCCGCCTCGAACAGCTACGGCTACGGTGGTTATGGCGGCGGGTACGGCTACGATTACGGCTATGCCCGACCGGTCGCCGGTTATGGTTACGGCTACGCCCGTCCCGCCTACGGCTACGGTTACCGCAATGTTGGCTACTACGACGGCGGCTACTACGCCCCGCGTCGCGCCTATGGCGGTTACTCCTACGGTGGCCCGGCCTACGATTACGGCTACGGCTGGTAGGATCCCGCGCCGTCATAGCCTCTCATGACGGCAAGGCCGCGCTTCTTGGAGCGCGGCCTTTTTCATGGTCAGCCGGCGGCGTCGCGGGCAGCGATGGTCTCTGACCACACCACGGCGCGGCGTGCCATGCCGATATGCTGGCGCTCGTACATGCGGCCCTCGACCTTGATCGCCGCGCGCTTGGCGTTCTCCGGCAGGTTGAAGGCCTCGATCACGAGGCGGGCGCGGCGCACCTCCTCATCGGTCGGGGCGAACGAAGTGTTGGCGGGCTCGATCTGGTTCGGGTGGATCAGCGTCTTGCCGTCGAAGCCGAGGTCGCGCGCCTGCCGGCACTCCTCGCGGCACCCCTCCGGATCGGCGATGTCGTTCCACACGCCGTCGAGGACGATCAGCCCCTCGGCCCGGGCGGCTGCGAGGGTCAGCATCATCCAGGGCAGCATCGGCACGCGCCCGCGCACCAATTGCGCCCAGGTGTCCTTGGCCAGATCGTTGGTGCCGAGCACGAAACCGGTGAGCCGGTTGCGGCGGTCGCGGCGCGCCTTGGCGATCTCGTGGATGTTGAGGATCGCCGCCGGCGTCTCGATCATCGCCCAGACTGCGATGGAATCGGGGGCGTCGAGCGCTTCCAACGCGTCGGCCACGCTCTCCAGCACGGCGGGTGAGGACACCTTCGGCATCAGGATCGCGTCGGGCTTGGCCTGGATTGCCGCGCGCAGATCGCCGTCCCCCCAAGGGGTCTGCGGGGCGTTCACCCGGATCACCAGTTCGCGATGGCCGTAACCGCCACCCTTCACCGCGGCGCAGACCTGATCGCGCGCCAGTTCCTTCTCCTCCATGGAGACGGCGTCCTCGAGATCCAGGATCAGCGAGTCGGCGGGCAGCGTCTTGGCCTTATCGAGCGCCCGCTGGTTCGATCCCGGCATGTAGAGAACGCTGCGGCGCAACCGCAAATCGGACATGTCTCGTCTCCTCCCAGGGGTCGGTGAGGGGCCCGGCGCCCGCTCCCCACCCTCGTTTGAATGCATAATACGAACATTCCCGATCGGTTGGAAGCGGCCGGAAGCGAAGCTATTTAACCGCGAGCGCCCGGCAACCGCCAGAGGGCGCAACCTCGCCTTGCGGTGCCGCAGCCCGGATCTCGGATCCTGGCCGATGCGCCCGACCCGTGTTTCGGCCTCGTTCCCCTTTGAGAATGCGGCTTCATCCTGGAGAGTCCCATGCCCTTGATGCGTTTCGACCTGATCGAGGGCCGCAGCGACGCGGAACTGAAGGCGCTTCTCGACGCCGCGCACGAGGCGATGCTCGAAGCCTTTCAGGTGCCGCCGGGCGACCGCTACCAGATCGTGACCGAGCACAAGCCCTCGCGGATGATCGTAGAGGATACCGGCCTCGACATCCCCCGCACGCAGAACGTGGTGGTGGTGCAGATGATCACCCGGCCGCGCGGGCGCAAGAAGAAGGAGCTGTTCTACCGGCTGCTGACCGAGAAGTTGCAGGCCGCCTGCGGCATCGCCCCCGCCGACGTAATGGTCTCGACCGTGGAGAATACCGACGAGGATTGGTCGTTCGGGCACGGCCGGGCGCAGTTTCTCACCGGGGAATTGTAAGCCCCGGCCGCTCGCCCTCCGCCACGAGCCAATCGACGAAGGCGGTGAGCGCGGGCGACTTGTCGGCATCGAACGGCGTCAGGGCGAAATAGGCGGCGCGCTCGACCCGGATGTCCGGGAACGGTGCAACGAGCCGACCCGCGGCCACCATCCGATCGAGGACCGGGAACGGTCCGATGCCAAGGCCGGCCCCGTCCTCGAGGGCCTGAAGCGTCACGAAGAAGTGGTCGAACACCCGGCGGCGCACGCCGCCGGGGAGCGTCACGTCGGCGGCGGCGAGCCAATCGCTCCAATCACCCGGCCGGGTCTCGGTGCCGAGGAGGATGTGACCGTCGAGGTCGCTTAAAGCCGCGAGCGGTTTATCCCGCAAGAGGGCGGGGCTTGCCACCAGCGTGTCGGTCTCCGTCAGGAAGGGCACGGCGCGGTGCTGCGGCCAGGGCTCGGGGCCGCGCCGGATCGCGAGGTCGAACCCGCCGCGCAGTGCGTCCTGCAAGGTCGTCGTGGTGGTGACCCTGACCTCCGTGCCGGGCCGAACCGCGTGGAAGTCGTCCAGGCGCGGGATCAGCCAGCGCATGGCGAAGGTGACGGGCGCGCTAACCCGCAGGACGCGCGGCGCCTGGGGCCGTCCGCACGCCTCCGCCGCCGCCGTGAGCCGGTCGAAGGAGAGGCTGATCTCCTCGGCGAAGACGCGTGCCGCCGGGGTCGCCACCATCCGCCGCCCGACCCGCACGAACAGCCGCTGGCCGAGCCACGTCTCCAGGGCAGCGACCTGCCGGCTCACCGCGCCGTGGGTGAGCCCGAGTTCGAGCCCGGCCTGCGCGTAGCTGCCGGCCCTGGCCGCGACTTCGAACACCTGCAACGCGTGCAGCGGCGGCAGCCGGCGCATGTCCCTGCCCTCTCGATTCCCTTGGCCCTCTCGATCCGTGAGGAAACCGCACGGAACCTGTGAGGAGGACACCTCTCATCGCGCAAAACTCACAAGTCTAGGATCGCCGCGCAATTGCAGCCGGGGATTTTCGTGTGAGCCAAGCCGTCCGATTCGATGAATTCCGCCAGGGTGACACCGCGAGCCTCGACCTCAAGCGGCGCAGCCTCGGCGGGGCCTGCCTCGCCCACGCCCTGCATGACGGCTACACCGACCTGCTCTACGTGCTGCTGCCGGTCTGGCAGTTGGAGTTCGGCCTCGGCTATGCCGGGCTCGCGGTCCTGCGCAGCCTCTACTACGCGACCATGGGCGGGTTGCAGATACCCGCCGACCGGCTGGCGGCGCGATGGCCGATCCGCGTCAGCCTCGCCGTCTCGACCCTCGTCGCCGCGGTGGGCTTCGGCGTGATGGCGCTGAGCGGCAGCCTGTTCGGGCTTTGCGCCGGGCTGGTGCTCGCCGGGATCGGCGCGAGCCTCCAGCATCCCCGCGCCTCGCTCCTCGTCGCGCAGGCCTATGGCAGTGCCGCGCGCGGGCCGCTCGGGATCTACAATTTCGCCGGCGATCTCGGGAAGGCGGTGTTCCCGGTCGCCGTCGCAGGGCTGCTCGGGGTGATGGCGTGGCGTCCGGCCACCGGGCTGATGGCGGGCGTCGGCCTCGCGGCAGGGCTGGCACTCGTCCTCGTCCTGCCGCGGGGATCGCTGGCCGCCGCCCCCCCGCGCACCAGCCGGAGCGGTGGCGAGGGCCGGGGCTTCGCCCTCCTGATGACGGTCGGCGCCTTCGATACCGCCACGCGGATGGGCACCCTGCTGTTCCTGCCCTTCCTTCTGGAAGCGAAGGGCGGCACGGCCACGACGACCGGGCTCGCCCTCGCCCTGGTCTTTTCCGGAGGGGCCTTCGGCAAGGCCGTGTGCGGCTGGCTCGGCGCGCGCGTCGGCGTCGTGGCCTGCGTCGTCGCGACCGAGACCGCCACGGCTCTGGGGGTCGCCGCGCTCCTCGTCCTGCCGCTCGGGCCGGCTCTGGTGCTGCTGCCGCTGATCGGCGTCGTTCTCAACGGCACCTCCTCGGTGCTCTACGGGACGGTGCCGGATCTCGCGCCGCGTGGCGATGTCGGCCGGGCATTCGCGCTGTTCTACACCGCGGTCATCGGATCGGGCGGCCTTGCGCCGATCGCCTACGGGGCGCTCGGCGACACCGCCGGGCCGGCCGTCGGCCTCCTGGCCGCCGCCGCCACGGCGCTCGTAATCGTTCCGCTGGTGCTTCGATTGCGCCGGCCGCTCGCAGCCAGCGGCTAGGCTTGAGCAAGAACATACGTGAATTCATACCGAATCCGGTTGATCCCTTCGGGATAGCGGATTTAGGCCCAGCTCGAGCACCGCTCAGGCTTGCTGATACGGTTGCCGCTCTGATCAAGCGGCAACCGTATCAGCAGTTGTCTTCGGCTATACGGCCAAGTCACGAAACGAAATCAGGTCAACCTTTCGTCAAGATCAAAGGCCAAGGGCGTTCTCGAATTGGTTTTCGAAGGGACGACCGGATGCGAAGAACCTGCCTCGGCGCCTGTGCCGGCCTCGTGCTGCTCGCAGGATTGTCCGCACCCGCGCAGGCCGAAAACCGGACGGCGATGAGTGTCGGAGCCGGGGCCGTGGCCGGCGCCCTCGTCGCCGGACCGGTCGGTGCCGTCGTGGGCGCGGTGGCCGGCGGCTTCATCGGTTCGAACAGCACGGCCCGTCCCCGCTCCACTCGCAAGCGCCGCGCCGCCCTGCGCCGCTCGGTCCGTGCGCCCCGCCGCGCGGCGATGGCCGAGCCGGCGGTCGCCCGCTCCGAGGCGCCGCGGGCGATGACCACTGGCGGCGCGGGCGCCGCTGCGCCGGTCCGTTCCGGCTGGCAGGATCCGCATTGAGCGTCTCCGGGCCGGGCGTGGCAGGTGTCGCTTTCACGTCACAGCCAGGGAAATGCGCAAGCGTGGCCGGTCTGGTGCCATTTTCATGACGCGATGCGGCGCGCAGG
This sequence comes from Methylobacterium sp. J-043, assembly GCF_022829505.1. Lineage (NCBI taxonomy): Bacteria > Pseudomonadati > Pseudomonadota > Alphaproteobacteria > Hyphomicrobiales > Methylobacteriaceae > Methylobacterium > Methylobacterium sp. J-043. Next base: position 62,375 of record NZ_JAKSYB010000042.1, on the reverse strand, counting down.
ATCACCTCATGCAATCGTCCGAGAGCGAGGAAGCGATGGCTGATCCGAGCGCCGACCCGAACCGAACGGACCGACTGCAGATGGTGCCGCCTCTCGAGCGGCCCGTCGTCAGCCGGGTGACCAAAGGTGTCGCCTCCGCCATCGGCAAGCGCCTGTCCGTCGATAAGGACGGTGCCCTGCCCGATCGCCTCGCCTCCCTCGTGGATCGTCTCCAGGCCGGCCCCCTCGGCCACACCTCCCTCAAGCATCGGCGAGTTGCCTGAATGTCCAAGTTCGATCGCGCCCTCAACGACGCCGCCGTAGTCCCCTTCCCCGCCGCCGCCGCCGAGGCCGTGGCCGACGAGAACGTCGCCTCGATCATCGAGGTGCTTCAGGACCAGCTCAAGCTCGCCCGCGAGGGCAAGCTGCGCTCGGTCGCCGTGGTCTCGGTCTCGAACGACGGGAGCGCCATCGGCACGCAGTGGTCCTGCGCGCACGGCGACGTGGCGAGCCTGATCGGCAAGCTCACCGTCCTGTCCCACGACATGATGGCCGCGCGGAACTGAGTTTTTCGCACTCGGCGAGAACGAGGAAAGGGCCGGCGGTTCATCCGCCGGCCCTTTCCATTTGATCCTGCCCCAGGTTTCAGTCGGCGAAGCGATCCGGGCACAGTCCCCGAATCGCTCGAAGGCCTCAGACCAGCCCGAGCTTCTGCGCCAACCCGATGCGCTGGAGCTTGCCGGTGGCGCCCTTGGGGATCTCGTCGAGGATCAGGATCTTGGCCGGCACCTTGAAGGGGGCCAGACGCTCCGAGGCGAAGCTGCGGATGTCCTTCTCCACCGCCTCGACGCCCTCGCGCAGGACGATCGCAGCGGCGACATCCTCGCCGAGCTTGTCATGCGGCACCGCGAAGGTGACGCATTGCGACACCGCCGGGTGGTCCATCAGGATCTCGTCGACCTCGCGCGGGCTGATCTTCTCGCCGCCGCGGTTGATGATCTCTTTGAGGCGCCCGGTGATCGAGAGGTAGCCCTCGGGGCTCAGCACGCCCTGGTCGCCGGTGCGGAACCAGCCCTGCCGCGTGAAGGCCTCGGCATTGGCCCGCTCGTTGTTCTCGTAGCCCTTCATCACGTTGTCGCCGCGGATGACGATCTCGCCGGTCTCGCCCGCGGGCAAAGGCTCGCCGTCGAGATCGACCACCGCGATTTCCGGGCCCGCCGCGAGGCCGACCGAGCCCGCATGGTGGGGCTTGGGCGGCAGCGGGTTCGAGGCCATCTGATGCGCGGCCTCGGTCATGCCGTAGGCTTCGATGACGGGCGCGCCGAAGGTGTCCTCGAGCTCCTTCATCACCTGCGGCGGCAGGGACGAGGACGAGGAGCGGATGAAGCGCAGCGGGTTCTTCGCGATGATCTCCTTGTTGCGCGCGGCCCGGCCCAGAATCGCCTGATGCATGGTCGGCACGCCGGTGTACCAAGTGGGGTTCACCTCATCCATCCAGCCGAAGAACTTCAACGCGTTGAAGCCCGGCGTGCAGGAGACTTGGCCGCCCGCGGAGAGCGGGGCGAGGATGCCGGCGATCAGGCCGTGGATGTGGAACAGAGGCATGATGTTGAGGCCGCGATCCTGCGCCCCGAAGGCGAGCGCGGTGCGGATGTTGCGCGCCGAGGCGCAGACATTGGCCTGCGTCAGCGGCACGATCTTCGGCCGCGAGGTGGTGCCGGAGGTGTGCAGCACCAGCGCGATCTCATCCGCCTCCGCCCGGCCGCCGCGGGCGGGTTCGCTCGTGGCGTCGTCGGCGAAATGCAGCGTGAAGCTGCCGGCGCCCTCTTCCGGGGTCGGCCGCAGGCGGGCCACCGACACGCCGAGCTTCTCGGCGATGGCGACGGCCGGCGACTCGGAGCCTTCGGCGACCAGCAGGAGCTTGGCTCCGAGGTCGCTCATGTAGAACTCGAACTCGTCGGCCTTGTAGCTCGGGTTGAGCGGGGCCGAGGTGGTGCCGGCGGCCACCGCGATGAAGGCGGCGGCCATCTCCGGGCCGTTCGGCAGCACGATCGCGACGCGGTCGCCGCGGCCGATGCCGCGGGCGTTGAGGTCGGCGACCGTGCGTTCGGTCAGCGCCCGCAGGGCCTGGAACGTCAGCGGCACGCCGCCGGGGCTCGACAGGGCGGGGGCCGCATCGGCGCCGGCCTGGATCAGCTCGTGAAGAGTCGTCGCGGCCACGCTGGCCTCCTTGGAGTCGGTGGGGTGAAGGGCGGAAGGTTCGGGCAGAAGCATCGTCATGCTCCCTGGATCGCGAGGCGGCCGTTGGCACGCTCCAGGCTCTGGGCCAGGAGCCGCATCAGGGCGAAGACGGTGTCGATATGCGGGGTCGGCGTGCCGGTGAGGCGGCCGAGTTCGATCACCGAGCCGACGAGGGCTTCCAGCTCGATCGGCCGGCCGGCCTCGACGTCCTGAAGCATCGAGGTCTTGTGGGGCCCGACCTTCTCGGCACCGGCGATGCGCTTGTCGATGCCGAGGCGGAAGGTGACGCCGAGCTTGTTCGCGATGACCTCCGCCTCGCGCATCATCTCGGCGGCGATCGCCCGGGTGTCGGGGAAGCGGCAGATATCTTCCAATGTCGCGTGGGTGAGCGCGGAGATCGGGTTGAAGCTGAGATTGCCCCACAGCTTGAGCCAGATCTCGGCGCGGATGTCGCTGGTGACGGGCGCGCGGAAGCCGGCCTTGGCGAGGCGCTGCGAGAGGGCGAGCACCCGCTCCGACTTTGAGCCGTCGAGTTCACCCAGACCGAAGCGGTTGCCCTCGATCACCTTCACGGTGCCGGGATCGGTGAGCACGGTCGCCGGATAGACCACCGAGCCGATGACGTGCTTGGGGTCGAGACCTTCGGCGATCAGCCCGCCCGGATCGGCGCTTTCCAGCCGCGTGCCGGCATGGTCGCCGCCATGGCCGCCCATGAAGTACCACCACGGAATCCCGTTCTGCATCGTCACCACGACGGTGTCGGGGCCGATCAGGTGGTGCAGGTCGGCGGCGATCGGCCCGACCTGATGCGCTTTCACCGTCAGCAGCACGACCTCGTGCACGCCCGCCTCCTGCATGGAGCGGGTCGCCTTGACGGTTTTCGAGTGGATCTCGGTGCCATCCTCCTCGATCAGGCGCATGCCGTCCGCCTGGATCGCCGCCGCGTTGGAGCGGGCGATGAAGGTCACGTCCTCGCCGGCCTCCGCCAGCCTGACTCCGAGATATCCGCCGATGGCGCCGGCGCCGACGATCGCGATGCTCATGTTCTCACCCGTGCTGCCGTTTCCGCTCCGCCGGCTTTGTTCTGAAACGCCGTTCGAGGCCGGTTCCGTCCGGCCGCGGAGACCACTTTTGCTTGAGCGTGACTTTAATCGAACCGGTTCGAGAGCGTTCCGATGCCCTCGATCACCACTTCGACCGTAGCGCCCTTGGGGATCGGCCCCGACCCCACCGAGGTACCGCAGGCGATCACGTCCCCCGGCTCCAGCGTCATGCCCTGCGAGAGCTGGGCCACGAGCCGGGGCACTGGGATCAGCATGTCGCCGACCGGAAAGTTCTGACGTTCGCGCCCGTTCACCAAGGTCCGCACGGTCAGCGCCGAGGGATCGAGCCCGGTGGCGATGACGGGCCCGAACGGGCCGAAGCCGTCGAGGCCCTTGGCGCGGGTCCATTGCGTGAAGCTCGCATCCGCCTTGAGGATCGCCGAGGCAGTGACGTCGTTCACGCAGGTGAAGCCGAAGACGTGGTCGGCGGCCTCTTCCTCGGTGAGATCCCGGGCCCGCTTGCCGATCACGATACCGAGTTCGCCCTCGTAGAGCGCCCGGCCCGCCGCCTCCGGCACCGCCACGGTTGCGCCGGTGGGCCGGAAGGTGTTGGCGGGCTTGATCAGGAACAGCGGCGCCTCAGGCCGCGACAGGCCCTGCTTCTCCATGAGCGCCCCGAAGTTGTTCCACAGGGCGATCATCTTCGAGGGGCGGCAGGGCAGGCCGACCCTCACCTCCGCGAGCGCCAGCACCTCACCCGTCGGCCGGTTCTCACCGAACAGGTCGCCCTCGCAGACCGCGATCCGCTCGGCCTCGAGCCGGCCGAAGCCGGGCTCGCCAGCGTGGACGAAGCCGATCCAGCGCATCACGCTCGCCTCCGTCACTGGTTGCGGGCCACGAAGCGGGCGCGCATCGGCTTCAGGACGAAGAGCGCGAGGAAGCCGGCGATGAAGGCCATGCCGGAGGCGAGATAAAACACGTTCTGCCAGGAGCCGGTGGCGGTCTGGATCGCCAGGAAGGCCGGCAGCATCAGCGAGGCCGTGCCCTTGGCGGTGTAGAGCAGGCCGGCATTGGCAGTGGCGTTCTTGTCGCCGTAGGTGTCGGCGCAGGTCGAGGGGAACAGCGAGTAGATCTCGCCCCAAGCGAAGAACACGAGGCCGGTGAGCAGCACGAAGGCCAGCGGCGAGTGGGCGAACATGCCGAGCGCCAGGATGCCCGCGCCCTCGATCATGAAGGCGACGAACATGGTGTTCTCACGCCCGATCCGGTCGGAGATCCAGCCGAAGACCGGCCGGGTCACGCCGTTGAGCACGCGGTCGATGGTGAGCGCGAAGGTAAGCGCCGGCAGGGTCAGGCCCATGAGGGAGACGGGGATCGAATCGACCTGGAAGTCCTTGGCGATGGGCGCGAGCGAGGCCGTCGCCATCAGGCCGCCGGCGGCCATCATCACGAACATCGCGTACATCAGCCAGAAAACCGGGGTGCGCACCATCTCGGCCGACGAGTACTGGCGGCGGCTCGTCGCGTTGGGGGAGGTGCGGCCGGCGAGCATCCGCTCCTTGTAGGCGGCGCTCGGCGAGGAGAGCAGCAGGGCGGCGATCATCACGACGATGCCCTGGCCGAGACCGAAGGCGAGGAAGGTCTGCTCGTAGCCGCTGTCGCGGATCATCGCGGCGATCGGGATGACGGTGAGCGCCGAGCCGGCACCGAAGCCCGCGGCGGTGAGGCCGGCGGCGAGCCCGCGGCGATCCGGGAACCACTTGAGGGCGTTGCCGACGCAGGTGCCGTAGACCGCGCCCGCACCGATGCCGCTGACGGCGGCGGCCAGATACAGGAACCACAGCGAGTCGGCGACCGAGTTCATCGCCCAACCGATGGCGCAAAGCGCGCCGCCGAACAGCGTGACGACCTTCGGACCGTACTTGTCGACGAACCAGCCCTCGATCGGCACGAGCCAGGTCTCGGTGAGGACGAAGATCGTGAAGGCGACCTGGATCGCCGGCTTGCCCCAGTGATACTTGTCGTTGATCGGATTGACGAAAAGCGTCCAGCCGTACTGCAGGTTGGCGATCATCGACATGCACAGCACGCCGAGGATGAGCTGTCCCCAGCGCCCGCCCAGAGGCGAATCGGCGCGCGAGGCGGAATAAGCGCTAGCGCCGGGCAATGGATCGGCGGCTTGAACGGCCATGGAGCGGTCCCTCGAACTCACGTCTTCTTGGCGGACCGGAACAGGTGCCCGGCTTAGCCATATTGGAATTTTGGATACCGCATACGTAACCGCTCGTGACCCATGCGCTGACAGGAAAATATTTGGCCGCCGCGCAGATATTTTTTGAACGCCGCTGCGACCGCGGCATCCATGAATGCCTTTCGTCGGCGCGTGTGCGGCGATGCACTCCACATCATAGGAGTGGAACCAAGGGCTCGGGGCTCCCGTTCAGTTTGCCGAGAGCGTCGCGACGCGGCGCAAGACCAATGAACGGAGAGACGCCATGAGCAGCACGACCGACAAGATCAAGGGCGCCGCCAACGAAGTCGCCGGCAACGTCAAGCAGGGCGTCGGCAACCTGACCGGCAACGACAAGCTGCAGGCCGAGGGCAAGGCGCAGGAAGTCGAGGGCAAGACCCAGCGCACCGTCGGCGAGGCCAAGGAGGGCGTGAAGAACGCCGCCGACGCGGTGAAGAGCAAGCTCTAAGCCTCGAGGACGGTAGGACCTTCCCACCACGACCCGACGGCCGGAGCCGCACCCGACCGGGTGCGGCTTCTTCGTTTCGAAACCCGCCGTCGCGCGGGTCGGCTAAAACCAATTTGATCAGCAGGACTTCATCATGAACAGGGACCAGATCGAGGGCGGCTTCCGCAACATCAAGGGCCGTGGCCGCAGCGTGCTCGGCGCCGTGTCCGGCCGGGCCCGTCCGCAGGTCGAGGGTGCCTACGAACAGGTCGCGGGCGTGGCGCAGGCGGCGTATGGCCGAACCCGCGAGCGGGCCGAGGACCTCTACGAGGACGGTTACCGTATCGCCGACGAGGCGGTCTCCCGCGGCCGGCACCTGCGAGACGAGGCGGCACAACGGGGTCGCCACCTGCACGACGAGGCCCATGCCCGTGGGCGGCATCTTCGCGACGAGGCGAACCGGCGCGGTCGCGCCCTTGCGGCACAGGCCGACGAGAATCGCGGCACGACCCTGGCGCTTGTCGCCGCGGCAGCCTTCGGCCTCGGCTGGCTGCTCAGCCGCCGTCGCTGACGGCAGTCCGCTTGGTTGCTTCTTTGGCCTCGTAGAGGACACGGTCGGCCCGCGCGAGCAGGGCGTCGACCGTGTCATCGGGTCCAATGGCCGAAGCGAGGCCGAGGCTGGCGCCGATCCGCACCGTCTCGGCATCGATGGCGATGGGTACGGCGATGACCGCACGAACGGTCTCCGGCGTTAGGGTCACGCCGTCCGGCACGATCAGAACGAATTCGTCGCCGCCGGGCCGTGCTGCGAACAGCCCGTCCGAAGCCGCCAGTTCAGCGAGCCGGCGGCCGATCTCCGTCAGGACGCGATCGCCCGCAGCGTGGCCGAGGCGATCGTTGACCGGCTTGAAGCCGTCGAGATCGAGACAGAGCACGCCGGGACGTTGTCCGGCGGCCAACTGCCCTGCGAGATGCTCACGCAGATACATCCGGTTCGGTAGGCCCGTGAGGTCGTCGTGTCTGGCGAGGTGGCGGAGCCGCGCGTTCGCCGCCTCCCGCTCGGTCACATCCCGGTCGATGCCGCGATAACCGCGCAACGCGCCATCGGGACCGAGCAGCGGCACGCCGCTCGTTTCCAGCACGACGAGGCTGCCGTCCTTGCGCAGGTTGCGGTTGAGAAGCTGGGCGAACGGCTGCCGCTCGGCGGCGATGGCGCCGAAGATCCGGCCGACGCGCTCAGCCTCGTCGGGCGGCATGAAGTCGAAGGGTGTCAGACCCAACACCTCCTCCGGCTCGCGGCCGAGCAGGGCGACGCATTGGCGCGAGGCGTAGGTGTAGCGCCCCTGCGCATCGACCTCCCAGATCCAGTCCGAGTTCTGCTCCAGCATCTCCCGCAGGCGGGCCAATTCCCGGCGCATCGCCTCGGACGAGTCGTCATTTGCCGTATCCGTGTCGGAGGGCATCGCGCCAAGCCCGTTCTGAGGAAAGGTGTTCATGGCGATTCGGCAATGGCAATGGACGTAATCCGGAAACTCCTGAGCCAACTTGACTAACGCGCGGTTGATGCGGTTTCCGCTTGATCGAAGCCGGGAGCGTCCGAGTGCGCTGGCGCGTCGCTCGACCCGCGACAACGGAGATGACAGCATGCCGGCGCGATCCTGGCTCGACCTGACGACGGCGGAGATCCGCAGCCGCGACATGAGCCGAACCATCGCGGTCCTTCCGGTTGCCGCAGTGGAGCAGCACGGGCCGCACCTGCCGCTCGGCACCGACACCCTGATCGCGGAAGGCTATCTCGCGCGGGTTGCACAGCAGGTGCCGGAGGCGCTCGACGTGCTGCTCCTTCCGGTCCAGGCCGTCGGCAAATCGGATGAGCACGATTCCTTCCCCGGCACGCTGACCCTGACCGCGCCGACCGCGCTTGCAGCCTGGACCGAGATCGGCGCGAGCCTGCACCGGGCGGGCTGCACGAAGCTCGTGATCGTCTCCTCCCACGGCGGCAACAGCGCGCTCATCGACCTCGTGGCAGGCGAGCTGCGCGGCCGCCTCGGTATGGTCGCGGTGACGACGTCGTGGAGCCGGCTCGGCCTGCCCGAGGGGCTGTTTCCGGCCGGTGAGATCCGCCACGGCATCCATGCCGGCGGCATCGAGACAGCCTTGATGCTGGCGCTGCGGCCCGATCTCGTCAGGCGGGAACACATCCGGGATTTCGAGCCCCGCACGGTGGCGATGGAGCGCGACTTCGCGCTGCTGCGCGCCGGCCGTCCGGCAGCCTTTGCCTGGAAAACGGAAGACCTCCACCCATCCGGGGCTCTCGGCGATGCCCGCCTCGGCACGGCGGAAGCGGGTGAGGCCGCCCTCGCTTACGGCGCAGACGCCTTCGTGCGGCTGCTGGAGGAGGTGGATCGGTTCTCACTGTAGCGGCGTCGCACCTTTTGGGGCGGTGTGGGCCACGATGACGATCGTGGCTGCCGACGACAACGATGGAAACGCGCCTCGACCTCGATAGGGGCCCGTCACAAGCCTCCAGCATCGCCGGATCAGAGCGGAACGGCGGGCTCACGTTCGGGGCACGCAGCGGGGGCGAGCACCTGCTCGCGCAGCCGCTGCGGACCCAAGGTCATCGCGAAGAAATCGTAGGCGCCGGGCCGCTCGTTCGCGAGAAGGAACTGGAAGTGCATCCGGAAGGGCCGGAAGCGTACCCGCCGGTAGGTCTCGGGACAAAGGATGTCGCGAAACCGCGCCGAGCGCACAAGGGGATTGGCGACCGGTTGCCCGTGCAGGTCGAGACCGAGGTGGTCCAGAGGATTGAAGCCGGGAAAGTTCATCCAGTCCTGAGGTGCGTGGAAGTCGCACCAGACGATGCGCCGCTCCGTGACGAGGTCCGCGATCTCGGCCCGCAGGCGCGTGGCCGTCGGCTGTAACGCCACGAGCGGCAGCCCGGACCCGAGCGTCGCGAGGGACAGGTTGGCGCCGGAGGTGCCGATCGTCCCGTCACGGGCGAGCACGCGGGCCGCGACCTCGACCGCCGTCAGCCCGCCGGAGGAATGGCCGACGATCATCACTTCGTCGGTCGCCTCCCCCGCCGCAGCTCGTGCCGCGAGGGAGGACAGGATATGCGCAGCGAAGGCATCGAGGCGGCGCTCGTAATCGGGCCGCCAGCCCTGGCCGTGCTGCCAGTTGAACACCCAATCGTTCAGAAGCTGCCAGAAGAAGACGCGGTTCAGGAGAGCTTCGATCGCCTTGATCCAGACGATGCCCGCAACCACGCCCAGAGGCAGCGAGATCCAGAGCGGCAGGTGCAGGCTGTGGCCGAACCAATCGCCGAGATGGGCATGCACGGCCACCCCGATGACGACGGACAGGATGGTGAGCAGGATCACCATCACGAAGGGGTAGAGGATGACGTTGCCGTACTTCCAGCTCAGCCGGTAGAAGCGAAACAGCAAGCCGGCCAGGATCATGTGCAGGGTGCCGGTCACGAGGAGCGCCACGCTGACGAAGCGGGAACGGGCGAAGTCCGCAGCGACGATGTCGTCCCAGAGGAGGACGTCGTAGCGGGTCTCGGCCCCTTCGCCCTGCTCGGGCGCACCGACGGTCCAGCTCTGGACCAGCCCGTCCTCGCTCGATTGCGCGCGGGAGATCTCCCGCCGGCCGCCGCCGAACCGTTTGATGTAGCGGGCCCATTCCCGCACGAAGAGCAGCCGGTAGCGGGTCCGCGCCTCCGGATCGTAACCGGGAATGTAGAAGACGTAGCGGTGGCGCACCGGCTCAGGCCGGGCCTCCTGCAGATCCGGCGGCGTGAAACTCAAAGATTTGCGCATATGTCCGAACGCCCCCATCCGGATAACGGCCCTCACGCTCTGGCTGAACGCGTGAGCCGCCTGCGGAAAAGAGCCTCAAACCTTTTCCAAATGCACCATCATCCGTTACGAATCTGAGAGTTGCGCAGAGGGAGCGAATGTTGCGCTCTCGGTCTCAGCATCACGTGAAGGTGAAGAGCTTGCCTCGTGCTGCATCCCGGGCAGGCCAGCCGCCGATCAGGACAGTGCTCACGCGCGCTGCCCGACATGTCTGCAAGATCGCGGGCGAAATGGTGCCGGTTGCGGGACTCGAACTCGCGACCTACCGCTTACAAGGCGGTTGCTCTACCAACTGAGCTAAACCGGCAGCGTACAACCCGCTATCAGCCTGCCCCGAACGGCGCAAGCGCATCCACAGCCGCCCATTCCACTTGTTCAATCTCTCCTCTGTATATTGCGCACAACTGAGCTTGTCTGGGGGACGAGTTCAAGCATTCGGGTCAAGAGGGCGTGGGGCCATCCGCACGAGCCTCGATCGAACGCCCGGTTCAGGTGCGGACACGGGCGAAACGGAATGGAGCCCCGTCGGAGGCGCGGCGTGCGGACGGTTGATCTCAAGCTGCTTCCGGGTGCCCTCGGATCCCGGCCGATTGACCTTCGACGCTGCCGCGCGCCGCGTGGGCCTCAGGATTACCGCGACCTCGCCGCCGGGGCGGGCAAGCGCAAACCGAACCGATGATCCGCCGATTTCCCGATGACAATCCTATCAGCCGGACGGATACGCGTCGGCACGGGAACATGTCCGCCCTGTCGGGAAGCGCGCCTCGCGAGACCTTCATGACGCAGAGCCCCTTCACCTTCGAGGCGAACGGCCTTGTCCTGGCGGTGAGGCTGACGCCGCGAGCCGGCCGAACCGGGCTCGACGGGGTTCGGAAGCAAGCGGACGGGCGGCCGGTCCTGTCCCTGCGGGTGGCGGCTCCACCGGTCGAGGGCGCCGCCAACGCGGCCCTCACCGCCTTCGTCGCCAAGAGCCTGGGGCTACGGAAGGCGGACGTCACGCTGGTCTCCGGCGAGACTTCTCGCACCAAGCGCCTGCATCTTTCCGGCGATCCGCAGATGCTCGCGGCGCGGGTGCAGACTTGGCTCGACGGGGAAGCTCGGCTCGGCGGATAATACTCGGCGCAGCGAGGCGGACGGCCCGCTCAGGCGGCGTTGAGCCGTTCGACGATGGCGACCGCCTCGGCGAAGGCGGCCTCGGCGTCGAGTTCGGTCGTGTCGAGCACCAGCGCATCCTCGGCGGCTTTCAGCGGGGCGGCGGCGCGGCTCGAATCGCGGGCGTCGCGGGCGCGGATGTCGGCGAGGATCGCGGCGAGCGTGGTCTCCTCGCCCCGGCCGAGCAGCTCGCGATGGCGGCGGCGCGCCCGCTCCTCGGGGGCGGCGGTGATGAACAGCTTCACCCGCGCGTCCGGACAGACGACGGTGCCGATGTCGCGCCCGTCGAGCACCGCGCCCTCCGCCGCTTCGGCGAAGCGCCGCTGCCAGGACAGCAGGGCGGCGCGGACCTCCGGCACCGAGGAGACCCGCGAGGCCGCCTCGCCCATCGCCCGCTCCCGCAGGCGCGGGTCGGACAGCCGCTCGGCTGCCAGGGCGGAGGCGGCCCGCGCCGCCGCTCCCGTGTCGTCGAGGTCGCCCCCCGCGTCGAGCAGGGTCAGCGCGACCGCGCGGTAGAGCAGGCCGGTATCGAGATGCGGCAGGCCGTAATGCAGGGCCAGCCGCTTGGCGAGGGTGCCCTTGCCCGAGGCGGCCGGGCCGTCGATGGCGATGACGAGGCGCGTGTTGTCCCGGTGCACGGCGATATCATCCGGGATCATGCGGCGGCCCCGTCCTCGATCCGGGCGCCGAGCGCCAGCATGGACGGGCGGAAGCTCGGGAAGCTCGTGGCAATCATCGCGCCGTCGTCCACGGTGACGGGGTTCCCGGCGGCGAGCCCCAGGACGAGGAAGGCCATGGCGATGCGGTGATCGAGATGGGTCGCGACCGTGCCGCCGCCCGCGGGCGCCTGCCCTTGCCCGGTCACGATCAGGTCGTCGCCTTGAATCGCGTGGGTGACGCCGTTGGCGGCGAGCCCGGCGGCGACCGCCGCGAGCCGGTCGGATTCCTTGACCCGTAATTCGTGCAGGCCGTTCATCCGGGTCGTACCTTCGGCGAACGCCGCGGCGACCGCCAGGATCGGATACTCGTCGATCATCGACGGCGCCCGCTCGGCCGGTACATCGACGCCCCTCAGGCGGCTCGCGCGCACCCGCAGGTCGGCCACCGTCTCACCCCCCTCCTCGCGCTCGTCGAGGCGCTCGATGTCGGCGCCCATCTCGATCAGCGTGGTGATGAGGCCGGTGCGCAGCGGGTTCATCATCACGCCGCGCAGAATCACCTCGGAGCCCGGCACGATCAGTGCGGCCACCAGCGGGAAGGCGGCCGAGGACGGATCGGCCGGCACGACCACGTCGGTACCGCGCAGGGTCGGTTGGCCGGTGAGCGTCACCGTGCGGCCATGGCCGCCCTCGCCCGACGGCGTGACGGTCACCTCCGCGCCGAACAGGCGCAGCATCCGCTCGGTATGGTCGCGGGAGGCGGCTTTCTCGATGACGGTGGTGGTGCCCGGCGCGTTGAGCCCGGCGAGCAATACCGCCGACTTGATCTGCGCCGAAGCCACCGGCAGTTCGTAGCGGATCGGAATCGCCTCGCGCGGCCCCCTCAGGGTCAGCGGCACGCGCCCGCCCTCGGCCTCGGACACGATCTCGGCGCCCATCTTCAGGATCGGATCGAGGATGCGCCGCATCGGCCGCTTGCGGAGGCTCGCGTCGCCATCGAAGGTCGCGGTCACGGGCTGGCCACCGACGACGCCCATCATCAGCCGCGAGCCGGTGCCGGCATTGCCGAAATCGAGCACGCCGTCCGGATCCTGCATCCCGCCGAGGCCGACGCCGACGACCCGCCAGCGCCCCTCGCCCTCGCGGGTGATCTGCGCCCCAAGCGCCTTGGCGGCGGCGGCCGTGCGCAGCACGTCGTCCCCCTCCAGAAGCCCCTCGACCCGCGTCTCGCCGATGGCGAGCAGGCCCAGGATCATCGCCCGGTGGGAGATCGACTTGTCGCCCGGCGGCTTCAGGGACCCGTTCAACGGGCCTCCGGGATACGCGGTGACGGGCTGCGGTTCGGAATCGTGCGACACGGGAATCTGCGTCTTGCTCGAGCGCTGCGCTGAGGCGTGTCGGCACCGAGAGGGCACCGAGAGCCGCCCGCCGGACGAGCCCGGCGTGACGGGCGCCCGTTACCATGCGGGCCGGCCCGCGTCATCCGGAAGGCCGGCGACGGTCTGATGCTGCCGCAGGAAACCACGCCGCAGCGCGCTCGGCGGCGGCATCGATAGCGTACTATTCTGCCGAAGCGCTCCTGCTTCTCATCACAAACCTCCGGCCGCGGACAATGCTGTTACGGCCGATCAGGCACCGCACGGGACTTCACCAAGTTTCGTTAACCCGATCCTGTGAAAAGTCAGGGCAGGGCAGGCTTGATGCAGCATCGAACGCTCGACAAAGCCCTACATATGTTTATGCTGCCATTCATGATGCCCGTGCGCCACTGCCTCCGCAAGGTTGATCATGCCTCGGCCGTCGCCGACTCGGCGGCTGGTACCTACATCATCGAAGCCCTGAACGAGCTGGAGAGCGCCTATCGCCGCCCCAGCGAACGCATCGTCGCCCTCGAAGCCGTCCTTCATGAGTTCGATCGCGACGGACGGGCGGGCGGTACGCCCTTCGGCCGGCTCCTGCGCCTCACCGTCGAGCGGCGGCAGAACAAGTGGGCGCGTCGCGCCTGACACCACCCCATCTTTCGTCGCGACCGTTCTCGCCGCGCGGCCGGCTTCGCCGCTCGGCACGATGCTCGGCGCACAACGCGGCATGGCACGCCACACGGCGTTTGACATGGGCGGAGGCTGCGACTAACGGGGCCCCTCCCCCGGATCCTTTCCGTTATCCGTCCCCAGAGGTGCGCAGCCGTGGCTAGACCGGAACTCGGCGTCAAACGCCAGTGCATGAATTGCGGTGCCAAGTTCTACGATCTCGACCGTGATCCGGCGACCTGCCCGAAATGCGGCACGATCTATCAGGTGGCGACGTCCCGCGTCGCCCCGCCCGTCGCCAGCCGCACCACGGATGACGACGAGGACGAGGACGAGAAGAGCGGCCCGGAGATCGTCTCCCTCGACGAGGCCGAGGCCACCGAGGACGATGCCGATATCAGCGTGGACGACGAAGAGGGTGGCGACGACGCCGCCGGGGGAACGGACGACGACACCTTCCTCGAGGAAGAGGATGGCGACGACGACGTCTCCGACCTGATCGACAACGATTCGGACGGCGACGAGGAAGGCTGAGCCCTCGCCGCCGGACCGGGAGACCGGTTCGGCGAGACGGGCGCGTTCGCGTGAACCGAGGGTTCTGGTCCGGACCGGATCCCTCGCATGGTTGCCTCGGATCGGCGGGCGACCATGCTTGCGAAGGGCGATTCCTGCGCCCTTCGCTCTCAGGACACCCGAACTGGAACGACGTCAGCCGCCGAACCGCTCCGTGCGGACCACGTCCGGCTTCACGCCCGCATCCACCAGCAGATCGGCGACCGTGCCTACGAAGCCGTTGCCACCGCAGACGAAAGCGTGGCGCGGCATGCCTAGGCACTCGATCGCGGTGTCGATCATCACACGGTCGATGCGCCGGCCCGCGGTCGCTCCCTCACGGGTCGGGAGCAGGGTCAGGTCGAAGCCGGTTTCGTCGCGGGAGAGCGCGGTGAGTTCCGCCCGGGCGATGGCCTCGGCCACATTGCGCACCGAGTAGATCAGCAGCATCGGCACCTCGGGCGCGTGCCGGGTCCGCTCGCGCACCATGGCCAGCAGCGGCACGATGCCGGAGCCGCCGCCGATCAGCAGAACCGGCCCACCCTCCTCCGGGCTCCACGAGAACGCACCGAGGGGACCGCGCAGCTCGATCGCGTCGCCGACCTCGGCCACGGTGTCGAAGAAGCCCGAGACCTCGCCCGCCTCCAGCCCCTCGATCATCAGTTCGATGCCCGCAGGATCATCCGGCGCCGAGGCGATGGAGTAGCTGCGCTGCGCCCGGTAGCCGTCGGGCGCGGTGAGGCGCACATCGACGTGCTGGCCGGCCCGGTGCGGGCGATCCAGGGGGCCGAAGCGAAAGCTCTTTACCCGCGGCGTCACGGGCGTGATCGCCCGGATCGTCACGTCCCGCCAGGGTGACGGCGAGGGCGAGGGCGCAATGCCGTTCACGTCGGGCAATCCTTCAATCGCCGCTGAAACGCTGCTCACGCCAGGGGTCGCCGTACATGTGGTAGCCGCGCAGCTCCCAGAACCCGGCCTCGTCCCGTTCGGTGAAGCGCAGGCCCTTCACCCATTTGGCGCTCTTCCAGAAGTAGAGATGCGGCACGAGGAGACGGGCCGGGCCACCGTGGTCGGGCGGGATCGGCTTGCCGTCGTAATGAGTCGCCACCATCGCCTTGCCGCCGGTCAGATCTGCGACCGGCAGGTTGGTGGTGTAGTCGTCGTGGCTTTCCGCCAGAAGGAAGCCCGTCGGCGCCTCGAGACCGGCCGCCGCGAGAATGTCGTCGAAGCTCACGCCCTCCCAGGCGGTGTCGAACTTCGACCACTTGGTCACGCAGTGGATGTCGCCGTTCCAGCGGGTGCGGGGCAGTTGCGCGAACTCGTCCCACGTCCAGCTCGACAGCGGGCGTGAGCCCTGGCGCAGGGTGAAGCGCCAGCTCTCGGTCGAAACCCGCGGCGTCGGTCCAAGCTGGAGCACGGGGAAATCGTCGGTGAGGTACTGACCCGGCGGAAGCCGCTCGCGGATCGCCGCGGCGGGGGGCCGCCCGGTAAAGCCTCGCGTCGCCATCACGCTCCTCCGCCGTCCCGTTTGCAGGGTGCCGTGCCGGCGCACGGCCCCTCCCGATCCGATACGAACCCCAGAGGCGGCAACGGAGCTTCGCCCGAAAGCGTTCCGCGCCGACCCATGTTCCCCGAAAACACCTTGCCGAAACGCCGTCAGGCCGGCCGTGACAGGTCGGGACGTGGAAGCCGCAGGATGCGCGGCCGCCAGATGCCGAGCACGACGTTGATGACCGCGACGGCGAGGATCACCCAAAGGGTGTTGCTCTCGGCCGCGAGCGCGCCCGTGAGGGTGGCGGGATCGATCTCGCCACGGAGGGCGGCGGCGCTGCGCCGGGCTTCCTCCTGCATCGGCCCCTGGATGCCGACGAAGCCGCCCTCGAACACCAGAATACCGGTGGCGAGCTTGACCCAGGCCCACCCCGCCTCGCGAAAGCCCGGATGCAGCGCGACCGCCAGCAGCCCGGAGATCAGCGTCAGGCCGAGCGAGGGCAGGAAGATCCATGTCGCGACCGAGCCCATCGCGCCGCGCATCAGGGCGTAGCCGGCAAGCGAGGCGGGGGGCGGGGTGTGGCTCAGGAGGATGACGAGGCAGGCCATCGCCCCCATCAGCCCGACCGCCCCCATCGTGTGCAGGAACTTGAGCAGGGACTTGAGAACGCGTCGCATGTCGGTGCGCCCCGGCCGCGGCAATCGCACAAGGATTCAAGACACGATTGTAGACACGAAAGCGAACGCGGCGCGAGCGGCGCGCCGCCAGGGCAATGCCGCCCACGAACGGCTCGGACACCGGCGGTGGAGGCGCGTGTTCGAACCAAGACTTCCCTGCACTGCGGCAGACGCAAATCGGTTTCTACTTTAGACCTGGAATAAATTGTTGTTCTGCCGCAACGACATGCTCCCTCCCAGACAAATCCCGCAAAATAGACAAGCACACACTTGCGGCCCGTAAAGCTGCATATGTAAACGCGCGGTGTTGGTTCCGTGGAGCCGGCTCTCGAATTGGAACGGCCATGAGCAACGCAGCGCAGGGAAGAAACCACCCCGTCACACGGGGGTCGGCCGCGCTCGTCACCGGGTCGGGCGCCCTGCTCGGCCTCGCCCTGTTCTGGCCGCTGAGCGTCCACGCGCAAACCGTCCCGCCGGAGGGTGGCGAGGCCGTTTTGTCCGAACTCTCGGTCACGGGCATCGGCGAGCGGGCGAGCGGTCCCGTCGTCGGATACCGCGCCACGCGCTCGGCCACCGCGACGCGGACGGACACGGCGCTTCGCGATACGCCGCAATCGATTCAGGTGGTCCCGCGCGAGGTTCTGGTCGATCAGCAGAATGTCCGCCTGACCGACGCGCTCACCAATGTCAGCAACGTCCAGCCGGGGGGCACCATCCAGGGCCGCTCCGACACCTACATCCTGCGCGGCTTCCGCACCCAGACCTACGCCATCGACGGGCTGGTGCTGAACCCGGCCAACACCTTTCAGCCGACGCAGCGCGACCTCGCCAACGTCGAGCGGATCGAGGTGCTCAAGGGCCCGGCCTCCGTGCTCTACGGCCAGGGCGACCCCGGCGGCCTGATCAACATCGTCACGCGCCAGCCGACCCTGGCGCCGTCCGCCGACCTGACCGTCCAGGGCGGCTCGTTCGGCTTCCGCCGGGTGCAGGGCTCGGTCTCGGGTGCGATCCCGAGCGTGGAGGGGCTTGCTGCCCGCTTCAGCTTCGGCACGCAGAACGAGGCGACCTTCCGCGATTTCGGCGGCCCGGAGAACTCCCGGCACTTCTTCGCGCCGGCCTTCGTCTGGACGCCCGATCCTTCGACGCGCGTCTACCTCAACGCCGAGTTCACCCGTCAGCACAGCCAGTACGACGAGGGCCTGATCGCGTTGCGCGGCCGGGTGCCGCTCGACAACGTCCGCCGCTTCTACGGCGAGCCGTGGTCGCGCTACTACGGCGAGTCGAACGCGATCACCCTGCTGGCCGAGCACGACGTCAACGAGAACCTGACCCTGCAGCAGGCGATCAACGGCCAGTGGGGATCGTTCAATCTCCTGGCGA
This sequence comes from Methylobacterium sp. J-043, assembly GCF_022829505.1. Lineage (NCBI taxonomy): Bacteria > Pseudomonadati > Pseudomonadota > Alphaproteobacteria > Hyphomicrobiales > Methylobacteriaceae > Methylobacterium > Methylobacterium sp. J-043. The sequence goes on along the minus strand of NZ_JAKSYB010000042.1, from coordinate 44,629 downwards.
CCCGTGCGACGGGTGTGAACGCTGCCGGCACCACGGTGACGCGGCGCCTCACCGAGGGCGAATCGATCTATCACTCCCTCGACAGCCGGACCGAGGCGGTCGGACGCTTCATCGATCCGTTCGGCTTCCGCCACACCGCTCTGGCCGGCTTCGAGATCGTGGACGGCTTCCGCCATCCGTTCACGACGCAAGGGACCGCGACCTCGGTCTCCTTCCTCAACCCGATCCGGGGTTCGGTGCCGCAGATCGGCACGCTGGCCCTGCAGAGCGACCTGCGGCAGAAGCTCAGCCTGTTCGGCCTCTACATGCAGGACCAGATCGAGTTCTTCCCCGGCCTGCAGCTCGTGCTCGGCGTGCGGTTCGATACGGCCGACCAGCTCTATTTCCAGCGCACGCCCACCACCCGGACGATCCCGCCGGAACAGAACCTCACCGGGGTCTCGCCGCGGGTCGGCCTCGTCTGGCGGCCAATCGAGCCGCTCACGCTCTACGGCAGCTACACCACCTCCTTCGTGCCGCAGACCGCCAACGTCCTCAACGTCGCGAGCCCGCCGCCGGAGACCGGCGAGCAGGTGGAGGTCGGCGCCCGCTTCGACCTGATCCCCGACCGGCTCACGGTGAGTGCGGCCGCCTTCCGCATCCTGCGCGCGAACGTCGCCGCCTCCGATCCGGTCAATACCGGCTTCTCGATCATCACCGGCGAGCAGCGCTCGCAGGGGTTCGAGGGCGACATCGTCGGCGAGATTCTGCCGGGCTGGAAGGTCATCGGCGGCATCGGCTATCTCGATGCGGAGGTCACGAAGGATGCGACCATCGCCATCGGCAACCGCTTGCCCGCGGCACCGGTCTTCAGCGCCAGCGTCTGGTCGACCTATCAGTTCCAGGGCGGCCCCCTGCACGGCTGGGGCTTCGGCGGCGGCCTCACCTATGTCGGTGAGCGCTTCGGCGACATCACCAACACCTACAAGGTCGGCGCCTATGCCCGGCTCGATGCGACCGTGTTCTACGAGATCGACCCGACCTGGCGCTTCGCCGTGAACGGCCGCAACCTGACCGACCGGCGCTACATCGAGCAGCCGTTCAACCAATTCAACAACCAGCCGGGCGCGCCCCTGACGGTGCTCGCCAGCCTGACGGCGCGCTACTGAGGGACGCGCCGTCCGGGAACAGGACACCGAACCGAACCGCCTTTCTCGGAGCCTCATGCCGTCAGCTTTCTCTCCCGCCCGCACCGTTCTGTTTCGCCTGCACTGGGCACTCGGCCTCACCGCCGGGCTCGTGCTCGCGCTGGTGGGACTGACGGGTGCGCTGATGAGCTACGAGGAGGCGATCACGGCCTTCGCCAACCGTGACCGGATACAGGTCTCGGCGGCGCAGGACCGGCCGCCGCTCACCCCCTCGGCCCTGGCGGGACGGATCGAGGCGCAGTTGCAGGGGCAGCGGGTCGCCGCACTGACCCTGTCGGGCGATCCCGTTCAGAGCGCCGTGGCGCGTTTTGCCCGCGACCGGGCGGGCGGGCGGCCCTCGCCCGTCTACGCCGACCCCACTGAGGGGACCGTGCTCGGCCCCGTGCGGCTTGAGGGGTTCTTCGGCACCGTGCGGGAGTTGCACCGCTGGCTGCTGCTTCCCGGTGAGGGCAAGGGCTGGGGTCGCACGATCACCGGGGCCTGCGCCATCGCGCTGCTCGTCTTCCTCGGCAGCGGGCTGTACCTGCGCTGGCCCGGACGGCATGGCTGGCGGGTCTGGCTCCGGCCGCACCTCGCCCGGCCCGGCCGGGCCCGCTGGTGGTCGCTGCACGCGGTCGCCGGGACGTGGCTGCTGCCGGTCTACGCGGTGGCCGCCCTGTCGGGCCTGTGGTGGTCCTACGAATCGTACCGTGCGGGCGCGACATGGCTTCTGACGGGCCAAACACCCCCGGCGCGATCTGCCGACCGACCGCCCGGCAGCAAGCTCCCGGACGGCAAGTCGCCGGACGGAAAGATTCCGGATGGCACATCGGCCATCGACGCCGCCTGGGCGGAGTTTTCAGCCACGCACACGCCAGCCCTCGCGACCCTGACCCTGCCGGGGCCGGAGGCCGCGGCGATCCGCATCCGCTGGCACGCCCCGGATTCGAACCTTCGCAACGAGGCCACCTACGACGCCCGCACCGGCGCCCGGCTCACCGACAAGCGCGCCACGGACTCCGCGCTCGGCCCGCGCATCGCCGACAACATGCTGGAGGTGCATCGCGGGCGCTTCTTCGGCGCGCCCGTCGCCCTGGTGTTCTGCCTCGCGGCGCTCGCGCTCCCCGGCTTCTTCGCGACCGGGCTGACGCTCTACGTGCTGCGCCGCCGGGCCGGGCGGCGGAGGGTTTTGGGCCGCGCATCCCGTCCGACCGAGGCCCCTGTGCGGGGATGATGGCGCGACCATCGAACTGAGGCTCCGAGCCGGCGGTTCTCACAAAGACGTGAGAAGGACCGGGACCGAAAATGGGCGTACCCTCAACGCGAAACCGGCTGCTTCAGGCGCTCCCGCCGGAAGAGTTGGAGCCGCTTCTTCCGCAATTCGAGCGTGTCCAGGTCCACAAGGGCGACATCCTCTGGTCCGTCGGGGATCCGCTCGATGTCGTCTACTTCCCGGAAGCCGGGCTGTCGTCGAACGTGGCCGTCACCAGTGACGGGCGGCGGATCGAGGTCGGCTGCTTCGGCTACGAGGGCATGGTCAGCACGGGCAGCGTGCTGAACGTGGATCGCGCACCGCACGAGCTTCTGGTGCAGGTCGGTGGCCCCTGGCTGCGGATCGGGGCTGATGCGTTCCGCGAAGCGCTCCGGAGCAGTCACGCCCTGCACGACCTGCTGCTGCGCTACACCCACACGGTGATGATGACCCTGAGCCAGACGGCGATGTCGAACGGCGCCTACTCCGTCGAGGAGCGTCTGGCCCGCTGGATCCTGATGACGCACGACCGTCTGGACGGCAACGATCTCTCGCTCACGCACGATTTCCTGTCGATCATGCTGGCGACGCAGCGCTCCACCGTGACGCTGGCGATCCAGGCGCTCGAGGGCTACGGCGCGATCCAGGCCAAGCGGGCTCTGGTCACCGTCCGCGACCGCGGGATGCTGTGCGACCTCGCCGGAAACAGCTACGGTCCCGCCGAAGCCGCGTACGAGCGCTTGATCGGTCCGTTCCGGAAGAGCCCGGCCCCATCGCCCGAGTGAGGACGTCCGACGCGACGCGCCGGCCATCGCCGTTCGATCCCGGCGCCTTATCTCGCCCGGAACGACATGGGGACACGCGACGATGGCAAAGGACATTCTGTGCGGTTTCGGCATCGACGTCGATGCGGTCGCGGGCTGGCTCGGCTCCTACGGCGGCGAGGATTCGCCGGACGACATCTCGCGCGGCCTCTTCGCCGGTGAGGTGGGCGCACCGCGCCTCGTGAAGCTGTTCAAGCGCCTCGACATCCGTACGACCTGGTTCATCCCCGGCCACTCGATCGAGACCTTCCCCGAGCAGATGCGGGCGGTCGCCGATGCCGGCCACGAGATCGGCATCCACGGCTACAGCCACGAGAACCCGATCGCCATGACGCGCGAGCAGGAGACCGAGGTTCTCGACAAGTGCATCGACCTCGTCGAACGGCTCTCCGGCCGGCGCCCGACGGGCTACGTCGCCCCGTGGTGGGAGTTTTCCAACGTCACCAACGAACTCCTGCTCGAACGCGGCATCAAGTACGACCACTCGCTGATGCACGACGACTTCACGCCCTACTACGTGCGCGTCGGCGACCAGTGGACGAAGATCGATTACGCCGGAAAGCCGGCCGACTGGATGGTGCCGCTGAAGCGCGGACAGGAGACCGGCCTCATCGAGATCCCGGCCAACTGGTATCTCGACGACCTGCCGCCGATGATGTTCATCAAGAAGGCACCCAACAGCCATGGCTTCGTCAACCCGCGCGACATCGAGCAGATGTGGCGCGACCAGTTCGACTGGGTCTACCGCGAGATGGACTACGCCGTCTTCCCGATGACGATCCATCCGGACGTCGCGGGCCGGCCGCAGGTGCTGCTGATGCTGGAGCGCCTGTTCGACTACATGAAGGGCCATGAAGGCGTGCGGTTCGTGACCATGAACGAGATGGCCGACGACTTCGCCCGGCGCTTCCCGCGCCAAGTCTGACCGGAGCCCGAGGAACCGCCATGTGCTCGCTCTGCGGCGTGCTCGGCATCGAGACCCACTGGACGGATGCGGTCGCACGCCCCGGCACCTACTCGCGCAACGACACGGCCCGCGAGCGCCGACTGGAACGGACGAGGCGGATCCGCCTCGCCAACCGGATCTTGTCCGCCTACCGGCTGACCCTCTCCGACTTCCAGGGGCGCACCTACATGCTCGCCACGGCGACCGGGAAGGTCGAGATGATCGACACCCTCGCCCATCTCTGGCCGACGGCGGAGCGGCTCTCCGGGCGGGCCTTCGACCCGCTCGACGAGGGGCTGCTCGCCCACATGCACCGCACGGCATGACGGCGCCCGCCCTCCTGCCGGTCAACCTGCTGACCGGCTTCCTCGGCTCGGGCAAGACCACGCTGCTGCGCCGGCTCCTGTCCGATCCGGCCCTCGCGGGGGCCGCCGTCCTCATCAACGAGTTCGGCGAAGTCGGCCTCGACCACCACCTCGTCGAGCGCATCGATGAGACGATGGTGCTGCTGCAATCCGGCTGCGTCTGCTGCACCATCCGGGGCGAGTTGTCGGAGGCCCTGCGCGACCTGTTGTCGAAGCGGGCGCGTGGCCTCGTGCCGGCCTTCGACCGGCTCGTGATCGAATCGACCGGGCTCGCCGACCCGTTCCCGATCCTCTCGACGCTGCGGGCCGACCCCGTGCTGTCCCATCACCTCGCCCCCGGCAGCATCGTGGCGACGGTGGATGCCGTGAACGCCGACGATCAGATCGCGCGCCGGCCGGAGATGACCCAGCAGGTCGCGGCCGCCGACCGGATCGTCGTGACGAAGGGCGACCTCGTGGGCCCGGAGGCGCGGGACACGCTCGTCCTCCGCCTTGCCGCGCTGAACCCGGCGGCGACCGTGGTGGACGTCCATGACGGGGGTTGGGATGCGACTTGGCTGATGGTCGAGACGGCGGGGCTCGCCCCGGTTCGCATGCCCGCGGAGGCTGGCGAGGACCATGCCGACCACGCGCATCACCGGCACGATCCCAACCGGCACGGCGCGACGATCCGCTCGTTTGCCGTCACGCTCGACCGGCCGATCGACTGGACCGGTTTTGGCATCTGGCTGTCGATGCTGCTCAACCGCCACGGCCACCGCATCCTGCGGGTCAAGGGTATCCTCGACCTCGCCGGAGAAGAACGGCCGGTCGCCGTCCATGGCGTGCAGCACCTCGTCCATCCGCCGACGCATATGGCGGCTTGGCCGGACGGTCCGCGCACCTCCCGCCTCGTCTTCATCGTGGACGGGATCGAGGAGGCCCGCATCCGCGCTTCGTTCGAGGTGTTCGCCGGGCTCAGCTGAGGCGGCGCGGCGACGGGCCGCGCGGAGCGGTGGCGCACCTTTTCTCAGCTTGAGACGCACGCGGATGGATGTTCCAAAGAACGACTGCAGGTCGAGATCCGATCCCTCCGCAGCAGTTGGGATCGGACATCACAGCCGTCCGGATCCTCATGCTGAAAAGTTAGATCTTGCTGTATTCAAGTCGATTGATCCGGATTCCGCTCGATCCCATCGATCTGGCGTAGCGCCGGCACGGCAAAATCAATGAAGGCGCGGACCGCCGGTCTTAGACTCCGGGTAGACCGATAGCTGACGAACAAGTCGGACGGATGGATCTCCCAATCCGGCAGCACGCGAACCAGCCGGCCGTCGGCAAGATCGCGATCGATGAGAAGACGCTGGGCCGTCCCGACGCCGCGACCGGCGCGCAGCGCTTCCAGCAGCACGCCGACGCTGTTGGTGCGAAGCACCGGCTTGATCGTGATCGCGATATCCTCTCGGTCTCGCCGGAGCGGCAGAGTACCGCTCTGCGAAAGCGATGCGTCGGTGACGATGAGGTCGTGCGCCGCGAGCGCGGCTGGCGTGTCGATCGGCGCATGAGCGGCCAAGTAAGAGGGCGCAGCCACGAGATGTCGGCGAACAATGCCGATACGCGACTGCACGACACCCTGAGCTTTTGCCCGGGTATGTCCGAACGCAAGATCGATATTGCCGACGCGAAGATCGGCCGGCATGTTCTCAAGCCTCAGATCGACCGTCACGCCAGGATGAAGCATCCTGAACCTATGCGCGATATCGTGGAGGTGTCGCTCGCCGAGACAGGCCAGAGCCTGCAACCTCAACAATCCAGTGATCGCGCCGGCCTCGTCCTTCGCGGCGCCGATCGCCGCATCGATGATCGATAGCGTGTCGCCCAGACGCTCGCGCAGGCGCGCGCCCTGGTCCGTCGGCCGGGCGCCTATCGGGCCGCGTTCGAGCAGCGGCGCTCCCACATGGGCCTCAAGGTTGCGTATCAACTTGCTGATCGCCGGCTGAGTGAGCCCGAGGCCCCGGGCTGCGGATGTCATCGAGCCGTGCTCCAAGACCTGCACGAAGGCACGCAGCGAGCGCGCGAGATCCATGGGCCATAACCTTTCGGCATGAGGCGGTTTCCGATGCGAGGAATAGCGGCTGCGCGATCGTCTGCCAAAACGGGGAAGCCGACAGCATGGAAAACCCGCATGGACATCGGACGCCGCAACGCCCTTAAAAACCTTGCTGGTGCTGCGCTCGCAGCCACAGCCGCACCGCAGGCACGCGCACGTTTGGGGCCGATCGAGTCTCGGGTTGCTCGTCTGAATGGCTGCGACATCCACTATCGCATCATGGGGAACGGTCCTCCCGTCGTGCTGCTGCACGGTTGGCCGCAAACCTCGTTCGCGTGGCGGGGCGTGATGCACAGGCTCGCCGACCGATACCGTCTGATCGCACCGGATCTCAGAGGGACGGGCCTCTCGGGGAAGACAGAATCCGGATACGACAAGCGCACCATCGCCGAGGACGTTCGGCAATTGATCGTCCAAGAAGCGAACGGACGCGCGCATCTCGTTGGCCACGACATGGGCGGCAAGGCTGCGCTTGTGCAGGCTCTGCTGTCGCCGGGCTCCATCGCGAAGCTGGTGCTGGTCGACTGCTCGGTACCGGGCACCGAGAACATGGACACGTGGCGCGGCGGCCTATGGCACTACGGGTTCCATATGGCGCCCGACCTACCGGAGATTCTGACGAAAGGCCGTGAGCACGAGTATATCGCCGCGCAGATCAAGGCATGGTCCCATCGCAAGGACGCCGTGACCGAAGAGGCCATCTCGGAGTTCGCCTCGCATTACGCCAAGCCAGGCGCGATGACCGCCGGGTTCAACTTCTATCGGGCGTTGAGGGCCGATGCTGCCCTGATGGCGTCGTTGCGCGACCGCCGGCTCATGATGCCGGTGATGACGATCGGCGGGCGCCAGAGTATCGGCGGCAAGCTTGCCGACGCCGTGGCGCCGCGCTGCGATCGACATGTCGGCGTCGTCATCGAAGATTGCGGCCATTTCGTTGCCGAGGAGGCGGAGAGTGCCTTCTGCGAACACCTTGATCGGTTCCTCAGCGCCTGAACCTCGACAGGACGATTCCAGAGCGAGAGCGACCCGAGGTCGAGGGAGAGAGCATGCCGCTGAGCAGCGTTCAATCATGCGCTACCCAATAGTTCGGCCGGTTGGGATCAGAACGCCGCGAAGGGACATCGGGAGGGCCCGCGCAGAGTCGAAAGCCGCTCCTCGCCAGATCAACCCGACGGGTCTCGCCCCTCAAGCTCCTACCACCGCCTCCTTCGGGAACCGCATCGCGAACACGGCCCCCTGCCCCGGCCCTTCGGAAAAGGCCTCGGCGCGGCCGCCGTGCAACTCGGCGATGCGCTTGACGATGGAGAGGCCGAGCCCCGTCGAGCCCTCGCCGCCGGTGGGCTTGGCCGAGAGGCGCTGGAAGCGCCCGAACAGGCGGCCAGCATCTTCCGGCGACAGACCGGGGCCCTGGTCGGCCACGGCGCAGATGAGGTCTCCCCCCTCCTCCCGCACGCTCACCGTAATCGCGCCGCCGGGAAAGGAGTACTTGATCGCGTTCGAGACGAGGTTGTCGAGCGCTTCGCGCAGCCGCTCGGCATCGCCGCAGAGAGAGAGCGGGGCGGGCAGATCCGTCACCAGGCTCTGGCCCTTCGATTCGGCGAGCGGCCGGTTGGCCTCGCAGACCTCGCGAGCGAGGCCAGGGAGATCGACGGGCTCCCGCCGCAGGGTGATGTCGAGGGCGTCGTTCATGGCATCGGCCATGAGGCTGTCGATCATGTCGATCAGACGGGTCGCGGAGGTACGGACGTGCTCGACCTGGGTCTGCATCGCCGCCCGCGCCTTCTCCGCGCCGGACGCATCCCCCTGGTCGAGACCGATCAGGTCGGTCAGCATCTCGGAGCGGCCGAGGATCACCGAGAGCGGGTTCTTCAGGTCGTGGGCGATGGTGCCCAGAATCTCGGTCTTGAGGCTGTTGGCCCGGCGCAGATCCGAGCGCTGCATGTCGAGGCGGCGGTTGGCGCGGATCAGCTCGGCGGTGCGTTCGACCACCCGCTGTTCCAGGGTGACGTTGGCGCGCTGCAGCCGGTCGTAGAGAATCACATTGTCGAAGGCGACCGAGAGGCGCCCCGCCAACAGGGTAATCAGCGCCCGGTCGGTGTCGGAGAGCGGGCGGTCGGTGTCGATCAGCGCGACGATCTCGCTGCCGCTCGCGGTCTGGACGTAGAGCGTGGAGAGGCCGTCGCCGAAGCTGTGACGGCGTGCCGCGAAGGCCTGCTCGACCAGCGGCTGGATGCCGGGATCGAGCGGCCAGCCGGGGTCGCGCCCGACATAGCCGCCATAGAGCCCCGAGCCCGCCAGCACGCAGAAGCCACCCTCCCGCCGGTCGGCGGCACTCTCATCCTCGCGCAGAACGAGGATGCCGGCGCAATCGACGTTGAGGAGCGAGGCGACCTGAGTCAGCACGCCTTCGGCCAGACGCTGCATCGACTTGTGGTCGAGCAGCATCGGCGCGGCGTCGATGATGATCTCCAGGCCGCGCCGGGTCTCGTCGAGCCGCCGGAGCTGCTGGTAGGCCCGGAGCGCCGCGGTGAGGCTGGTGAACAGCTTGTCGGCGGTGAGTTCGGTCTTCGCCTTGTAGTCGTTGATGTCGTAATCGACGATGACGCGCCGCTCCGGCGCCTGACCCGGCTGGCCGGTGCGCAGGATGATGCGGACGGTCTCCTCCTTCAGCTCCCGGCGAATGTAGTCGACGAGCCTCAGCCCGGCATCGTCGGTCTCCATCACCACGTCGAGCAGCACGATGGCGACGTCGCGCCGCTCGGCGAGCAGCGCCCGCGCCTCCTGGCCCGAATGGGCGGAGAGGATCTCGAGGCCCCGCCCGTCGAGGCTGTAGCCGGCGAGCGCGTAGCGGGTGCCCTCGTGTACGGCCGGGTCGTCATCGACCACCGCGATGGTCCATGTGCCGGCTCGGGCCGGCGCCTCCGCCGCTTCGTCGGGGATGAGGTCGAGCCAGTCGTCGTCGGTCGCGTCGTTCATCGCGTGAAGGCCTTCCCGAGGTCCTCTAAGTCACCCGCACGCATCCGCCGACCGAATCAGCGTAACGCGTGCTCCCGCGCCGCCCTTGATGAAGCGGCGCGAGCAGTTGCACCGTTCGAAAGCACACACCGCGATGCTTAGCGAAATCCTGCGACGAAATCTTTTCGAAAGGCGCGTGGTCTCAACGCATATCCCGCCGCCCCGTGTCGGCCCGCTTCAATGATCCCGCCCAAATCCGGCACGGATCGTCCGACAAGATCCGTTGATCGCGCGCCCGGTGGCGTCGCCAAGCTCGGACGGATCGGGCATGGTGAGGGCGAAAGCTGTTGAGTCCGGCTGAGGACGCCTTTGGGTGCCTTTCGATTCGAGGAACAATCGCGGTGTCGATCCAATTCTCTTCGCCGGACTTCACAGGCGCCGACTCATGACTGCGACCGGCCCCCACATCGCCGTCGTGGACGATGAGGCGGATGCCCGCGCCATGGTCGGGGACTACCTGCGCCTTCACGGCTTCGACGTGACCCTGTGCGAGGGCGGACGGGCGCTGCGGGCGCATCTTCGGATCCGCACGCCGGACCTGATCGTGCTCGATCTCAACATGCCCGAGGAGGACGGCCTCTCCATCGTCCGGGACCTGAAGGCGCGCAGCCCGATCCCGATCATCATGCTGACGGCGACGGCCAGCCCGATCGACCGGGTGGTGGGGCTCGAACTCGGCGCGGACGATTACCTGCCCAAGCCCTGCGAGTTACGCGAACTCGTCGCCCGGGTGCGCTCGGTGCTGCGGCGGGCGCAGGGCGCGCCGGCATCTCCATCGGCACCGGCCCCCGAAGTCGCGGCACCGGCGCGAACCGTCCGGTTCGGAACGAAGTGGCTCGAACTCGATGCCCTGCGCCTGCGCGACGATGCGGGCGTGGAGCAGCCGCTCACCCGCTCGGAATTCGATCTGCTCAAGGCCTTTGCCGACCATCCGAAGCGGGCCCTGTCGCGCGAGCGGCTGCTCGACCTCGCCGACGCCCGCGATCCGGACGCGTTCGACCGGGCGATCGACGTGCGAATCAACCGCATCCGCAAGAAGGTGGAGCCGGACCCGGCCAACCCGCGCTACATCCGCACCGTGCGCGGCCTCGGCTACATCTTCCGGCCCGAAGGCGACTGAGGGTGCATTCGCCGCCGAATGTTTCGTCGGCGGCTCCGGGACGCAACAATCACCTTCTGATCCCGTGATCCTGTGACCGGCGACGCAAAACGCCGGACATGCCCCCCTGCCTACAACCATCGCCATCGACGACGGCAAGGCCGCGAGGGGGGATGTCATGCAGGGATTGGTCTCGATGATCGCCGCGAGCGCGGTTTTGTCCGCCGGCCTCGTTGCCGGCTTGGCCGCGGCGGATGCCGCCGCCGGCCCGAAGCCGGCGCGGTCCGCGGCACCCATCGAGGCGCCCGCCGCCGTGGTGCCCAAGGCGGCAACCCCCAAAGGGGCAACACCCGAGGCGACGGCGCTCAAAGGCGAACCATCGACGGCCGCCCCCTGTGCCGCCGCCTGGCCCTACCAACCGGCGGCCTGCGCCGCCGACGGGCGCAAGGTCCGCATCATCGCTCTCACCGGGCGTTGAGGAGGGCCGCCATGCCGCATTTCTCGAAGGAGGCCATGGAGGCCTCGGCGGAGACGCTGGCCACCCTGCGGGAGATCCTGCACGGGCGCCAGCAAGGCGGGCGCGACGGCCGGCCCGTCCCGACGACGCCGACCAAGGAAGGGCGCTTCGGCACCTCCGGCGGCCGGGGGATTCCAGTGCGCAAACGGCGCCACACGGCCCCGGCGGGTGCGTGAGGGCGGCTCGGCCCGCCATCCCCATAGAGACCGGCGCGAGCCCCTTGTCGGGCGACGCGTTTCCGGCGACGATCCCGCTCCGACGAAGGACGCTCCCGAGGGAGCCCGCCACGGGGCGAGGATGCGGGTCGGCCGGAAGATTGCCCTGGTCGGCGGTGTCCCGATCCTCGTCGCCGCAGCCATCGCGGCGGCGGGCTGGTTCCTGCTCGCGGAAGGAGAGCGGGCCCGGGCCGGCGCCCTGCTCGCCGCCCGCGTCTATCACGACCTCACCCTGGCGCGGATGGTCCGTGACGATTCCATCACCGCCCGCGCCGACGCGCGCGCGGCGATCGAGACGCGGTTCTTCGACCTGACTAGCAGGGCCGGCCAAGGTCTGGAGGCGATTCAGAATCAGGCCCGCACCCGGAGCCAGGCCGAGCGGGCCGGCGCGGCGCGCCGATCCCTCGACCGCTACGTGGCACGAATGCAGGATTTCTCGGCGGTCGCCCGCGAGAATGACGGCCTCACCGCCGAGATGGGCCAGCGCGCGAACCGCCTGACCGACCTTGCCGAGCAGGCACGCCAGCGCCAACAAGCCTCCAACGTCGATCTCGCCTGGACGATGACGGGGAAGGTGAACCGGCTGCGCGCGACCCGCGACGTCGTGGCAGGGCTCAACGCCATGCTGGCCGCCGCGTGGCAAGACAGGCTGACCCGGCAACGCGGCGAGGAAGCCGCGCGCCCTGAGCGCACCCGCCTCGTCCATGCCGTCCGAGACCTCGCCGCGGCCCTGCGCGCCACCTCGCGCGAGACCGAAGCGACGGAGGCCGAGAGGCTGACCGCCTCGGATCCGCCCCCCGGCGACCGGCTGACCGAGTGGGGCGAGCGCTGGCTCAAGATCGCGACCTCCGAGCAGCGCACGCTCGACGACGCCGTGGCGCAGCTCCTCGCCTACGCGAGCGAGGCCAACGCGACCGAGCAGGCGACGCAGAACATCGGTATCGCCACGCTCAAGCTCGGCCAGCGCACCGCCGAGGCGCTGGCCCGCCGGGATGCGGAGGCCGTCTCCGCCATGCTCGGCGAGGGCGAGCGGCTCTCGGCCAGCGCCGCCGCCCTGCCGATCTCGCCGCTGATCCAATCCGACATGATCGAGGCCATCGACGGATGGCGCGCGCGGCTCGCCACAACGATCGACGGGCTCAAGCGCCAGAACGCGATGATCGCCGAGATGGACGGCCTCGCCGCGACCTTGAGCGAGGCCGCCCGCGCCCTCAATGACGACGCGGTCGAGGATGCCGACCGATTCGGCACCTTCCTCGGCCGGCTCCTCCTCGCCGGTGCGGCCATCGGCCTGCTGCTCGGTGCCCTGGTCGCCCTGGCGGTGGCCCGCTCGATCCTCGTGCCGCTGCGCCAGCTTCAGGGCGACATGATCGCGCTCGCCGCCGACCCGAAGGCAGAGGGACTCTCGGGCACGCAGCGCACGGACGAACTCGGCGACATCGCCCGCGCCACGAACTTCTTCGTGACCGAGATCGGCCGGCGCGAACGGGCGCTGCGGCGGGCCAAGGATCAGGCGGACACCGCCCTGCACGATCTCCGCCAAGCCCAGGACGACTTGATCCGCGCGGAAAAACTCGCCTCGCTGGGACAACTCGTGGCCGGCGTCGCCCACGAGATCAACACGCCGCTCGGCATCGCGCTGACCACCGCGACGCTGGTGCGCGACGAGACGCGGGCCTTCCAGGGCCTGGTCGCGGCGGGCACGCTCTCGCGCTCGCGCCTAACCCATTTCGTCGATCGGGTTGGCGAGGGAACGCAACTGCTCTGCGCGAACCTGACCCGCGCCGCCGACCTCGTCCACGGCTTCAAGCAGGTGGCGGTGGACCGGGCGAGCGACGAGCGCCGCAGCTTCGACCTCGATGTCTGGCTCGGCGAACTTCTCGCGAGCCTGCAGCCGATGCTGCGCAAGGGCGGCCACCGGATTCGGCGTGAGGTCCCGCCCGGCATCGTCGTCGACACCTATCCCGGCGTGCTCGCGCAGGTCGTCACCAATCTCGTCGCCAACGCCGTCGTGCACGGGTTCGCCGGCGCCGAGCGGCCCGGAACCATCACGGTGCGGGTCTCGGCGCCCGGAGCGCTCGTTCGGTTGGAGGTGAGCGACGACGGTGGCGGCATCGCGCCGGAGCATCTCGGGCGCATCTTCGACCCGTTCTTCACCACCGCCCGCTCCCGCGGCAGCACCGGGCTCGGCATGCACATCGTGCACAACCTCGTCACGGCCAAACTCCAGGGCCGCATCGCCATCGAGAGCGACCCGGGCCGGGGCACCCTTGTGCGCCTGGACTTCCCACGGGCGCCCGGCGGCGCCGAGCGGCCGGGCACAGCGCGCCGGCCCACCGGGGCGGAGGCACGATGAGACGCCTCGTCCGCGCCGACCTCGCCCGCATCGGCATCCGCGCACGGCCGACCACCCGCGACTGGAACGCCTACCGCGCGGCTCCCTACGGCGGCGCACGGACGATGATGCTCTACGGCTGGACCCGCGACAACGGCGGCCCCGACAACGTCATGAACGTGCTGCTCGGCTGCCGGGCGGTGGCAGTGGGAGGCGCAGACCCGCTTCCGCGATGCCGTTCCCTGGGTGCCGCTCGCCCACCCCGTCATCCACATGGCAGCCCGACGCGCGGTACGCGGCTTCCGGACGGACCCGCTCGGGCGCACCCCGTTCGAGGGGGTGACGTTGGCGGAGTAGTGTTTTGCAGCGCCGTATCTCTCGCGTTGCGAGATATCATATATTATCCACCGGTGAGTTCGCATGGATGCCACGCTCGCGCGACGGGTTGCACCGCAGCCTGCCAGTCGCCAGATGTGCGCCTTCCCCGCCGTCTCCGCGTGCTTTGGCCCGCGCGTTGCAGCGGGCGTTTCTCGCTCGGCTCTCCGGGCGAGCGGATGGTATCCTGGGGGCGAGGCCCCGCCGGAGCTATTCGACCTGTATTCGGATCGAGGCGGGCGTCGGAAAGGACGATGAGGTGAGTGGGGCCATGACCGACGCGGCCGATCAAGAAGCCGGTTTCCTGAACGAACTCGGCCGCCGCGTTCGCCACGCGCGGACGGTGCGCGGGCTGTCACGCAAGCTGCTCTCGCAGGCCTCCGGCCTGTCCGAGCGCTACATCGCCCAGCTCGAAAGCGGCCAGGGCAACGTCTCCATCATCCTGCTGCGGCGCGTCGCCAACGCGATGGGGATGCGGCTCGACGATCTCGTCGCGACCCAGGAAGCCTCGTCCGATTGGCGCGTCATCCGCGACCTGCTCGATCAGGCGAGCCCGGACCAGATCGCCCTGGCCAAGTCGGCGCTCGCAGGCTCGACCGGCGCGGAAGCGCGCACGGTCCGGCGGCGCGTGGCGCTGGTGGGTCTGCGCGGCGCCGGCAAATCGACGCTGGGCCGGATGGCGGCGGCCCATCTCGGCTGGCGTTTCGTGGAGCTCAACACGGAAATCGAGCGCGAGAACGGTCTGTCCGTGCGCGAGATCTTCGCGATCTACGGCCAGGAAGGCTACCGCCGGCTGGAGCAGAAGGCCCTGCGCGGCCTCGCCGAGCAGCCGGGGCCGATGGTGCTCGCCACCGGCGGCAGCATCGTCGCCGAGCCGCTGACCTACGACCTGCTGCTCTCCTCCTTCTACACGATCTGGCTTCAGGCCCGCCCCGAGGAGCACCTGCAGCGGGTGCGCGACCAGGGCCATGTCGAAGGTAAGGGCGATCCGGCCTCGGTGCTGGAGGATCTGCGCGCGGTGCTGCTCAGCCGCGAGCCGCTCTACGCCCGCGCCTCCGCCGTCGTGGACACCTCCGACGTACCGGTCGAGACCATGTCCGAGCGTCTGATCGAAGTGATCGAGTCCCGCTTCAGCGGCAACGACACCGGCGGCCGGCGTCCGGCCGCGTGACGGCGGCTTGCGCGGCACCATCCGCCGCAGGGTGACACACGACCTCTTGATGCGCCGCAGGATCGCCCCAAGCTGTAGGGCTTGACCCGGCGCGGGCGAAGACGCTTCTCTCCCGGGCGGTTTTCGCGATACGCGTCGTAACCTCAGGCCCCACCCGGCGGCATAACCTGTCTCGCTGGCCGCCTCGGCAAGGCAGGCGGGGCGGCGTGAACACGCTTCCGGAAACGGGCGCGTTGTGACCGCAAGCCGGATGGACAGCCCAGGCTGTCGAGGAGGAATGCATGTCCGCCAGTCCGTCGCTCAGTCCGGCCTCCGGGCGCGAAGGCATCGCCGGCATCGTCGATCCGCTCTGGACGCGCGTGCGCACCGAGGCGGAAACGGTGGTGCGCGACGAGCCGCAGCTCGCCTCGTTCTTCGTTGCGACCATCCTCAACCATCCGACCTTGGAGGCGGCGGTGGCGCACCGCGTCGCCACACGCCTCGGCCATGCCTCGCTCTCGTCCGAACTCGTCGCCCACGGCTTCCACGAAGCGCTTCAGGACGATGCCCGCATCGGCCAAAGCATGCGCGCCGACATCCTCGCGGTGATGGACCGCGACCCGGCGACGACGCGCGCGCTCGAGCCACTACTCTACTTCAAGGGTTTCCACGCGATCCAGGCGCATCGGCTTGCCCACTGGTACTGGGGCCAGGGCCGGCGCGACCTCGCACTCTACCTCCAGAGCCGGTCGTCGGAGGTGTTCCAGACCGACATCCACCCGGCCGCCCGGATTGGGCGCGGGGTGTTCTTCGACCACGCCACCGGGGTCGTGATCGGCTCCACCGCGGTGATCGAGGACGATGTGTCAATCCTGCATGCGGTGACGCTCGGCGGCACGGGCAAGCATGGCGGCGACCGCCACCCCAAGATCCGTCGCGGCGTGATGATCGGCGCGGGCGCCAAGATCCTCGGCAACATCGAGGTCGGGGCCTGTGCCCGGGTCGCAGCCGGCTCGGTCGTGCTCCGGTCGGTGCCGGCCCACACCACCGTCGTCGGCGTGCCGGCACGCGTCGTCGGTGCGGCCGGCTGCGCCGAGCCCGCCCGCTCGATGGACCAGCTCGTGGCGATGAGCGAGTTCATCGATATCGCCGGCGGGATCTGAAGCCGCTCTCCGCGCCCGGCGGGTTGCCTGCCCTCCCCCGACGTGGCAAGCCGCCGGCCACCATCACAAGCCCCTCAGCGCTGCCGCCGGGACCGCTCGTCCCGGCACGCACCGCCTCGCAAGAAGGTTGACGGCGTGACCAAGACCGAAGTCGCCAAGCTGCAGGATTACCTGCGCCGCAAGTTCGCCAATGCCAGCATCCGCGTCGTGGCGATGAAGACCGGCGATTCCGCCGAGGTGTTCATCGGCGAGGAGTCGATCGGTGTCCTCGCGGACGACAAGGAAGACGGCGACGATTCCTTCACCTTCCGGATGGCGATCCTCGACATCGATCTCGAAGAAGACGCCTGATACGGATCCCGCTTGATGAAAGCGGGATGCGAATCGCTCAGCCCGCACGGCGATTGAGCGAAGACCAAATCCGCCATCCCGAAGGGATCAATAGGATTTGGTATGAAGTCGCAAGCCGGCCTTCGTCTGGGCCGGCAGCGCCGCCCACAGGCTCGACGCCCACCTTTGGCGTCGAGCCTGTGGGCGGCGTTAGCGTTAACGAAACGTCTTTCTTAACAACACGTAAACGATCGGTCAGACTGCGCGTCATGTCCTGAGAAGGAGCGTCGAGCGCGTCATGACCGTGAGCCCGTCTTCCGTCGAATCCATCCAGGCGCTCATCGTCGGCCTCGCTCTGGCGGGGCTGCTCGCGAGCGCCTTCGAATACGCCACGAACCGGCGGGCGAGCTTTCGCCTGCTGGAAGCCGGCGGCGTCACCGCCCTGGCCGCGCTGCCGATGATCGCAGTGGTCGCGCCCTTCATCATCCTGCGCAACACCCTGCGGGGTCGGCGCATCGAGCGCCGGCCGATCCCCTTCGTGATGATCGCGACGATGATCGCCTGCGGCTGGAGCCTGCTCTCGGGCCAGATCGCCCTCGGCATGGCCCATCGGCTGGCCGGGCTGTAGCACCGTCTTTTTCCGAAAGCCGGCAACCACCTTTCGGAACGATGCTCTCGCCGGCCTCTACTGCCGCACCCACATGACGCGGGCCATCCAGGCGACCTCGGCGAGCGGCACCATGCGGTCCTCGTGGTCGGGGTTGAGCGAGGCGAGTTCGATGGTGCGGGCGGTGCGGCGGCGCAGTTCCTTGGCCAGCACCTCGCCGTTGCTGAGCCGCGCGACGATCCGGTCGCCCTTGCGGATGCTGGCATTCGGGGCGACGATCAGCACGTCGCCGTCGCGGTAGAGCGGCAGCATCGAATCGCCCTGCACCTCCAGCGCGAAAGCGCGGTCACCGCCGAGATCGGGAAACTCGATCTCCTCCCAGCCAGGCCCGCCGGTCGGAATGCCCTCGTCCGTGAACAGGCGACCGGACCCAGCCTGGGTCAGACCGATCAGCGGCACCATGGTCCGGGCCGGCCCTTGATGGGAATCGACCAGCCGCAGGAAGTCGTCGAGGCTGGCGCCGGTGGCGGCGAGCACCTTGGCGATCGATTCGGTAGAGGGCCAGCGCTTGCGCCCGTCGGGGCCGACGCGCTTCGAGCGGTTGAAACTCGTGGCATCGAGGCCGGCACGCCGGGCGAGCCCCGAGGCGGAGAAGCCGTGGCGCTCGGCCAACCGGTCGATCGCAGTCCAGATCTGCTCGTGCGACAGCATGGCGGCCTCAAACCGGCGCGTGTGCCGTTGAGACATACGGCCTAAAGTTAGGAAACTAGAACCCGCTGACCCTGGACGCAATCGGAGCATCCGGAGAGGCGAGTGTCGCATCTGAACGGCAAGCGGTGAAGACGTGGCACCCCGTATCCGGCATCGGTTGCCGCGGGGAAGCGCGCGTTCTATCGCTCCGGACGATTGACCCCTGGAGATCGGATGGCCCTCGTCTACAAGATCTGTCCGCGCGGCCTCTGGCAGGAGGCCGAAGCG
Organism: Methylobacterium sp. J-043; assembly: GCF_022829505.1. Taxonomy (NCBI): domain Bacteria; kingdom Pseudomonadati; phylum Pseudomonadota; class Alphaproteobacteria; order Hyphomicrobiales; family Methylobacteriaceae; genus Methylobacterium; species Methylobacterium sp. J-043. The sequence goes on along the minus strand of NZ_JAKSYB010000042.1, from coordinate 26,203 downwards.
CTCGGCCGCTTCACCGGCGCGCCCGTCGACCACGCCGACGGCTTCATCCACTTCTCGACCGCGGAACAGGTCGCCGAGACCGCCGCCCGCCACTTTTCCGGTCAGGACGATCTGCTCCTCGTGGCGATCGAGAGCGACGATCTCGGACCGGCCCTGCGGTTCGAGCCGTCGCGGGGTGGCGCGCTGTTCCCGCACCTCTACGGCGACCTTTCCTTGAGCGCCGTGCGCTCCGTGACCGACATGCCCCTGGGGGCGGACGGGCGGCACGTATTCCCGGCGGAGATCCCGCAGGCATGATCGACGCGCTCTTCCCCCTTGCCCGGCCGCTGCTGCACGGGCTCGACGCCGAGACGGCGCACGACCTGACGATTCGCGGCCTCTCGCTGCTGCCGCCGCGTCGGCCGCCGGCCGACGACGCGTCGCTTGCCGTCGAGATGTTCGGGCAACGCTTTCCCAACCCTGTCGGCCTCGCCGCCGGCTTCGACAAGGGCGCGCGGGTGGCCGACGCGCTGCTGGGCCTCGGCTTCGGTTTCGTCGAGGTCGGCGGAGTCGTGCCGCAGCCGCAGCCCGGCAATCCGCGCCCGCGGGTGTTCCGGCTTCCCGGCGACCGGGCGGTGATCAACCGCTTCGGCCTCAACAGCGAGGGGCTCGACGCGGTGGCCGACCGACTCAAGGCCCGCGCCGGACGCGAGGGGATCGTCGGCGTCAATATCGGGGCCAACAAGGAATCGGCGGACCGGCTCGCCGACTACGTCGCCTGCACCGGGCGGCTCGCGCCGCATGTCGCCTTCATCACCGTCAACGTCTCCTCGCCCAACACGCCGGGCCTGCGCGACCTTCAGGGCGAGGCCTTCCTCGACGACCTGCTCGCCCGCGTCGTCGCCGCCCGCGATGCCAGCGGATCGAGCGCCGCCGTGCTGCTCAAGATCGCGCCCGACATTGCCCTCGAAGGGCTCGACGCCATGACGGCGACGGCGCTCCGGCGCGGCATCCAGGGCCTCGTCGTCTCGAACACCACGATCGCGCGGCCGGCATCCCTCACGGAATCCTCCGTCGCGAAGGAGACCGGCGGCCTGTCCGGACGGCCACTGTTCGGCCCGTCGACGCGGCTCCTGGCCGAGACCTACCTGCGCGTCGGCGACCGGATCCCGCTGATCGGCGTCGGCGGCATCGATTCGGCAGAGGCCGCCTGGACCAAGATCCGCGCGGGTGCGCGCCTCGTCCAGCTCTACTCCGCCCTCGTCTACGAGGGGCCGGGGCTGGTCGGCACGATCAAGCGCGGCTTAAGCCAACGCCTGCGGGCGGAGGGGCTGACGAGTCTCGCCCCGGTCGTCGGGCGGGACGCGGCCGCCCTCGCGCGGGACGCCTGACTTAACGCCACGCAATCGCGCGGCGTGTTCGGTGGGCTCGGCGCTTTGATTGAGTTGGCCCCGCCTTGCCATGATGGAGCGGGTCCAGTTCCGACTGTCACCGCACGCGTCCGTGACGTGATCCGACCTCGCGACGGCTGCCGGTCTCGCCTCCCATTCGGCCCGCACCGCGAAATCGGATCTGATCTACAAGGGAGCCGGCCGTTTGGGTGAACCGGCTGGCAGCGCAATTTCATACGATGAGCATTTTGATGCAATGCATCAAAGTTCCGCTGGTCAGCCTTGGCTCTCGTGCTGATTTAGCTTCGAGCCATTCCAGAAACAGGCACCTTCTAGAATCGGATTAAACTGCCCTGCGTGCGACGAATGCCTCCCCCATCATCGACCGCCCATCAACTCGCACCTGCGAGATGTTATTTCCCGGCCACGACATCTGAGACCGCTCACCCGCCAGGGGGCGAAGTGGCGGGCGGGGATCGTCGAACACATCTCCCACATCGCGAAGACCGGGCTCTCGGATGGATCGTTCGCAAGGCTTACCCAAGCGTTCTTCCGCCGCGGGCGGGTGGGGTGCGCTGAAGAGCTGCGGTAAGTTCCTGTTGGGGAGTCGCGCGCCGCTCTCCGGCGCGCGCGCCCTGCTCAGCGCCAACCAGCCCGACGGCTTCGACTGCCCCGGCTGCGCCTGGGGTGACCCGGCTCACGGTTCATCGTTCGAGTTCTGCGAGAACGGCGTGAAGGCGGTCTCCTGGGAGGCCACCGACAAGCGCGCGACGCCGCGTTTCTTTGCCAAGCATCCGGTCTCGGAGCTGCGCGGCTGGACCGATTACGCGCTGGAGAGCGAGGGCCGCCTTACCCATCCGATGCGCTACGATGCGCAGAGCGACACCTACCGCGCCGTGGAGTGGGAGGAGGCGTTCGCCGAGATCGGCGCGACCCTGCGCGGCCTCGACCATCCCGACCGCGTCGAGTTCTACACCTCCGGCCGCGCCTCCAACGAGGCGGCCTACCTCTATCAACTCTTCGCCCGCGCCTACGGCACCAACAACTTCCCCGATTGCTCGAACATGTGCCACGAGGCGAGCGGCATCGCCCTCGTCCAGGCCATCGGCATCGGCAAGGGCACGGTGCTGCTGGAAGACTTCGAGAAGGCGGATGCGATCTTCGTCGTCGGCCAGAACCCCGGCACCAACCATCCGCGCATGCTGGGCGACCTACGCCGGGCCGCCGAACGCGGCGCGCGGGTCGTGGTGCTCAACCCCGTGCGCGAGCGCGGGCTGGAGCGCTTCGCGGATCCGCAGAACAGCGTCGAGATGCTGCGCGGCGCCAGCCGCCCGATCGCCAGCCACTACTACCAGCCGAAGCCCGGCGGCGACATGGCCGCCTTCCGCGGCATCGCCAAGGTCGTCTTCGCCCGTGATGCGGCGGCGATCGAGGCGGGCAAGGCTTCGCTCCTCGACCACGCCTTCCTCGCCGCCCATACCGGCGCCTTCGCCGATTACCGCGCTGCGGTCGAGGCGACGGAATGGGATGCGATCCTCGACCAGTCCGGCCTGACCCGCGAGGAGATCGAGACCGCGGCCGACGTCTATCTCGGCGCCGACAAGGTGATCGCGACCTGGGCGATGGGCGTGACCCAGCACCGCCACTCGGTCGCGACGATCCGCGAGATCGCCAACCTCCTGTTCCTGCGCGGCCATATCGGTCGGCCCGGTGCGGGCCTGTGCCCGGTGCGCGGCCATTCCAACGTGCAGGGCGACCGCACCGTCGGCATCAACGAGAAGCCGCCGCTGGCCCTGCTCGAAGCCCTGGACCGGGAGTTCGGCCTCGCCGTGCCGCGCAAGCACGGCCACAACGTGCTCGGCGCCATCGGCGCGATGCTCGACGGCTCGGCCAAAGCCTTCATCGGGCTCGGCGGCAACTTCGTGCGCGCGACGCCGGACACGCGTCTGGTGGAGAAGGCGCTCGCCGGTTGCGAACTCACCGTCCACATCGCGACGAAGCTCAACCACTCGCATCTCGTGCCGGGCCGGGTCTCCTACCTGCTGCCCTGCCTCGGGCGCACCGAGATCGACCGCAACAGCCGGGCCAAGGTTCAGATCGTGACCGTCGAGGATTCGATGAGCATGGTCCACGGCTCGGGCGGCATCAACAAGCCGGCCTCCCCGCACCTGCGCTCGGAGATCGGCATCATCGCCGGCATGGCCGCGGCCACCGTGGGTTCGGAGCGGATCGACTGGGCGGCGCTCGCCGACGATTACGACCTCATCCGCGATCGCATCGAGCGGACGATTCCGGGGTTTTCCGGCTTCAACACCCGGGTGCGCCGGCCCCGCGGCTTCATGCTGCGCAATCTCGCGGCCGAGCGGGTGTTCGAGACCGCGACCGGACGGGCGGGTTTCTCCAGCGGCCCGCTGCCGGTGGCGACCGAGCACCAGCGCGCGCGCGCGCAGGGCGACACGTTCGTGCTGCAGACCTTCCGCAGCCACGACCAGTACAACACCACGATCTACGGGCTCGATGACCGCTACCGCGGCGTCTACGGCGAGCGCCGCGTCGTGTTCGCCAACCCGGACGACCTCGCCGAGTTGAAGGCGCGGGCGGGCGAGCGGGTCGATCTCATCTGCGTCCATGCCGAGGACGGCGTCGAGCGGGTGGCGGAGGATTTCCGCCTCGTGCCCTTCGACATGCCGCGCGGCGCGCTCGCCGGCTACTATCCGGAACTCAACGTGCTGGTGCCGCTCTCGGCCTTCGGCGAGTTCTCGGACACCCCGACCTCGAAGTCGGTGCTGGTTCAAGTGCGGGCCCGTGCCGCGAACGCCGTGGGCAAAGCCGCGTGAGCAGGGAGAACGGCCGCGTGAGCGAACCCGCCGCCGACGCCGAGACCTTTCTCGCCGCGACCGACACGATCGCGGCCCTGCGTCCCGAACTGAGTCTTCTGGAGGCCGGCCTGCTCGCCGGCCTGCATCTCGGGCTGGCGGCCGACAGCCGGACTTTCGCCCGCATCTTCGGCGTCGAGCACGCCCTGGTGCTGCGGGCGGTGGAGGTTCTGACCGGTGAAGCGCTTCTAACCGTGACCGCCCGTGACGGCCGCACCCAGCGCACCCGCTACGAGGCAAGCCCGGCAGGCAGCGCGGTGCTGACGGCGCTCGCCGCCTGACGTTAGAGCGTCGTCCTGGATATCGGATCCAGGACGACGCTCTAACACTTTGTTTTTACATCATCCTTTTCCGAAAGCCGGAAGCCACCTTTCGGGATGATGCTCTAGAGCGTCAGGCCGTGCTCATCTGCCCGAATCGCTCGTCCAGCGGCAGTTCGATGGCGCAGCGCAGCCGCGTCTCCCCGAGTTCGTAGTGCGTCTTGGCGTTGAGCGCGTAGGGCATCGCCTGCTCGATCAACTCGCGTCCATAGCCGCGCCGCGTCGGGCGCTGCTCCTCGCGCGGCCGGCGGATGCCCTCTTCGATCCACTCGATCAGCAGGTTTCCTCCGCCCTGCTCGTCCCGGTCGGCGCGCCATGTCACCGAGAGGCGGCCGTGCTCGGTCGTCAGGGCACCGTACTTGCGCGCGTTGGTGGCCAGTTCGTGCACGGCAAGCGCCAGGGTCTGCACCGACGCCTTGTGCAGGCGCACCGGCGGGCCGGCGACATGGATCCGGTCGGCGTCGTCGCTGCCCCCGAGAGCGTCCAACTCGGTCTGGATCAGGCTGCGCAGGGTGATCGGCTCCTGCTCCGAGCGCGACAGCAACCCCTGGACCCGCGACAGGGCGGCGAGCCGGTCGTTGAACTGCTCGCGGAAGCGCTCCGTCGGGCCGGTCTGCGCCATGGTTTGGTGGGCGATGGAGCGCACGACGCCGAGCAGGTTGCGGGTGCGGTGCTGCAGCTCGGCGACGAGAACGGTCTGGCGCTCCTGCAGATCGTGCAGATCGTGGATGTCCATGGCGGCACCGATCCACTGCGTGACCTGCCCCTCTGTGTCGAGGATCGGCGCCTGCCGCACGAGGAACCAGCGGTACCGCCCGTCGTGATGGCGGATGCGCTGCTGCACCTCGATCAGCCGCTGCTGCTCGCGTCCTGAGCGGAAGGCCTCGCGCGCCGCGTCGCGGTCGTCGGGGTGGACCGCTTCGAGCCAGCCGCCGACCTGCGATTGCTGTAGTGTCTGGCCGGTATAGGCGAGCCAAGCCTCGTTGAGGGAGTTGTGCTGCCCGCTCTCGTCGGACCGCCACAACAGGACGGGGATGAGGCTCGCCAGGGTGCGGAAGCGATCCTCGCTCTCGCGCAGGGCCGCTTGCGCGATCGCGTCGCGAAGCCGGAGCACCTCCTCCTGCGCTGCCTTCCAGGCCGAGATCTCCTTGGTGGTGATGGCCACCCCATCGCCGAGCTGCACCACGCACTGGAAGAACCAGCCGTCGAACTGCTCGTGGGCGTAGCGGCGCTCCGCGGTCGCGGGCTGGCCGGTTTCCGTGACACGCTTGAAGGTGTCGAAGATGCCCTCCTGCACCACGCCCGGGTTACGCTCCAGCAGGCTCTGCCCACTCACTTCGCCGTAGCGACTCTCGGAGGTGTGGTTGTTCAGGAGCCAGCGGAAATCGACGATCTCGCCCGCCGAATCGCGCACGGCCTTGAAGACCTGGATCATGTCCATGGAGCTGTCCATGGTCGCCTTGAACAGGTCGCGGCTTGCTTGAAGCTCCGCCGTCCGCTCTTGCACCTGGCGTTCCAGCTCGGCCCGGAAGCCGGCCTCGCTCTCGCGCAACGCCCGGTCCGCCAGCACGCGGGCCGTGCTCTCGAGCAGGGTGACCAGGATGCCCACGACCCGCTCCGCGTCGTCCCGCAGCGGGCTGTAGGTCAGCGTGAACCACGCGTCTTCGAGGCGTCCCGACCGAGACAGCGGGTAGAGCGCGTCCTCGAAGGTGACCGTCTCGCCGTTCCAGACCCGCTCGTAGATCGGCGCGTTGATGTGCCAGATCTCGGGCCAGCACGCGCGTGACGGCTGACCAAGCCCGGCCGGATGCTTCAATCCCATCAGGTCCCGGAAGCCGTCGTTGTAGACCTGGATCAGATCCCGGCCCCACAGCGCGATCATGGGGAAGCCGCAGCCGAGGATCAGGCTGATCGTGGCCCTGAGGCTGGGCGGCCAAATGTCCGCCGCACCGAGCGCCGTCGCGGCCCAGTCATGCGTCCGGATCCGCTCGGCCATCTCGCCGCGGATCGACTGCGGAGGTGGAGTGTCGCTCCCATCCATCCCGCACCTTGGCACAGCTTTCCGAAGCGTACTACGTAGACGCTGAGAACAGGACACGCCGCATTCGCGCCGCGTTCGTTACGGCATCCCTTAACTTGGTAATAGATAGATCATATCGGGGACGAACCTCGCCTCCGGGAATCGTGGCCTGTCTCGACAGATACGCTCAGTCTACGCTGCATCGAGGAGAGTCGATGCTTGACGGCTGACGGCTGATTGCCATCACCCGCGATGTCCTTGCTCCGGAACGCTTAGAAACTGCCGCTCATCGTAAAAGCCGCTGCACCGGCTTTCCTTCAGGTAGAACCGGCACGATGGGGCGTGGGGATGCGCATTGGGCCACGCGCGCCGAGGGTTCGAACCGAGCGGGCCCCGGCCATCAGAACCGCGCCGTGAGGAACAGCCGAACGTTGCGGCCCGGCAGCACCACCTCGTCCTTGCGGAAAGAGGCGGCGTTGCGGATCACGTCGTCGAGCAGGTTCGTACCGCGCAGGCCAAGCGTCACCTCGCTGAGACCATGGACCGCCGGATCGAGCGGACGGCTATAGGCGATCTCCGCCTTGAGGTCGTTGTAGCCCGGTGTCGGCGTCTCCAGCGTGCCGGTCTGGGTCTGGGCGAAGGCGTGCAGCAGGCTGAGCTGGGCGAACCAGCCGTCGGCCCGCAGGAAGACGCCGCCGCCGACGCGGTGGGGGGGAATGCGCGGCACGAAGCTGCCGTCGTCGAACTGCGCGCGCACGAAGTCGTACTGCGCACTGATGCCGGCAAACCCGTCGCCGACCGGCACGATGTCGATCTGGCTCGCGATCTCGGCACCGGCGAAGGTGGCACCGGCCTGCGAATAGGTGACCTGCCGCAGATCCCCGCCGCCGATCCCGCAAGAGTCGAAGGTGTCGCCGCAGGTGAAGCCGGTCAGGCGCTTGAAGACGAAGCCGGTATAGCGCGTGACGTAGCCGGTGGCATCAAAGCGGAACGGTCCCTCCGCCCGCCGGATCGCCACCTCGACGGTGCGGGCGCGTTCAACCTTGAGGTTCGGATCGCCGATCTCGAAGGTCGCGGAAGCCTCGTGCGGCCCGCGCGAGAACAGTTCGGGCGAGGTCGGCGCGCGCTCGACATAGGAGCCGGTCAGGCTCCCCACGAACCCGTGGGGCAGATCCTGGAGGGCAGCGAAGCTCGCGCTTTTCGGGGCAAAGCGGCGGATGCGGCGCGATTCCACCGGCTCGTCGCCGGGGCCTTCGGGCAGGAAGTCCGAGGGGAAGAGCGCCTGCGTGCCGGCGACGCGGTGGCCCTCGATGCGGCCCGCCGCCTGGAACCGCAGACCGCCGCCGAGCGCCAGTTCCTCGAACAGGTAGGCGGCCTGCAACCGTGTGTCGGTCGGGCGCAACAGGCCCCCTTCCGCCCCCGAGATGCGGAGCTTGCGCCGGTCGGCCTGGACGCCGAGCTGTCCGCTGAAGGTGCCGAACGCGGTCTCGACCGGCACGTGGTCGAACTCGATTCGTCCCTCCGCCGCACGGTTCTTGAACACCGCCTCGATTCCCTCGACACCGTTGGCGTCGGTGCCGAACTCGTTGTGGCGGTAGTTCGAGCCGCCCGCCCAGAACCGGATCGCCGCGAACGGCCCGTCCAGCGGCCGGTACTCGCCGCGGGCCTGGAGCTTGTCCTGCACCGGATCGAGGCGGGTGCGCTGCGCGGCGGAGCTGAGGCCGGGGATGCCGTAGACGGAATCGAAGTGGCTGAAGGACAATCCGACGAAGCCGCGATCGAACAGGTAGGAGGTGCCGAAGGCTCCGCCCTGCGATTCGTTGAAGGAATTGCGCTGGATGCCGAGCGGCGTGTTGTAGTCGTCCGCCACGCTCCGGAAGGCATCGGCATGGACGGCGACGTTGCCGCTGCCGGCATCGACCGTGGCGGCGGCGTTGCGGCCGTTGTCGACGGCCGAGTAGCCGGTGGTCACCCGTCCCGCGACGCCGCCGGCTGGAATGCTCGTCGGGATGCGGTTGTTCTCGACCGAGACCACCCCCCCGACCGCCTGCGAGCCGTAGCGGAGCCCCGCGGGCCCTCGGATGACCTCGATCCGGTCGTTGATCAGCGGGTTGATCGGGACGGCGTGGTCCTCGCCGAGATCGGACATGTCCTGCACGCCGGTGCCGTTCTCGAGGATGCGGACACGGTGATTGTCGAGGCCGCGGATGATCGGCCGCGAGGCCGAGCCCGGCGCGAAGCTGGTCGCGGACAGGCCCGGCTTGTCGAACAGGGCCTCACCCAGTGAGGTCGGCTGCGAGCGGGCAAGTTCGGCCCCCGAGACGACGGTGACCGTCGAGAACCGGTCGGTCACCACCGGCAGGACGCCGACCGGGTCGGCGAGCTTCGGCTCCGATCCAGCCCCATCCGGACCCGCTTTCCGAGCCGGCTTGTCCGAGACGACGCTGATCTCGTCGAGGGAGACTTCTTCCGCGTGAAGCGGCGACACGACGAGGCTGGCAATGCCGATCCCGGCGAAAGGGCCGACCCAGGAACCCGCTACATAGCGCTTTCTCGACATAAAACTTCAGCCTCGTAATTATAGCTGATGCTATAAATCCGAGCGTAGCCGTTGTCGAGCCCGAAGGAAGGCCCTGAAACGCGAAAGCGCGTCGCCCTCGTTCGAGGGCGACGCGCTGCAAGATCGATCGATGCGAGCGGTGGGTGGGTCAGTAGGCCTGCGGTTCGGGCTCGACGAGAATCTCGCGTTTTCCGGCGTGGTTGGCCGGTCCGACGAGGCCTTCGGTCTCCATCCGCTCCATCAGCGAGGCGGCGCGGTTGTAGCCGATCTGGAGACGGCGCTGGATGTAGGAGGTGGAGGCCTTCTTATCCCGCAGCACCACGGCCACCGCCTGCTCGTAGAGGTCACCGCCCTCCCCGCCGCCGCCGAACTGGCCGGCATCGAAGACGGGGCCGTCCTCGGACGCGGCGCCCCCGGCCGGGATCTCGCCCTCGTCGGCGGTGACAGCCTCGAGGTAGGAGGGACGGCCCTGGCGCTTGAGGTGGGCGACCACGGTCTCGACTTCCGAGTCCGAGCAGAACGGCCCGTGCACGCGGGTCGTGCGCCCGCCGCCGGCCATGAACAGCATGTCGCCCTGGCCCAGCAATTGCTCCGCGCCCATCTCGCCCAGGATCGTGCGGCTGTCGATCTTGCTAGTCACCTGGAAGGAGATCCGGGTCGGGAAGTTCGCCTTGATCGTGCCGGTGATGACATCGACCGAGGGGCGCTGCGTCGCCATGATCAGGTGGATGCCGGCCGCGCGCGCCATCTGCGCCAGCCGCTGGATCGCGCCCTCGATGTCCTTGCCCGCCACCATCATCAGGTCGGCCATCTCGTCGACCACGATCACGATGTAGGGCAGCGGGTTGAGGTCCATGACCTCATCCTCGTAGACCGCCTCGCCGGTGGAACGGTCGAAGCCGGTCTGCACGGTACGGGTCAGGGTCTCGCCGCGGGCGCGGGCCTCTTCGAGGCGCGCGTTGAAGCCGTCGATGTTGCGCACACCGACCTTCGACATCTTCTTGTAGCGCTCCTCCATCTCGCGCACGGCCCATTTGAGGGCGATGACCGCCTTCTTCGGATCGGTGACGACGGGGGAGAGCAGGTGCGGGATGCCGTCATAGACCGACAGTTCCAGCATCTTGGGATCGACCATGATGAGGCGACACTCCTCCGGCTTCAGCCGGTAGAGTAAGCTCAGGATCATGGTGTTGATGGCCACCGACTTGCCCGAGCCCGTGGTGCCGGCCACCAGCAGGTGGGGCATCCGGGCGAGGTCGGCGATGATCGGCTCGCCGCCGATGTTCTTGCCCAGGCACAGGGCCAGCTTCTGTTTGGTCTCGACGAAATCCTCGGAGGCGAGAAGTTCGCGCAAGAACACCGTCTCGCGCTTGGCGTTAGGCAGTTCGATGCCGATGGCGTTGCGGCCGGGGACGACGGCGACGCGGGCGGATGCGGCCGACATCGAGCGGGCGATGTCGTCGGCGAGCGCGATGACGCGGCTCGACTTGGTGCCGGGCGCCGGCTCCAGTTCGTAGAGGGTGACGACGGGGCCGGGGCGCACGGCGAGAATGTCGCCGCGCACGCCGAAGTCCTGCAGCGTCGCCTCCAGCATGGTGGCGTTCTGCTCCAACGCCTCCGCCGAAACCTCGGAGCCGGGCGCCGCCTCGCGGGGACGGGCGAGAAGCTCCAGGGCGGGCGGCCGGTACTCGCCGGCTTCCGGGCGGGGCTCGGCCGGGCGCGGACGCGCCGCCGGGGCCTGCGGCAGCGGGCGCGCAACGCGGGTGGGCGGCTCGTCGGCGGCCATATCCGCCCCGGTGCCGATCGGCGCGGGGCGCTGCGCGGCGGCACGGGTGGGCGCTTCGTCCGAATCGTCCTCTTCCGGTTCGAATTGCGGCTCGCGGCGGCCCGAGACGTCGGAACGCTCGCGGGCCTGCGGCGCCCAGGGGGCCTCCTCCGGGTCGGCGAAGGCGCGGCGCGCCGCCAGCGCGGGCGAGGCGCCGGCATAAGCGAGCCCCTCGTCCTCGTCGGGCGGGGCCTGCCAGGATTCGAGCCGGGTGCGCAGTGAGGCGCGGCCCCGCATGACGGCTTGCGCGAGCGCGCCCAGCGACAGGATGCCGAGGCTCGGCTCGTCGGCGTCGTGGCGCTCCTCGTGGGCCGAGGCCCGGCCGGAACGGGGCGCCGGGCGCGATGCACCGTAGGGCACCTCCTCGTCCTCCTCGAAGTCCGGCTTGGTCACGCGGCACGCGGCGGTGAGGCTGAGGATGGCGCAGGCCGCGAACAGGAAGCCGGCGAAGTGCGCCAGCGGCCCCACCAGCATCCGCGTGCCGGCCAGCAGCGCGTCGCCCGCGACGCCGCCCATGCCGGTGGGCAAGGGCCAGCGATCCGTCGGCGGCAGGGCGCTCGCGACCGCACTCGCGCAGAGCACCCCGACGAACCACAGAACGATGCGCAAGCCGCCATGCGGCAGGTCGCGTTCGCGCATCAACCGCACGCCCCACAGGGCGGGAGGCAGTGCGAGCGCGATCGAGCCGAGCCCGAGAAGCTGCATGGCAAGGTCGGCCACGACGGCACCGGGACGGCCGAGCACGTTGTGTGCCCGCTGGTCGGTGGCGTGGTTGAGGCTCGGGTCATTGATCGACCACGTCGCCAGGGCGACGGTCAACGCGACCGCGCCGGTGAAGAGAATCAGGCCGCCGCACTCCGTCAGCCGCTTGGCCAGGAACGGCCGCAGGCTGTCGACGAAGGTGTCGTAGGGCGACGCGGAACGGCGAAGGGAACGCATGCGCAGACCGGTCCGGTGTCAACGATCCGGTAAGGCTAATGCGGGGCGGTTAACGGGGGGCTAAGTCTGCGCCGCAAAGCGGTGGGCCGTCGGCGGCCGAGGCCCGGACCGGGGTGGCGCCTTGAAATGCAGGAAGCCCCGGATTCCTCCGAGGCTTCCAAAGCGAGGCTGTTTCCCGCCGGCGAACCGGCCCGGTTCTCATACCAAATCCGGTTCATCCCTTCGGGATGGCGGATTTGGGCTTCGCTCAAGTGCCGCGCGGGCTGGCTGATCCGGTCCCCGCTTGGATCAAGCGGAAACCGTATCAGAAGGTGAAGCCGGTCTCCATGAGGTAGCGCTCCTGCGACCGCTTGGTGCCGTCGCGGCCGAAGCCGAAGCCGGGGGTCACGTCGTAGGCCTGGACGGTCGCGAACTCGCCGCGGAGGAAGTAGCGGTCCCAGGTGAAGGTCGGGGTGATCGTGAACGAGAAGGCCGAGCTGCCCGGACCGTAGAGGACGCTGGTGCCGCCGCGGCCGGTGACCACGCCCCGCGTGCCCGACTGCTCGATGTACTCGAGACGGCCGGCGAGCGCGAAGTTGTCGGTGAAGGTGTAGCCGGCCAGCAGCGTGCCGCCCCAGGTCTCGGCGCCCTCGATCGGGGAGAAGTACCCCTCCTTGCGCGCGACGTTGGTGTACTGGAAGTACGGCGAGATGATCCACGGCCCGTTGGCGTAGGTGTAGTTCACGCTGATGATGCTGCTGTTCTGCAGCGAGTTGATCGTCGCGAACTGGAAGCGCGGGCTGCGGGTCGAGGCGTCGAAGTCGCTGAAATGCGTGCCGCCGTTGATGCCGATCGTGTTCGAGTCGTTGAGCTTGTAGGTGGCGAAGCCCGTCACCCAGTTCAGCTCACCCGAGTAGAAGCCGTCGGTCACCGCGAGCGCGGCCGCGAACGGGCCGCTGGCGTAGTTCACCTGAACGCCGTGGTTGATGAAGTTCTCCTGGTTGAACAGCAGGCCGCGGGAGATGTTCAGGTTCTGGTAGGAGAACAGCAGCTCGGAGCCGATGTTGGTGAACATCCGGCCGGCCTGGATCGACCACTCGTCGTTGATCTGCCACTTGCCGAAGGCCACCGGGATCGGGCCGAACAGCGATTCGGTCTGCTCGAACGCGGAGTAGAGCGGCAGGCCGAGCGCCGGGATCGAGTACAGGCCGGCATGGACATAGAACTGCAGCGGGCCGTCGGCCTTCTGGATCCAGCCCTGGAGGTTCGAGAAATCGACGCGGCCGAAGCGATCCTGCTCGGCGCTGGGGGAGAGGATGCCGAAGGCGTTGGTCTGGGTATAGGCGAAGCCCGTGACCGCACCGCCGACATAGATGTCGCCCAGTCCCGTGACGAAGCAGGCCGGGTTCGGGTTGGCCTTGATGAGACCGCCGAAGGTCGGGGTGGAGATCGCAGCCTTACAATGCTCCTCGACGATGACGGGCGCCGACGCGGCAGCAGGCATGTCTGCGGCGAGAACTGGGAGCGCGTTGATGCTCAGGGTGGAAAGCACCGCGCTCGCGGCCAGAAGCTTTGTTTTGATTGTCATTGCGGTCAGCCCCACATTCGATACGGCCAAGGTGCCGAACTCGCCGCCGCGCCGCAAAATGAAGTTTTGCGCAAGTGCCCATTTTTTAGTCAATTTTGGCCGAGATCAACCTACGCGCGGAAGATGTTGCCAGAAAGCAACATATTTAAAGGCGCCTTAAACTGCACAATCGCCACGGAGTCGGACGCGATCTTTACGTTTCATTGACCAATCCGGTCGTCGCGGCCGAGAGCGATCACAGCGGAAGACGGCTCGGCATCGACGGCGCTGCGCATGAAAAAGGCCCCGGCGCATCGCGCCGAGGCCCTGGTTCAGGGTGCCTGCCGAGACGGCAGGCTCTCACTCAGTAGTTGTAGGCGCGCTCGCCGTGGTCGGCGATGTCGAGCCCCTCGCGCTCTTCTTCCTGCGTCACGCGCAGGCCGATCGTCAGATCGACGAGCTTGTAGAGGATCGCCGAGCCGATGCCCGACCACAGGATGGTGAAGCCCACCGCCTTCGCCTGGATGATGACCTGGGCGACCATGTCATAGGCGCCGACGGTCAGCTCACCGGGCTTGGTGGTGTAGTCGGGGATGCCGGCGCCGCCGAGATCGGGCGAGACCAGGATACCCGTGGCGATGGCACCGAGGATGCCGCCGACGCAGTGCACGCCGAACACGTCGAGGGAGTCGTCGTAGCCCAGCGCGTTCTTCACGGTGGAGCACATCACGAAGCAGACTGCGCCTGCGGCGAGACCCAGAACGATCGAGCCCATCGGACCGGCAAAGCCCGCGGCCGGCGTGACGGCGACGAGGCCAGCAATGGCGCCCGAGAGCATGCCGAGGAGCGACGGCTTACCCTTGGCGGCCCATTCCACGAACAGCCAGGAGACGGCGGCCGCAGCGGTGGCGACGAAGGTGTTGATCATCGCCAGACCCGCGGCGCCGTTGGCTTCGAGGTTCGAACCGGCGTTGAAGCCGAACCAGCCGACCCAGAGCAGCGAGGCGCCGATCGTGGTCATGGTCAGCGAGTGCGGAGCCAGCAGGTCACGGCCGTAGCCGATGCGCTTGCCAAGCATCAGGCAGCCGACGAGGCCGGCGATGCCTGCGTTGATGTGCACGACGGTGCCGCCGGCGAAGTCGAGGGCGCCCCACTTGAAGAGCATGCCGGCATCACCCAGCACCGCGTCGTACTCGGCCTTGGCCGCAGCGTTGGCCTCGCCACCAGCGGCGGCGAGCTTGCGGGCCGCATCGGCGAAGACGTCCGGGCCGCCCCAGTACCAGACCATGTGGGCCATCGGGAAGTAGATCAGCGTGACCCAGAGGATCGTGAACACGACCAGCGCCGAGAACTTCATCCGCTCGGCGAAGGCGCCGACGATGAGGCCGGGGGTGATCATCGCGAACGTCATCTGGAAGCAGATGTAGACGTATTCGGGGATCACGACGCCATTGGAGAAGGTTGCCGCCACCGAGTTGGCGTCGACGCCCTTGAGGAAGGCCTTGGAGAACCCGCCGACGAAGTCGTTGAGGCCGCCGCCATTGGTGAAGGCGAGGCTGTAGCCGTAGGTCACCCACAGCAGGCAGACGATCGAGGCGATCGCGAAGACTTGGGTCAGCACCGAGAGCATGTTCTTGGTGCGCACGAGGCCGCCGTAGAACAGGGCGAGGCCGGGCACGGTCATCAGCAGAACGAGGATCGCCGAGAGCAGCATCCACGCCGTGTCGCCCTTGTTGGGCACCGGTGCGGCCGCAGTGACGGCGGGCTCGACCGTCGGCGCCTGCGCGAGCGACGGCTCGACGAAGAGGAGGCCGAGGGCGGCTCCTCCCAGTCCGAGCGCGAGAAGGTTACGAAGTTTCATGGACAGGAAGCTCCTGATCGCAGTGCGTCGAGCGTTGAGGAGAAGGGGTGGGCGGCGCGGCCGGGCGCGTTCCGCCGGAACGGGTGAAGTGCTGTCAGGGCATCGAAGAGGATTGCGATGCGGGACAGGGTGTCAGAGCGCGTCCGCGTCGGTCTCGCCGGTCCGGATGCGAACCGCCTTTTCCAGCGGCATCACGAAGATCTTGCCGTCGCCGATCTGTCCGGTGCGGGCAGCGCCCGCGATCGCGTCGATCACGCTCGTCACGAGGTCGGCCGAGACCGCAACCTCGATCTTGAGCTTGGGCAGGAAGCTCACGGCATACTCGGCTCCGCGATAGATCTCGGTGTGGCCCTTCTGCCGGCCGTAGCCCTTGACCTCGGTCACGGTCAGACCGTGCACGCCTATGCCGGTCAGAGCGTCGCGGACCTCCTCCAACTTGAACGGCTTGATGATCGCCATCACGATTTTCATGGGCGGCGCCCCCTTTGTCCTGTCGTCTCACCGCCGGCCGCGCACGGGCCGAGACTCGGCGGTTCCGCGGGGATCGGAATGACCCCGCAGCCGGGCGCCCTCATTCAAGGACCGTGCCAAGCGGAACCATTTCCGCTTTCGCCTTGCTGCTCAGATCGTAAGCGACCTTTGGCGCCCCTTCGCGCAGCGATCCTGCAAAAACTGCACTTTAAATAGGCATATCGTTTCTTCGCACGGCAGAATGCGCGCGAACCGGTCTGTTTCAGGCGCGCCGGGGACGGATCAGCCCTTCCTGTGCAACGGAGGCGACGAGCCGCCCTTCCTCGTCGTGGAACGTGCCGCGGGCAAAGCCCAGAGCGCCCGAGGCGCTCGGGCTCTCCTGCGAATAGAGCAGCCAGGAATCGGCCCGGAACGGGCGGTGGAACCACAGGGCGTGGTCGAGGCTCGCCGACTGGATGTCGGGGTCGAACACCGTGCGGCCATGGGGGATCAGCGTGGAATCGAGCAGCGTCATGTCCGAGGCATAGGCCAGCACCGCCCGGTGCACCGCGCAATCGTCCGGCAGAGGCTTCGTCGCGCGCATCCAGACATGGTAGCGCGCGGGCCGCGGGGTGCGGTCGCGATAGCGCTCGGCCTCGACCGGCCGCAGCTCGATCGGCCAGGCTTGCGTGAAGTAGGCCAGCATAGGCTCGGGCACGATGCTGGCACCATCCCGCACGAGGGCTCGCGCATCCGCGAGGTCGCCCGGTCCCGGCACGTCGGGACGACCGGCGGCGTGATCGACGCCGGGCTCCGTGACGTGGAACGAGACCGACATGGCGAAGATCGCCCGCCCCTTCTGGATCGCCTTGACCCGGCGCGTGGTGAAGCTGCCGCCGTCGCGGATGCGCTCGACCTCGTAGACGATCGGCACCGCCGGATCGCCGCCGAGGAGGAAGTAGGCGTGCAGGGAGTGCGGCGGGCGTGAGGCCTCAACCGTGCGGGAGGCCGCGACGAGCGCCTGCGCCACGACCTGCCCCCCGAACACCCGCGGCCAGCCGATGCGCGGGCTGGTGCCGCGGAACAGATCGGTTTCGAGGCGTTCCAGGTCGAGAATCGCGAGGAGCGTATCGACGGGATCCGGCCTGAGGGTATCGGACATGAGGACTTCTGCGGCTCTGCGACGACGGCATCCCCCCGGTTCGGGGCACGCCCGACGCACATAGCGGCTTGTCCCGGCGATGCCATTCCCGACGTGCCGGTCCCGGCGATACCGGAGCCCGGAGGTGTCAGAGGGGAGGCCCGCGTCCCGTTGGCCCTCCCGTGATGCGTGCGGGATGCGGGCAGGCTATGGAACGGAAGGATCAGACGCGACGCCGGCCCCGGACCGGAGGAAGAGGAACGCCGATGAGCACCACGGATCGCCGCACCGGACGCCGCCTGCTCGTCGCCGGAGCGGGCATCGCCAGCCTCGTCCTGGCAGTCGCCCTGAAGCGGGCGCACGGGCCGGCGCTCGACGTGGCCGTGTGCGATCCCGGCTTGGAGGCCGGCGCCGCGCGCCATCGCGGGCGTGCCTATGCCGTCGCGGCGGGGCCGCGGCGGATGTTCGAGCAGCTCGGGCTCTGGGCGCGGATCGAACCGGCGGCGGAGCCGATGCGGGGGCTGGTCATCAGCGACAGCCGGGTCGGCGATCCGGTGCGGCCGGTCTTCCTCACCTTCGGCGACGGGACGGAGGCGCGCGACGCGGGCGAACCCTTCGCCCACATGGTCGAGGCCGAGCCGATGGTCGCCGTTCTGCTCGACGCCGCGCGGGAAACGGGCGTCCGCCTCGTCGCCCTGGGCGTCGCCGCCGCTGTTCCGGGTCCGCGGGCGACCCGGGTGACTCTGAGCGATGGCAGCGTCGAGGAGGTCGCACTCGTGGTCGCCGCCGACGGGTCGCGCTCGGCGCTGCGCGAGGCCGCCGGCATCGGCTGGGTCGGCTGGTCCTACCCGCAATCGGGTATCGTCGCGACGATTCAGCATGCCCGCGACCATGAGGGCCGCGCCTTCGAGCATTTCCTGCCGAGCGGCCCCTTCGCGATCCTGCCGCTGAAGGCGGGCGGCGCGCTCGGCCACCGCTCCTCCATCGTTTGGACCGAGCGCAGCGCCGACGTGCCGGCCCTGCTCGGCGGGGATGCCGCCGAGACGCTGGCCGAGATCGAGCGCCGGTTCGGGGCCGAACTCGGCACCATCGCCCTGGAGCAGGGCCCGAGCGCGCATCCACTGCATCTCGGCCTCGCGCGCAGCTTTAGGGCGCCCCGCCTCGCGCTGCTGGGGGACGCCGCCCACGTCATCCATCCGCTGGCGGGCCAGGGGCTCAATCTCGGCCTCGCCGGGGCGGCGGCCCTGGCCGAGGCGGTGACCGGCGCCCTGCGGCTCGGGCTCGATCCCGGCGCGGATGCGGTTTTGCGCGATTACGAGCAGGCGCGCCGCTTCGATTCCGTAGCGATGGCGGCGGCGACCGACGGGCTCAACCGCTTGTTCTCGAACGACAGCATGGCGCTGCGGCTCACCCGCGACTTCGGCCTCGGCCTCGTCGATCGGATGCCGGGCCTGAAGCGCTTCTTCATCGGCCAGGCATCGGCGGGGCGAAGCGGGACCCCGCGCCTGTTGCGGGGTGAAGCCCTATGAGGCGCTCTTAAGGATCTCGACCGAACGGCTCGCCCCGGCGCGCGGGCGGCCCCTTGCCGGTCACGGCTTACGCAGGCGGGAGAATTGCCACGTCAGCATCATGCTTGAGGCCATCAAGGCAGCGTACAGCATGTGAAGAAGCGGACCGTCTTGCATCGGCTCAATCCTGCGGACGTGGCGGCGCCAGGGCAGGATGAGGTCTGGCAACAACCGGGCCAACCTTCGGCGGGGCGCGTCCGACGACGACGCTCCGGCGGCCGAGCGGTCGCGGGCTCGCGTGTTTCGACGGCTCGATAAAGGCGTGGCCTCGGGCCGCGTCCGCCGCCTACGGCGAAACCGGATCGGGCAGCGCGAACGCCTTGGCGGAGAGCAGGCGCGTCAGGGTCGCAAGCAGATCGGTCTGGGTGATGATCCCCAGCACGCGCCGGTCTTCGGCGGTAACGACGACCGCGTGGGCGTGACCGTCCGTCAGGTCGCTCACCAACGCGATCACCGGGTCGTCCGGCCCGGCGGTTCTGGCCTCGGACATCACCTGCGCCAGTCCCACCTCGCCGTGCAGCGTCAGCTCGCGCAGGCCGATCGTGCCGGCGAGCCGGCCTGCCCCGTCGATGACGGGAAGCGTCCTGATGTTGTGGGCGATCAGAAGCTCACGTGCCCGCTCGGCGCTGCCATCGAGCCCGATGGTGACGACGTCGCGTGACATCACCTCGCCGCAGGTGAGATCCCCCCGTGCGCGCACGAGCGCATGGCGTTCGACCTGCCGGAGCAGGCGGTCGAGATCGGCGCGGTCGATGTCCAGCGTCTCGTCCAGAGCGACCAGGGCCGCATCGACGTCTTCAGGCCGGAAGCCGACCCGGAGCGGGGCCGGCAAATCCCCCGTCCCATGCGTGTTCACCGGCGGGGCGACCGCAACGTGCGGGTAGTTGCGGCGCGACAGCTTGTGAAAGCCGATGCCGAGCGCAACCAGAATGACCGAGTTCAGCCCGACCGGGAAAAGCGGGAACAGGAAGCCCGCCGACGTGACCGCCGGGCCGCCAATGAGCGCGGTCAAGGCGGCGGCCCCGCCGGGCGGGTGAAGACACCGGGTCAGCGACATCGCCGCGATCGCAAGGGAGACGCCGACGCCGATCGCAATGACGGGATCCGGGATGAGGTACGCGGCGAGCACACCCATGAAGGCGGAAATGGTGTTGCCACCAATGACCGACCAGGGCTGGGCGAGCGGACTGGCGGGCACGGCGAAGATCAGCACCGCCGACGCCCCCATCGGCGCGACGATCAGCGGGATGTGGGGGCCTTCTCCGAAGAACCAGCCGCAAACGAGGCCGGTGAGCGTGATGCCCGCAAGAGCACCCAGGCACGCGATCAGACGCTCACGCAGGGTCGCCCCGGCCAGGATCGGCCTGAACAAGCGGACTCCGTGCGATCGTGCGGCGCGTTGATCCGGGCCACGGGGGTTGGGCATCCTCGCGCGTTCCTCAGTCTCTCAATCGATGCCAGTGAACGCGAACTCTCCGGGCAGATTCCCCACCGACCCTCCCCACGCACTGGCATACCACATACAAGCTGATGGATCATCGCCGGAATTGCAACATGCATAGGCATGCTGCCCTTCGGCAAGGCATGCCGGGCCGGCCTTGCACCGCTAAGGATACAGCGCCGCCGTCCCACGGCCGCAGCGCCTGAAGCCAACACGGGCTCTCAACCGCATTTGCGGCCACCCAATTTTTCGTTCATGTAGCGGCACCGCGCGCCGGGCGCGTCCGCGCGCCGATCTGCCACCCGAACGCATCGGGACTTTGAACCTATGGCTACACCGGAATTCGACCTGGGCGACATCAAGCGCCGCATGCAGGGTGCCGTCAGTTCTCTGAGCAAGGATCTGGGATCGCTGCGCACGGGCCGCGCGACACCGAGCCTGCTCGATCCGATCCAGGTCGAGGCCTACGGCTCTTCGATGCCGATGGCCCAGGTCGCGACTGTCAGCGTGCCGGAGCCGCGGCTTCTCTCGATCTCGGTCTGGGACCGCTCGATGGTCACCAACGTCGAGAAGGCGATCCGCGAATCCGATCTCGGCCTCAACCCGATGACGGAAGGCCAGACCATCCGCCTGCGCATCCCCGAGATGAACGAGCAGCGCCGCAAGGAAATGGTCAAGGTCGCCCACAAGTACACGGAGGAGGCCCGCGTCGCCGTGCGCCACGTCCGCCGCGACGGGCTCGACATCCTCAAGAAGCTGGAGAAGGACGGCGCCATCAGCGAGGACGACGAGAAGCGTCAGGCCACCGAGGTGCAGAAGGCCACCGACGACGCGATCAACGAGATCGACGGCGTGCTGGCGAGCAAGGAAAAGGAAATCATGCAGGTCTGACACCCGGCCTGCATTGAACGAAGACGGGTGGGGCCGCGCCGAACCGCGGCGGCGAGAGGGGGAGGCTGCGTTGGTTCGCTCGGAAGGCGCGCGGCAGATCGGGGAGGCGGCCGGAGCCGCCCCCGGAAGCGCGGGACAGCCGGCGCCACGCCACGTCGCCATCATCATGGACGGCAACGGCCGCTGGGCGGCGAGCCGAGGGCTGCCCCGCTTCGAAGGTCATCGCCGCGGCGTCGAGGCGGTCCGCCGAACGGTGCGCTCCGCGATCACCCTCGGCATCGACTATCTCACGATCTACAGCTTCTCCTCCGAGAATTGGCGCCGCCCGCCCTCGGAGATTTCCGAGCTGATGGGCCTGCTCAAGCTGTTCGTCCGCGGTGATCTCGCCGACCTGCACGCCAACAACGTCCGCATCCGGATCATCGGCGACCGTGCCGACCTCTCGGCGGACATCAAGAGCCTGCTCGACGAAGCAGAGGCGCGCACCTGCGCCAATACCGGCCTGACCCTGGTCGTCGCCTTCAATTACGGCGGGCGTCAGGAAATCCTGCGCGCCGTACGGCGCATCGCGGCGGCCGTCGCCGAGGGCCGGCTGCAGCCCAACGCGATCGAGCTGCCGACCATCACCGAGGCGCTCGACACCGCCGGCATTCCCGACCCGGACCTCGTGATCCGCACCTCGGGCGAGCAGCGCCTCTCGAACTTTCTGACATGGCAGACGGCCTATGCCGAGTACGTGATCGAGCCGGGCTTCTGGCCGGATTTCGACCACACCGCGTTCCTCGCCGCCGTCAGCGAGTACCACCGCCGCGACCGCCGCTTCGGCGGCCTCAGCGCCGGAGCCGGCTGATGGCGGGCGACGAAGCGGTTTCCCCGGCCCGGCGCGCGCCCTTCGCCAACCGTGAATTCGGCCTGCGCGTCGCCTCGGCGCTGGTGCTCGGCGCAGTCGTGCTCGGCACGCTCCTCGTCGGCGGCTGGGCCTTTGCCGGCGTCTGGCTGATCGCGGGTGTCGTCGGCGCCGCCGAATGGCTCGCCATGACGCGCTCCGAGCCGTTGCTGCCGCTGCTTGGGGTGACCGGGGCGACGCTGTTTGCCGTGCTCGTCACGGTGCTGCTCGGCGCGCCTGTCTGGGTTCCCGCTCTCCTCCTGGTCGCCGGCAGCCTCGGTCTCTTCGCCCTCGGGCACGGCCCGGGCCGGCGCAAGCCGATCTGGGGCCTGCTCGGCGGTGCGGTGGTCGCCCTGGTGCCGATGTTGCTGCGGATCGACCCCGCGATCGGCATCGTCGGTCCGGCCTGGATGTTCGCGGTGGTCTGGTCCACCGACAGCGTCGCCTACTTCACCGGCCGCCTCATCGGCGGGCCGAAGCTGATGCCGCGGGTGAGCCCGAAGAAGACATGGTCCGGCGCGCTCGGCGGCCTCGCCGCGGGAATCGTCGGCGGAACGCTCACCGTGCTCATCGCCCGCAGCCAGGGCTGGGACGCGCTGCCTGCCGTCTCGCTCTCCCTGGTCGCAGCGCTGAGCGGCCTCGCCTCGATCCTGTCGCAGGGAGGCGATCTCGTTGAGTCCGCCCTCAAGCGGCGCTACGGCGTCAAGGATTCCGGCCGCTCGATCCCCGGCCATGGCGGCGTCATGGACCGGCTCGACGGCTTCTTCGCCGTGGCCGGGCTCGCCGGCCTGTGCCTTGCCGCCCTGCGGCTCCTGACTGCCTGAACGGAACTGATCCCGTGAGCCTCACCGTCACCGTCCTCGGCGCCACCGGCTCGATCGGCCGCTCGACCACGGACCTCCTGTCCCAGCATGCGGGCCGCTTCCGCGTCGGCGCCCTCGTCGGCGGCAAGGATGCCGCGTCGCTGGCCAAGCTCGCCCTGGAGATGCGGCCGGATTTCGCGGCACTCGCCGACGAGAGCGCCGGCCCGGCTTTGGCCGAGGCGCTCGCGGGCTCCGGCATCCCGAACGGGGCCGGCGAGAATGCGGTGCTGGAGGCGGTCGCCCGCGAGGCCGACATCGTCGTCGCGGCGGTGAGCGGCGCGGCGGGCCTGAAGCCGACCCACGCCGCGCTCCGGCTCGGGCGCACCATCGCGCTTGCCAACAAGGAGAGCCTCGTCTGCGCGGGTGATGCCTTCATGCGCGACGCGAGCCGCTACGGCGCCCGCATCCTGCCGGTGGATTCCGAGCACAACGCGCTGGCCCAGGCACTGGGCGACGGCCGCGTGTCCGACATCGCCCGGATGACGCTGACCGCCTCGGGCGGCCCGTTCCGCACCTGGACCCGCGAGCGCATCGCCGCCGCGACCCCGGCCGAGGCCGCCGCCCACCCGACCTGGTCGATGGGCATGAAGATCAACATCGATTCCGCCTCCCTGATGAACAAGGGGCTGGAGCTGATCGAGGCCCACCACCTCTTCGCCATCGAGGCCGAACGGCTCGACGTGATCGTCCACCCGCAATCGATCGTGCACGGCCTGATCGCGTGGCGCGACGGGGCGGTGACGGCGGGGCTGGCCATGCCCGACATGCGCGTGCCGATCGCCCACTGCCTCGGCCTCGGCGACCGCCTGGAGATCGCCCGCGGCCGTCCGCTCGATCTCGCCGTCACCGGCAGCCTCACCTTCGAGCCGGCCGACGAGGCGCGCTTCCCCTGCCTGCGCGTCGCCCGCGCGGCGCTCGCCGAGGGCGGCGCGGCCCCCACCGTGATGAACGCCGCCAACGAGATCGCGGTCGCCGCCTTCATCCGCGGGGCCATCCCGTTCTACGGCATCGCCGAACTGGTGGAGCGGGCAGTCGAGCACTTCGCCGCCGAGTTCCGCCGGGCGCCGGAGGACGTGGAGGAGGCGCTGGCCATCGACGCGCGGGTGCGCGCCTGGAGCCTGGAGACGGTGCCCGCCGCCCGGGCTGCGGGCTGAGGCGGAAATTAACCTTTACGAAGTGTTGTCGGGGATGGAGAGCGAGGCCCCAGGGGTTGCGCGCGCGATTAGATCTCGCGCTCGAACGTGAGGCGTGCGACGATCCGCGACTTGCCGGCCATGGGCTCGCCCTGTCAGGGCGGACGGTTGAGACTGGGACTCGCGCATGACGCGCACGGATCCCATACGTGGGTCGCGGCCTGAAGGATAACGGCCATGGAATTCTTGAGCGGCATGGGCGGCAACGCCGCCGGCTTCTTCGGCGCGGTGATCCCGTTCCTGATCGTGCTGACGATCGTCGTTTTCGTGCACGAAATGGGCCATTTCCTGGTCGGGCGCTGGTGCGGCGTCGGCGTCACCGCCTTCTCCATCGGCTTCGGCCCGGAGATCATCGGCTTCAACGATCGGCGTGGCACCCGCTGGAAGCTCTCGGCGATCCCGCTTGGCGGCTACGTGAAGTTCGTCGGCGACGCCAACGGCGCCAGCGTGCCCGACCCTGAGGCGGTCGCCCGCATGAGCCCGCACGAGCGGGCGGTGAGCTTCCCGACCCAGCCCGTGGCTAAGCGCGCGGCCATCGTCGCCGCCGGCCCCATCGCCAACTTCATCCTGGCCATCGCCGTCTTCGCGGGCGCGATCTATGTCGGCGGGCGCTACGAGACGCCGGCCCGCGTCGAGGCGGTGCAGCCGAACAGCGCCGCCGCGCGTGCTGGCTTCCAGCCCGGCGACGTGATCCGCACCATCGACGGCCAGACGGTCAACACCTTCAACGACATGCAGCGCGTCGTCTCGGCCGCCGCCGGCTCCTCGCTGGCGGTGACCGTGGACCGCTCCGGCCAGGTTCAGACCCTGACCGCCGTGCCGGACATGATCGAGGAGCGCACGCCCTTCGGCCGCCACCGCTTCGGCCGGCTCGGCATCAACGGGCCCAACGCCGGCGCGGCCAAGCTCGTGCATTACGGCCCGCTCGAATCCCTGAAGCTCGGCGTGCACGAGACCGCCTTCGTGGTGGAGCGCACCTTCGACTACATCGGCAAGCTCGTCACCGGCCGCGAATCCGCCGACCAGCTCTCCGGCCCGATCGGCATTGCCCGCGTCTCGGGCGAGGTGGCGCGCGTCGGCGGCGTCGGCGGGCTGATCGGTCTGGTCGCGCTCCTGTCGGTCTCGATCGGGCTGCTCAACCTGTTCCCGATTCCGCTCCTCGATGGGGGGCACCTGATGTTCTACGCCTTCGAGGCGGTGCGCGGCCGCCCCCTGAGCGAGCGGGCGCAGGAGATCGGATTCCGCATCGGGCTGGCCTTCGTGCTGATGCTGATGCTGTTCGCCGCCTGGAACGACATCCTCAATCTCGGCGCCTCGCTGAGCCAGCGCGGCACCTGATCGACGCCCCTTCCCTGCCCCCTCTCCGCCCTGTATCGACGGCCCAGCGAGCCCCGCCGGGCCGTTCGCTTTTGCGGTGAACGCCGCCTTACTGCGATCAGAACGCGAACCGGAAAGTTGTGTTCTCGATCATATTTACGCCCTATTCACGCTAATCTGAGATCCCGTGAAAAGGTGCTTCGTCGTTAAGTGGCGCGAAGGCCACGACCCCTCAAAATCCCGGTATGTCGGACGGCCGCCGCGTTTGCTTCGTGGGGGAATCCCGATACAAGCGTGGCCGGGACCAGAGGGCGGTGAGCCTTAAGGGCGGCTGCCTGCGGGTGCGAACCCGTGCTGAGACAAAAAGAGACGGGCGATTACATGATGTCGATGACGGGAAAGCGCCGGCGAAAGTCGGCGGAGCGTGCCATCGTTCTGGTCGCCACCGCCGCCACCGTGATCCTCGGCGGCGCGGCCGCGCAGGCGCAGCAGGTCGTCGTCGAAGGCAACCGCCGGGTCGATTCCGACACGATTCGCTCCTACGTCACCGGCACCGCCACCGGGTCTCCCGAGGAGGCGCGGCGCAACCTGCTCGCCACCGGCCTTTTCTCCGACGTGCAGGTCTCCGGACGCGGCGGCACCACCGTGGTGCGCGTGCGTGAGAACAGCGTCGTCGGCCGTGTCTTCTTCGAGGGCAACAAGAAGGTCGAGAAGGCGACGCTCGAGAGCGTCGTCGAGACCAAGGACCGCGGCGCCCTGAGCCCGGCGGTGATCGCTGCCGACGTCGAGCGCATCCGCGACGTCTACAAGCGTTCGGGCCGCGGCACCGCCAAGGTCAGCTACCGCCTCGTCGACCTGCCCAGCGGACGCTCCGACGTCGTCTTCGCCATCGACGAGGGCGACAAGACCGGCATCCGCGAGATCCACTTCATTGGCAACAGCGCCTACTCGGAAAAGACCCTCAAGGGGCTGATGTCTTCGTCCGAGATGAACTTTCTCTCGTTCATCAAGACCTCCGACGTCTACGATCCCGACCGCATCTCCGCCGACCTCGACATCGTTCGCCGGTACTACCTCAAGAACGGCTACGCCGACTTCCGCGTCGTCAACGCCGACGCCCGCTACGTCGAGACCGG